>CALFSR010000189.1 GCA_937916565.1 uncultured Bacillota bacterium | reverse complement strand
GCGGGTGGGCCGCGGTATTGCTGTTTGGAGAGCACCGCCGGGAGCTGAGCGGCGGCGAGAGCCATACGACCAACCAGCGCATGGAATTGACGGCCGCCATCGAATCGCTGAAAGCGCTCAAGCGCCCGTGCCGCGTGCGAATGCACAGCGACAGCGCGTACGTGGTAAACGCGTTCCGGCTCGGATGGGTAAGACGCTGGCAGGCAAACGGGTGGCGGACGGCGGCGGGCAAGCCCGTGGACAACCAAGACTTATGGCTCCAGTTGCTGGACGTGCTCCGGTCCCACCAGGTGGAGTGGGTGAAGGTCGCCGGTCACTCTGGCGACCCGTGGAACGAGCGGGCCGACCAGCTCGCCCGCGCGGCGATACCCGGTGAACAAGGGCAACTGGGCGAGTCGTAGACGGCGGGTCTCCCGCCGTCGAAAGAGGCGGTGGCGACGCGATGACAGAGCTTGAGCGGGTGCGGGCGGCGGCGGCGTACGTGGCCGGACGTACCGACCTTCGGCCGCGTATCGGCCTAATTCTCGGGTCCGGGCTCGGCGACTTGGCGGAGCAGATGACCGAGGCCGTAGCCGTGCCCTACGGGGAGATCCCGCACTTGCCACACTCGACGGTGATGGGCCACAAGGGCCGGCTGATCGCCGGGAAGCTGGCCGGGGTGCCCGTGTGGGCCATGCAGGGCCGCATCCACTACTACGAGGGCTATTCGATGCTCGAGGTCGTTCGCCCGGTGCGGGTCCTGCGGGAGCTCGGGGTGGCGACGCTCATCGTCACCAACGCTGCGGGCGGGTTGAATCCGGCCTTTCGCCCCGGGGACTTGATGCTGATAACGGACCATATCAACCTCTTTGGCGCCAATCCGTTGCTTGGGCCAAACGAAGACGCTTTCGGCCCCCGTTTCCCGGACATGACGTACGCCTACGATCCAGAGCTGCGGGCGGTGGCCCGCAGCGTTGCGGAGCGGGAGGGAGTTTCCGTTCAGGAGGGCGTTTACATGGGCCTGAGCGGCCCTACGTATGAGACGCCGGCGGAAATCCGGGCCTTCCGCACGCTAGGAGCGGATGCGGTGGGTATGTCCACGGTGCCTGAGGTCATCGCGGCCCGCCACATGGGGGTACGGGTGCTGGGCATCTCCTGTATCAGCAACATGGCGGCGGGCATGCTGCCCCAGCCGCTAAATCATATTGAAGTCATGGAAACGACGGCGCGGGTCGCGCGCGAGTTCGTACGGCTAATCAAGGGAGTTGTGGCGGCGCTGGGCGAAGAGGACGCGCCTTCGCCCGCAGGGTCATAACCGTCGAAGACAAAAAAGGTCCAGCGGCTAGAGCTGTTTCAGGCGGTGTCGTCGTGGGCGTCGCCGTCGTTTTCGCGGATCTCGTCCAGCATGGCCAACAGTTCGTCGACATTGTCGGCCTGCTTGATGGCGTGGCGGGTAAGAGCCTCGTTGTAGATGCGGCGCTGCTCGATGAGGACGTCCTGGAGGATGCGGCGCACCTCCCGCGGCGGCTTTCCATCGAGCAGCTTTTCCGCGAGCGCGCGCACGAGGGCTTTGAGCTCAAGGTTTTGCTTGAGCAGGTGGGCAATGTACTCGTCGCTGCGCAGGGCCCGCAGCTGCTTGCCAAATAGGCGCGCATGGGGAATGCGCCCTTTTGGAGAACGGGGAAAGCGCACGTTCAACGGGTTTCACCTCCGGGGGGACCCGACCTGATCATACCCGAAGGGGGCGCCGGGCGTCAAAACGGCACAGCGCGTTCGCGTTGTGGTACAATGCCCCTGGGAAGCAGAGATTTGCCGCACGCGGCCACTGGGTGGCTTTGCGCTGGTTGACGCTGCGCGGATTCACGCAAGGGAAAGGAGAACGTTATGGCGGTCGTCAATGCGTTTGGGAGTCGAGGAACCCTGGAGACGGCCCGCGGCCGGGCGGTGATCTACCGTCTGGACGCCCTGGAAAAGGCGGGGATCGCAAACGTATCCCGCTTGCCCTTTTCGCTTCGGGTGCTTTTGGAAAGCCTGCTCCGCCACTGTGACGGCTTCGCGGTGACCGAGGAGCAGGTGCAGGCGCTGGCCCGCTGGCGGCCGGGAGACGTGCCGCAGCAGGAGATCGGGTTTATGCCGGCACGCGTATTGCTGCAGGATTTCACCGGCGTGCCGGCGGTGGTTGACCTTGCGGCCATGCGGGCGGCCATCGCCCGGCGGGGCGGCGATCCGAAGCGCATCAACCCCTTGATCCCGGTGGACCTCGTGATAGACCACTCGGTCATCGTCGACGCCTTCGGGACGCCCGATGCCTTCTTCTTTAACGTGCAGAAGGAATTTGAGCGCAACAAGGAGCGCTACACCCTCCTGCGCTGGGCGCAGAAGGCGTTCGCCAACTTCCGTGTGGTGCCGCCGGGCACCGGAATCGTGCACCAGGTAAACCTCGAGTACTTGGCCAAGGTCGCCCAGTGGCGCGAAATCGAAGGCGAGCCGGTCGTTTTCCCCGACAGCGTGCTCGGTACCGACTCGCACACGCCCATGATCAACGGTCTTGGCGTCGTCGGCTGGGGCGTCGGCGGCATCGAGGCCGAGGCGGTCATGCTCGGCCAGCCGTATTACATGCTCATCCCCGAGGTCGTCGGCGTCCGGTTGACGGGTCAGCTGCCCGAAGGCGCGACGGCCACGGATCTTGTGTTGACGGTCACGCAGATGTTGCGCAAGCACGGCGTCGTCGGCAAGTTTGTGGAGTTCTTCGGCGAAGGGCTGAGCCGGCTGCCGCTCGCGGACCGGGCCACCATCGGCAATATGGCTCCCGAGTACGGCGCGACGATGGGCTTCTTCCCGGTAGACAACGAGGTTTTGCGGTACCTCCGTTTCACCGGCCGGGATCCGGAGCTCGTCGACCTGGTGGAGCGGTACTACAAGGAGCAGGGACTGTTCCGGACCGACGAGACGCCGGAGCCGGAGTTCTCGACCGTCCTCGAGCTCGACATGAGCACGGTCGAGCCGAGCCTGGCCGGGCCCCGGCGGCCGCAGGATCGGGTGGCCCTGGGCAAGGTGCACGAGTCGTTCCGCACAGCGCTGCGGGACTACTTTGGCAAGGGCGACCCGCAGGCGGCCGGCGGGGGCGTCGCAGTGGCGACGAAGCAGGCGACCGAGCTGACCCACGGGTCGGTCGTCATCGCGGCCATCACCAGCTGCACCAACACATCCAACCCGTCGGTGATGGTGGGCGCGGGCTTGCTGGCCAAGAAGGCCGTCGAGCGGGGCCTTAAGGTGGCTCCCCACGTCAAGACCAGCCTCGCGCCGGGTTCCCGTGTCGTCACCGACTACCTGCAGTCGTCCGGCCTGCTGCCTTACTTGGAGCAGCTAGGTTTCTACGTCGTCGGCTACGGGTGCACGACCTGCATCGGCAACAGCGGCGCTCTGCCCGATGAGGTGGCGCAGGTCGTCAAGGAGCAGGATCTTGTCGCAGCGGCGGTCTTGAGCGGCAACCGCAACTTCGAGGGCCGCGTCAACCCGCTCGTCAAGGCCAACTACCTGGCGTCGCCGGTCCTTGTGGTGGCCTACGCGCTCGCGGGCACCGTGGACATCGACTTGACCAGCGATCCGATCGGCTACGGCTCCGATGGAGCCCCCGTGTACCTGAGGGACATCTGGCCGTCGCAGGAGGAGATCAGGGAAGCCATCTCCCGGGCGCTGAAGCCGGAGATGTTCCGGGAGCGCTATGCGTCGGTCTTTGACGGCGACGAGCAGTGGCAGAGCCTGCCGGTGCCCGAGGGCGACCTGTATGAGTGGGACGTGAATTCCACGTACGTGCAGGAGCCGCCTTTCTTCGTCGACATGCCTGAGGAGGTCGGCGAGATCGGGGACATCTCCGGCGCTCGCGCCCTCGTTATGCTGGGGGATTCGATCACGACCGACCACATCTCGCCGGCGGGCGCGTTCCCGGCGGACAGCCCGGCGGGGCGCTACCTAAAGGAGCGGGGCGTGGCGCCGCGCGACTTCAACTCCTACGGGTCGCGCCGGGGCAACCACGAGGTTATGATGCGGGGCACGTTCGCCAACATCCGGCTCCGCAATGAACTGGTGCCCGGCAGGGAGGGCAACTGGACCCGCTACTTGCCGACGGGCGAGGTAATGCCGGTCTACGACGCGGCGATGAAGTACAAGGAAGCCGGGATCCCGGTCGTCGTGGTCGCAGGACAGGAATACGGGTCGGGGAGCTCCCGCGACTGGGCGGCCAAGGGCTCCTTCCTCCTGGGCGTCCGGGCCGTCATCGCCGAGAGCTACGAGCGGATCCACCGCAGCAATTTGGTGGGTATGGGCGTGCTGCCTCTGCAGTTTATGCCCGGCGAGGGCCGCAAGAGCCTGGGCTTGACGGGCGAAGAGGTCTTTTACATCGAGGGCCTGCAAAATCTGCGGCCGCGCCAGGAGGTCACCGTGCGGGCCGTGCGGCCTGACGGGTCCGTGATTGTCTTCCGGACCATCGCCCGCATCGACAGCACGGTCGAGGTCGAATACTACCGCAACGGCGGCATCTTGCAAGCGGTGTTGCGCAAGCTGTGGAAGAGTCCGGGCGCCCAGTAAGGGCGCCCGGCGTTGACGTCGGGCGGGGTGCGGCGACGACGGTGAGCGGCGGCATGTGGGATTTCTACCGGCGGGCGGAGCAGTACGGCCATGCGATGGCGGTCGTCAATGACTACCTGGGCGTCGCCATGCGGGACAAGGTCATGGAGCGGTTCCAGGAGCTCGCAGGTCCCTTGCAGCGCACCGGCTGGAAAGACCCGTGGGAAATGGTGGCCCATGCCCTCCGGGCCGCGGGGGTTGACCGGGCAACCGTCCGGGCGCTCTACATCGCGTACCTTATGCGTACGGCCCGCGTCCACGAGAAACCGGATTGGACCAGCGAGCCGCCGGAGGTGCTCGACCGGCTGCGCCAGTGGCGGCTGCTCTAGCGGTATTCCGCCCGTTCCCACCGGGAGCGGGCTTGATTTTTGTGGCGGCTGTGGTAATCTTTGAAGCGTTACAGTCTCGATTAGCGGAACAAGAGGCCGTCGCGATCCTTTCTCCGAAGCCCCGGCAAGGGCGCGGGGGACCCAGGATGTTGGGGTGAGTCCCGGCTTGCGCCGGGTAGGGCAGCTTGGTAGCCCGAGCCCGTCAGCTAACCCCGCAGGAGCTTACCAAGCGGATGGCCGGTCAAGGTGCGTCCTTGGCTGGGCATGCGCTTTTTTGTTTGGCCGACGGCGATCAGGCGGGAGGGGGATAGCCCGTGGCGATGGGCACGTTGTGGAGGCGCTGGCGGGGCGACATTTTGGGCGGGTTGACGGTGGCGCTGGTCGCATTGCCCCTGGCGCTGGCCTTCGGCATAGCGAGCGGCGCTGGACCGGCAGCGGGATTGTACGCGGCCATCTTCGCCGGTTTTGCCACGTCTCTCTTTGGCGGCAGCAACGTGAACGTGAGCGGGCCGACGGGCGCGATGACGGTGGTGCTCGTGGACATTATCCAGCGCCACGGGGTGGAGGGCATGTTCATAGCGGGCGCCATGGCAGGCGTCATGCAGCTGGCCCTAGGGCTTCTCCGCCTGGGGAGCTTTGTCAAGTATTTGCCCTACGCCGTAATCGCAGGATTTACCAACGGCATTGCGGTTATCATCTTTCTCTCCCAGGCGGACGCCGCTTGGCAGGAGCCTATCGTCGCCGCCGCGACCGCCGCCGGGATGCTCATCGCCCTGCGCTGGTTCCGCCGCTCCATCCCCGCGTCTTTGTGGGGGCTGCTCGCTGGTGTACTCGTCAATGAGTTGATCGTGCATACGCCCTACTTGGTGGGTGAGCTGCCGGCCGGTTTGCCCAAAGTCGCCTTGCCGTGGCCGGAGCCCGGCCTGCTGGGCCAGCTGCTCATGCCGGCCATCACTATCTGCCTCTTGGGGAGCATCGAGGCGCTTCTCTCGGCCGAGATCGGAGACGTGATGACGGGCCAGCGTCACAACGGAAACCGGGAGCTCATCGGCCAAGGCATCGGCAACCTTGTATCCGCGCTGGTCGGCGGCGTACCCGTCACCGGCGCCATCGCCCGTACCGCCGTTAACGCGAAGAGCGGCGCCAAGACACGGCTGTCCGGCATGCTCCACGCGGTGTTTCTGTTCTTTTTGGTGTACGTCTTCGGGCCGTGGGCGTCCCGCATTCCCCTCGCCTCCTTGGCCGCCATTCTCATGGTTACTGCGGTCCGCATGGCGGACTTGGAGGGGTTGCGCCTCGTGCCCCGGGCTCGCTGGACGTACGGAGCGACCCTGGTGGTGACGATGGTCCTGACGGTCGTCCAGGACCTGACCATCGCCGTCGCCGCCGGCGTCGCCCTCGCGGGTCTGTTTGCCGTGGCGGAACTGGCGAAGCCGATGGTTCGCACCCGAGCCCTAAACGCGGTCTTGGGATGGGCTGAGCGGGGACGGACCAGCCCCATCGCCGTCCATCCGGACGTGGAGGTCGTCGCCGTGGAGGGCCCCCTTTTGTTCGTCGGGGTCGAGCGGCTGAGGGAGCAGCTCGAGCGGTTGCCGGCCCGCGTGCTGGTGCTGGACTTTTCCGCCGTGACCAGCCTCGATGAGTCGGGCGCCTTGATGCTGGGGCGCCTGGCGGAGGATTTGCGCCGCTCCGGACGCCAGCTCTACATCGGCGGCGTCGGGCAGCAGCCCCTGCGCATGTTGGCCCGGATAGGCGTGCTGCCTACGCTTGGCCGCCGGCGCGTGACCCTAAGTCTTCACGCTGCCGTCGTGCGCGCCGGGCTGGAGGCCCAGGGCATGGCCAGGGCCGCGACGCCGTCCGCGGCCCCGGCCTGACGCGATCGTTCCCGGGTCAGCCGGGGTGATCAGCGGCCATACTCGAAGAACCCGCTGCCGGTCTTTCGGCCGAGGCGGCCGGCCCGCACGAGCTTGCGCAAAAGCGGTGCCGGCCGGTACTTTGGGTCACCGGTTTCCTGATGCAGCGTCTCCAGCACGAAAAGGAGCGTGTCAAGGCCTACGAGATCCGCGAGGGCCAAGGGGCCGATGGGGTGGTTGGCGCCCAGCATCATGGCCCGGTCGATGTCCTCAGCGCTCGCCACACCTTCCTGAAGGGCGAAGATGGCCTCATTGATCATCGGGCACAGGATCCGGTTGACGATGAAAAGCGGCGATTCGGCCACCACGACCGGTTCCTTGCCCAGTTGCCGGGCGAGATCCACCGCGGTCCGTACCGTGTCGTCGGACGTATGGGTGCCCCGCACCACTTCGACGAGCTTCATCACCGGCGCCGGATTGAAAAAGTGCATGCCGACGACGAGGTCCGGCCTGCGGGTGACGGCCGCCATGGCGGTGATGCTTAAGCCCGACGTGTTGCTGGCCAAGATCACGCCCGGACGACACACCTGATCCAGGGCGGCGAATACCTCGAGCTTGACCGGGAGCTGCTCCGTCACGGCCTCGATGACGATGTCGGCGGCGGCCAAGAGCTGCCGGTCGGTTCCGGTCACAAGCCGCGCCAAGGCGGCGCCGGCGTCGGCGGCCCTCATGCGTCCTTTCTCTACATCCCGCTCGAGCTGCGCCGCGATGCGCGTCCTGCCCCGCTCGACGAGGTCCGCCGCGACATCGACGAGGCGCACCTCGAACCCTGCTGCCAGCGCGACCTGGGCGATGCCCGCACCCATTGTACCCGCTCCGACGACGCCGATCGTATGCAGTGTTGCGGCCTTGGACAACCGAGCCACCTCCGAGCAAACCTATGACCGGGCGCGTCCGTCCGATCTGGATCAAAGTTGTGCAGCGAATCCCCGATCTCCTTGCCGCCGCAATCCGGCGGAGGATTCGCTGTCCCGGCGCGGAACTGAAACCCGTGTATGTCGATGGGAAGCGGGAAAACGGCTGAAGGGGCCCGTTGCGGTCCGCGGCCTGGCCGCAAGCCCGCAAATCCGGGAGGTGGCTTGCGTTGACGCCTTCCGCCGCACCCACACGCCCGCCGAGGCAGGTCATCCGTGGCGGGCGTGTGCTCGACGTGTTTACGGGTGATCTCTTGGCCCTCGACGTCGTCGTTGAGGACGGCCGCATCGCCGCCCTCATGCCCCGCGGCGACGGCGCGACCGCTGACGCGGTGATCGACGCGGATGGCGGCGTCCTGGTACCCGGCTATGTGGAGCCCCATTGCCATTTGAACTTGGTCGCCGAGCCCGTCGTGACGTTGGAACAGCTGGCAGCCCGGGGAACAACTTCGGTCGTGGCCGACACATATCCCTGGATGGCGCTGCTCAGCGTCGAAGAGTTTTCGCGCCTGCTCGACGCCTTTCGCGCTATGCCGGTGTCGGTGCGCTGGTTTCTTGCGCCCCATTCCCGCTCGTTTTGGCCGGACGAGGAACGGCTGTTTGCGCCCGGGCGACTGGCGCCGGTGCTAGGGCGCGACGACGTGGTGGCGGTGGGGGAATTTACGCGTTGGTCAATGGTGGAGCGGGGAGACCCGGTCCTGCTGGACTACATCGCCCGCGCCCGGGCGCTGGGAAAGCGGGTGGAGGGCCACAGCGCCGGCGCCTCGGCGGCTCGGGTGATGCGCCTTGCCCAGCGGGGATTTACTTCGTGCCATGAGGCCATCGATGCTGCCCAGGTCATGGATCGGCTCCGGGCGGGCCTGTATGTTATGCTTCGCCACAGTTCGCTGCGACCGGACTTGCCCCAGCTCGCGGCGGCCGTGCGCGGGGAACTGGCGAACTCCAACCGGATCATGCTGACCGCCGACGGGCCGTCGCCCGTTTGGATCGCCGCCAACGGTTACATGGACCACCTGGTCCGGGTCGCGATGGACGCCGGCTTGCCGCCCGCCGCGGCGTACCGGATGGCGACCTTGAACCCGGCCATGTACTACCGCATGGAGGACGATGTGGGTAGCATCGCGCCGGGCCGGCGGGCCGACGTGCTTCTGCTTGAGGATTTGTCCGATCCGACGCCCCTGTGGGTGATGAGCGG
>CALFSR010000188.1 GCA_937916565.1 uncultured Bacillota bacterium | reverse complement strand
GGTCTACCTCTGCGAAGCCGGAGACCTCGCGTGTACGGCCTGCTACGCCCCTTGCGCGCGATGCGGCCGGGCCATGTGCCGCAGTTGCCGGCATGAACGTTGCCACGTATGCGACGCCCCCTTGTGCGGCCGCTGCGACACCCGCTGCCCACTGCCGTTCGCCTTGGCCGGTGGGCCCGCGGCCGAAGCGGCCGCGGCTTTTGCGGCCACGGGTCACGTTTGTCCCGCATGCCGGGCCTCCACGTGTACCGCGTGCGCGGCCGGCACCGGTTTTTGCGCCGGGTAGCAAGGCGCGGGCAAGGGGCAAGGAGATCGCGGGCGGGCGCCGAACCCCTGCATGATTGCGATTGGGAAGGGGTTCCGGCATGATCCGTCCTTTGAGCGGGCGGCAGCCCAAGAGGGGCGCTCGCGTTTTTGTTGCCGACAGCGCGCAGATCATAGGCGACGTCGAGTTGGCTGATGGCGTCAGCATCTGGTTCGGGGCTATCCTGCGGGGCGACATCGAGCCGATTCGCATCGGGAAGGACAGCAACGTTCAAGACGGCGTCATCATGCACACGGACGAAGGCTATCCCGTGCAGGTGGGCGAGCGGGTCACCATCGGCCACGCGGCCGTCATCCACGGGGCCGTGGTCGAGGACGAGGCGCTCATCGGCATGGGCGCCATCTTGCTCTCAGGCGCCCGGGTGGGCCGCGGGGCGGTCGTCGCCGCGGGCGCCCTCGTACCCGAGCGGGCCGCCATCCCGCCAGGGGTGTTGGCCATGGGCGTGCCCGCGCGCGTCGTGCGCCCGCTGTCGCCGGAGGACCACGCCCGGATTATGCGCGGCGTGGAGAACTACCGCCAGCGCCGGGACCTCTACCTCGCAGAAGGCTTTGGCGCGAGCTGACGCGGCCCGCCCGGGCCGCTGCCGGCTCGAGCCGGGGCCCCGGGGACGGCGCAGTTCAAGAACGGGTTGTACCACGACGCCTTACGCCCAACGAAGCGGCGCACGAGGGGCATGTAGATGAGCGTCGCCGCCTCGGCCCGGACCCGCACGTGCGGCCGGGCCAGTGCCGCAAGTTCCCGCAGGCGGACCGCGCACGCGGCCGCCAGGCTGTCATCTTCTTCATCCTCGTGGGCCGCGTAGCGGTAGTGCCGCAGCGTCTCGAGCTCCCCCTCAAACCATTCCCTGGCGTCCGCCAACCACTGGCCGTCGGATTGCCCGATGGCGCGGCCGAGGGCGTCCAGCGCCAGCGTGTGGGCCTCACCCAAAGTGAGCCGTGGCGGGTCGGCCGGGGTGCCGTCGCCCTTCGGTTTCAAGAGCCACGGATCCCCTACGGGCTCAGTCAGCACCAACGCCTCAGCCGCCACGAGGTCGACCGCCGCGGACAACACCCGCTCGCGGGATTGGTGGCCGACGTAGGTGACCAGGAAGTGAAAGACGAGGTAGGGGCGATCGCGCTCCGGCTCGAGCCCGCCGGCCCGCAGCCACGCCCGCCCCAGGCGGCCGTTTCCCAGGGCGGCCCGGATCATGCCCGCCATGCGCTCGCTGCCGGGGCTGATGAGTTCCGCCTCTCCGCCGGAGCGCCGCGGGTCAAAGGTGAACCGCAGCACCACCAGCGCGTCGGGCCCTGGGAGGACGGAGGGAGGAAATGACCACTGCGGCAGGTCCTCCAGGGCGGCGAGCTGCGCACTCGACAGCTCCACCCGCACGTCGTCTCCGACCGGCTCGACCCGGGCGCCCAGCGCGGCCAGAAGCTCGGCTGTGAATCCCTGCAGCGTCACCGGATCGCCCGTGAAGGGAGCTGCGACGGGACGTTCCCCCGCGCCGACTTTCGAGGCTAGCCCACGCTTCACCGCGCTGCCTCCCACGCCCGCGGATGGCCCAGGATGCGGTCCAGCAGGCTGTCCTCCAGAGCGGACGCCCGTGCCGCTTCGAGCTCAGCGCCCAGGCGATCCAGCCGCCGCCGGATGTCTCCGGCCTCCTCGCTTCCCAGCACGATGCCTGCGATTGCCTGCTCAAACGACCTTTCCATCGCGAGCCGCGCCATGACGGCGTCCATGTTGCCGAGCACCGCGTGGAACATGTTGAGCTTCTCATGGAGCAGGTAGAGAATGTATTCTTCGACGGTGTCCCGGGTGGCGAAATTGTGGATGTGCACTTCCCGCGTCTGGCCGAGCCGGTGTACGCGCCCGATGCGCTGCTCAAGGCGCATGGGGTTCCAGGGGAGGTCGTAGTTCACCACGTGGCAGCAAAACTGGAAGTTAAGCCCTTCGCCGCCCGCCTCGGTGCTCACCAGCACTTGCGCTGCGTGGCGGAACAGCTGCCGGGTCCATTCTTTCTTGGAGGCGGACATGGTCCCGTCAAAACCGAGCGCGGCAATGCCCGCTTGCTCCAGGCGCCAGCGGATAAACAGCTGGGTCGCGCGGAACTCCGTGAAGACGACGAACTTCTCGTCGCTGGAGCGAATCAACTCCAGCAGGCGGTCGGCCTTCGCGCTCGTCCGCGCCAACTGCTCACCCATGGCCAACAGGCGCCCTAGCCGCTCCCTTAGGTCGCCGTCACGGGCTTTGTGCCAGAGGGCGGCAAGCGTTTCCATGGCGGCCGGCACCGAACTGCACAGCTCCCTCTGGAGCGTAATGAGGGCCAGGACGCCGCTCGTCGCGCCGGCCCGCCGGTATTCGTCGCGCAGGAAACCGCTGACCGCCTCGTAGAAACGCCGTTCCGCGGAGGAAAGCTCCACGGGCACCGCGTGCACGCGTCGCGGCGGCAGCTCTATCGTTCCGGGCCCGCGCCGGTTGCGCACGAGGCACGTCGACAGCAGCTTTCGCAACGTGCTCGTATCCCGGGGCGTGCGCCTGTCCAGCACAAATCGCCGCTGGAACTGACGGTACGTGCCCAGCGTGCCGGGACGGAGCAGCGTAATCAGGTTGTACAGTTCCCGCAGGTCGTTTTGCACCGGCGTTGCGGTGAGGAGCAGGCACCGCCGACGCGGGATGGCGCTTACGAACCGCCAGTTGGCGGTGCGGGCGTTCTTGAGCTTGTGCGCCTCGTCGACGATGAGCAGGTCGTACTCGAGTCCGTGGATGATGTCGCAGTGGGGAGGGCGCTTGGCCGTGTCCAGGGACGCCACGACCACGGCGCAGCGCTCCCAGTCGTACTCGCTCCGCTGGAGGGCGGCAGCGATTCCGAACTTCTCCTTGAGCTCCAGGTACCACTGCCACGTTAGGGAGGCGGGGGCCAGGATGAGGGCGCGGCGCACGAGACCTCGGAGCATATATTCTTTGAGAATCATGCCCGCCTCGATGGTTTTGCCGAGCCCCACCTCGTCGGCGAGTATCGCGCGCCCGTCCAGCTCGGCAATGACCTTGCGGCACGTGGCCAGTTGGTACGGGTAGGGGACAAGGCCCACCTGCCGCCATCTCTCCCGGCAATGCTCCTCCACCAGCAGGCGCTCGTTTCCGGGGCGCACGGTGAGGGCGAGGGCGGCTAGGGCGAGACGGTGTTGCTGCCATGCAGCCCAATCGCCGCGCTCCATGCGGCGCGCCAGCTCGATGAGGGCCGACTCGGACGCCACCACTTCTACGCCGCCCGACTCATGCGGGGGGAAAAACGTCTCCTGGACGGCGCCTGCGCTCCACGGCACGAGCGGGCCTGCGCCCAAGATGGGCACGTCGACGGGAAACGTCTTGAGGGGGAGCTTGAGAGTCAACCGCCGGGCGCCTCCTTGCCTAGGGCGTCGCGGGGTAGTGTAACCCGGTCGAGAAGCGTCAACACCCTATGGACACCGGCGAAGAGGGATGCTATAATACGAAGGCGGCGGGGGCCTGTAGCTCAGCCGGGAGAGCGCTGCACTCGCATTGCAGAGGTCGGCGGTTCGAGTCCGCTCAGGTCCACCAGCAGAAAGCCCCTTCGGACACAATGTCCGGAGGGGCTTTTGTTTTCGAGTGAACCGCCGCAGGCGCGGGGTGATGGGCAAGCTACTCCCCCATCACCTTGATGATCACCCGCTTGGGCCGCTGCCCGTCCCACTCCCCGTAGAACACCCGCTGCCACGGGCCAAGATCGAGGCGGCCGCCGGTCACCGGAATGATGACTTGGTGCCCCATCGTCAGGCTGCGCAGGTGGGCGGCGCCGTTGTCCTCCCCGGTCCGGTTGTGCAAGTAATCGTTTCCCCGGGCGGGGTGGCGCTCCCACGGCGCCACGGTTCCCTCAAGCCAGTCCAGGATGTCCTGCCACAAGCCGCTTTCGTGATCGTTGACAAAGACGGACGCCGTAATGTGCATGGCGCTGACGAGAACCATGCCTTCCCGGATCCCGCTCGCCTTGAGGGCGGCCTCGACCTTGTCCGTGATGTCGATGATCTCTTGCCGCTTACGGGTGTGAAAGGTGAGGTACGTCGTGTGGAAGCGCATCGCACATCCTCCCTTGGGGTCAGCGCCCCGCCGCGACGGCGCGGAGGGCTTCGGCCAGCGGCACCGGGGGGCGGCCGAGCAGCCGGACGAGGTCGTCGCTACGCACGTCCAGGGCGCCGGCGCGGATGGCTCGGTTCATGGCCACGATCATGTCCACCACGGGGTCAGGCAAGCCGGCCTGGCGCAGTCCGGAGGCATACTCGGCGTCATCGACGTGCTGCACCGGGACTTCCCGCCCGAGCACCGCCGCCAGCAGTCTTTCCATCACCAGCGACCCGAGTTGCCCTGTGGCGCCAGTAACCAGAATTCTCATCCGCTCTACCCCCGTGGAGATGGCGTTAAACGCGTGGCCGTGGCCAGCACGGACCCTGCCGGCGTCTCCTGCTCCCGGAAGCAAGTGTAACCGACCGTGGGGCGGTTTCACAAGGCGGAGGAGCGGGAGTTGACCAGCGGTGGCCAGTACACCCGAATCCTACCTGGCAGCAGGAGAGTCCTGCCGATATTGACGTCCAGAATTATGCATATGAACTAACAAAGGCTAGGATAAACCACGCCGAACTGCATGTGAGTGACATTCTGATATTGACAGACAAGGACTACTTCCGGCGGGTTGCATTCCGCCCCAGGGGCGTGCCTGGGCAAGAAAGGCCTTCGCGTGGACGATATCGCCAATGGTTCCGCCCGATTTCCAGGCCTGGACAGAAGTTGCTAGCCGGATAAAATGACTAATAGCAGTTTTTTCTCATGCCGCCCGAAAGGATTGCCTCCAGCGATAGGCGAAAGCAGAAAATCCAGGCGAGGCTTCCTTTCGGCGCCCGTTGCCGGTCGGCATCGGGTTTTGCGGCGCAAGGGGTGGTGGGAGCGGGGAGAGGTTGCAGCCAGCAAGCACCGATGGGAACCCGGCCTCGACCGGGGGTATAAATCTTTCTCAGAAAGGCAGGTCGACATTGTTGCGCAAACTACTGACGTTTGTTGTGGCGCTGAGCCTTCTCGTCAGCGGCGCGGCGTTCGCCCAGAGCGTCCAGTGGGACACCAAGGGTCCCTACGTTGACGAGATCATCCTGCCCATCATCATGGACCAGGAAGCGCGGCTTATCGCCTTGCAGCGCGGCGACATTTACGTGCTGCCGGGTCTTACGCAGCCGAGCCACATCGACCGGCTGATGGCAGATCCCAACGTGGACATCACCGTCAGCCCGGGTTACCACATGTTCTACCTGGCGATGAACATGCGCCGGGCGCCCCTGAATGACGTGGTCGTCCGGCGGGCTCTGGCGCACGCCATTGACCGGGATGAGATCATCCTCTCGCTCTTCCAGGGCTACATGCTGCCGCTGGCGGAGTTCGTGCCTCCGGCTTCGCCCTTCTTCAATCCTGACACCGATGTTGCTTACTATGATCCCGAGCTGGCCAAGCAGATCCTGGACGACGCGGGTTACCGGATGGGCCCCAACGGCATCCGCATCGACCCCCGCACCGGCCAGGAGCTCCGTGAGATGACCATTTTGACGCCCACCATGGAAGTGGCGCCCACTTCGGCCATGCTGGGCGTGATGGTCGCCGACGCAGCCCGGTCCATCGGCTTGCCGGTCAAGGCGGAGCCCATGGACTTCAACGTGATCGTCGAGCGGATCAGCACGGATCTGGGCGGCGACCGCGACTTCGACATGTACGCCCTGGCGTGGGGTCTGGGCCGGTTCCCGACCCACCTGTACACGCTCTTCCACTCCTCCTTTGACGTCGACGGCGGCGACAACAACCCGGGCCTGCGGGATCCTGAGTACGACGCGGCCGCGGAGAAGGTCTGGACGCCGCGCAACCTCGACGAGGCCATGGAGGCTGCCTACGAGGCGCAGGAGATTCTCTCGTGGCTGCAGCCTTACGTGCCGCTGTACTCCCGTCCGTACATGGACGCCTTCCGCAAGGACATCGTGACCGGCTACGTCCCGCACCTGGGCTTCGGCGCGGCGAGCAGCGTGTCCAACAGCATCTGGACGCCGCTCAACATCCGCCTGGTGAACCAGGAGCGCGGCGGCAGCGTCCGCTGGGTGCTGGAGCAGGAGCCCGGCAACCTCAACGTGCTGGTAGGCACCTCCGCGTATGACGCCCGCATCTTCGGCCTCGTGTACGGCCCTGGGCTCATCGCCGCGGAGCCCGTCCACAACGAGGACATCCCCTGGGAGGCCGAGCGCTGGGAGGTCGGCACTTGGACGACGCCCGAGGGCAACGAGGGCACCAAGGTGACCTACTGGCTGCGCAAGGACGTCACATGGCACGACGGCGTGCCCTTCACGGCCCATGACATCGAGTTCACCATGGAGTACCTGAAGGCGCAGCGGGTGCCTAAGTACCAGGCCGCGTGGAGCAACTACAGCCACAGCGAGATCATCGACGACTACACCATCACGGTGTACTTCGACAACGTCAGCTACTGGCACACCTACAACGTCTCCGGCTTCCTGGCCAAGCACATCTGGGAGAACGTTCCCAAGTTCGATGAGTTTGAGCCGTGGAAGACGCCGCACCCGACGGTGCCTGGCCTGACGATGATGATCGGCACCGGTCCGTTCGTCTTCAAGGAGTACGTCGTCGGCGAGTACGTCCGCGTCGAGCGGTACGAGGACTTCTGGGCTGGTCTTGACCGGTAAAGCCTGAACGAGGGAGGGCGCGGGCCGCTGCATGGGAGCGGCCCCGCCGCCGGCTTTCCGTCCGGGCAGGGAGGCAGGCCCTTGCGGGCCTGCCTTTCCTGCCGCAGGGCGGGGAACTCCGCCGTCCGGTGCTTAGGGACGGCCGGCTCGTCAGGAGCGGCGCCTGCGCCCGAAACGGGCCGGCGGGCGTCTGGCGGGCGCTTGAGGAAAGGTCGGGTTGCCATGTCGCGCGCATACTTTTGGCGCCGGGTTGGCTACGGGCTGATTACGCTGTTTGTCATCGTGACCTTTAACTTCGTCATCTTTCGCGTCATGCCCGGCGACCCGGTTTCGCTCGTGCTGAGCCCGGAATTCACCCCGGAGGTCAAGGAACTGCTGCGGGAGATGTACGGTCTCGATAAGCCTCTCCACACGCAGTACGTCCTCTACCTGAAGAGCATGATTACCTTCGACTTCGGGCGATCTTTTGTCACGCGCCAGCCAGTGCTGGGCGAGCTTCTCTCGCGGCTTCCCAACACGTTGATGCTTCTGGGAACCTCTTTTGCCCTCAACGTGTTTATCGGGGTGTGGCTTGGCACCAAGATGGCGACCCGGCAGGGAAGCCGCGTGGAGATGGGTGTCACCGGAATTTCGCTCTTTCTTAACGCGATGCCCGGCTTCTTTATCGGGCTGCTGCTCTTGCTCGCCTTTGGCTACTACTGGCCGATATTCCCGATTCGGGGCACGATGAGCGTGCCGCCTCCGACAGAGTTTTGGGCCATTATTCTCGATCGCGTCCACCACCTAATTTTGCCGGTGACGGCGGTCACCTTGAGCGGTTACGGCTCGTGGTACCTGTATACCCGCAACAACGTGGTCGGCGCCCTCGGGCAGGATTACGTGCTGACGGCCCGGGCCAAGGGCCTGACGCAGCGGGAAGTCTTGTACCGCCACGCGTTCCGCAGCGTCTTGCCGCCCATTGTGACCCTCGTGTTCTTGTCGCTGCCGGGGCTCATTACGGGGGCCGTTATTACCGAGACGATTTTCTCCTTGTACGGCGTCGGGCGTTATCTGGTGGACGCGACGCTGCAGCAGGACTACCCGGTTGTCCAAGGCTGCTTCTACATCATTGCCCTAGCCGTGCTCGTGTGCAATTTGTTGGCTGACCTGGTCTACGGCCTGGTCGACCCGCGGATTCGACTGAGGTGAGAGCCGTGAGCAACCCGCGTCCCTCCGAGACCCCCCAAGTCGCGCCCGCGCCGGCCCCGGCGAGCGCCGCACGGGGCGGGAAACCGCGCCGCCGGGGCGCGCTGCGGGAGATCTGGGCCGAGTACCGGCGGTCTCCCCGGGGCATGCTGGGCTTGGCCATCTTCCTGGTGTTCCTCTTTCTGGGCGTGGCCGCCCCGTGGCTGACGCCCTACGATCCGTTGCAAGATCAGTTCCTGGCCGACCGCATGGCCCGCCCGGGCTGGATGGCGTTCTTCTCCCGCTACAGGGACGAACCCGTTACCGTGGACGCGTTTCTCCTGGACGACTGGCGCGTCGTCGAGCAGGAAAACGTTGACATCGCTTGGGGTGAACGGGAAAACGAGCCGGTCATGCTGGCGCGCACCGAGGGGCCGGGCGCGGCGAGGCTCGTGCTCGAGTACACGTTCAGCTACCGGTCGAGCCCTCCGGATACGTTTTACATCCAGGTGCCTTACGCCTTTTCGGGGCAAGGGGGAGCCAGCGGCCGGGCCGTGATCCGGTTTGAGACCCCGGACGGGCGCAGCTACGCCATGTGGGAGTCCCGGGTGTTGCGCAACGAGGTGCGCTGGACTACCCAGCGGATCGACTCGCGCGACATGCAGACAAAGACGCGCCTCGGTTTCAACCCGCTGGCCAACTTGGCCGCGGAGCTCATCAACGCGCCCGGAGAATACCGCTTTGTGCTGGAGCTGACCGCGGACGCAGGCGCAACCGGCGCGGCCCAGTTTACCCTGGGCGAAAGCCGGTTCCGCATCCCGGGCAGGCTTCACGGCCTGCTGGGCACGGACCACCTGGGGTCTGACCTCTGGTCGCAGTTCGTGTACGGGACGCGCACGTCGCTCATGATCGGTTTCATCGTGGCCGTCATCGCGGTCACCCTCGGGACGCTGGTCGGTATTGTCAGCGGGTACATGGGCCGCTGGGTGGACGAACTCCTGATGCGGGTCGTGGACGTGCTCATCTCCATTCCGTTCCTGCCGATCTTGATCGTCATCGTCGGCGTCGTGGGCAAAAACTTGTGGACGCTCATCTTCCTCATCGCGGTCTTTTCGTGGATGGGCGTGGCGCGGCTTGTGCGGTCCCAGACGCTGACGCTGCGGGAGAGATCTTTCGTCGAGGCGGCCCGGGCCGCCGGCGCGAGCCCCGGATACATCATGCGCACCCACATCTTGCCCAACGTGCTGGGGCTGGTGTTTGCCTCCCTCGTCCTGCTGGTGCCGGGCGCGATCGTGAGTGAGGCGACGTTGAGCTTCCTCGGTTTCGGTGACCCGCGGGTGCCGACCTGGGGGCGGATGCTGCAGAACGCCCGGGGCTTCGGCGCCTTCGGCGAGATGGCGTGGTGGTGGATATTGCCGCCGGGACTGGCCTTGACCATCTTGGCCATGGCCTTTGTGTTCATCGGCAACACCCTCGACGACATCCTTAACCGCAGGAGCAACGAGAGGTAGGTTGGGCACATGGCGCAACTGGCGGTCGAGAACCTGAAGATGTACTACCGCACCCGCAAGGGGCAAGTGCGGGCGGTGGACGGCATCAGCTTTAGCCTCGAGGCCGGGCGGGCGCTGGGCATCGTGGGCGAGTCGGGCTGCGGCAAGTCCAGCTTGGGGCTTACGCTCCTGCGCCTGCTGCCGCCCAACGCGCAGGTCGTGGGCGGCGCCATCCGGCTTGGCGGCCAGGAACTGACGTCGATGGACGACGAGACGTTCCGCAAGGACGTCCGTTGGACCAAGATCGCGATGGTGTTCCAAGGGGCCATGAACGCCCTGAACCCGGTGCTCACCGTGGGGAGCCAGATCACCGAGGCGATTCTTGCCCACGAGAAGGTAAGCAAGGAAGAAGCGGTGCAGCGGGCAAAGGAACTCCTGGAGCTCGTCGGGATCAATCCGGCTCGCTACAGCCACTACCCCCACGAGTTCAGCGGGGGCATGAAGCAGCGCGCTGTTATCGCTATGGCCTTGGCGTGCCACCCGGACGTGATCATCGCCGACGAGCCGACGACGGCCCTCGACGTGATGGTGCAGGCTCAAGTGCTCAAGGCCATCGCCGACCTCAGGGCACGGCTGAACTTGTCGCTCATCCTCGTGAGCCACGATTTGTCCGT
>CALFSR010000187.1 GCA_937916565.1 uncultured Bacillota bacterium | reverse complement strand
AGCCGCACGGCCCGGTCGAGCAGCTCCATGACGCTGGGGAAAATGTCCCGGAAGATGCCGGAAACCGTCAGGACCACGTCGATCCGCGGCCGGCCGAGCTCCTGCAAGGGCACAAGTTCCAGGCGCGTCATGCGGCCGAGGCTGTCGGGCAGGGCGCGGACGCCGATCAGCTCCAGCACCTGCGCGACGCCCTCGCCCTGGGTCTTGATGTTGTCCGTCCCCCAAAGCACGCACGCGATGGTCTCGGGCCACCGTCCATCCCGCTCTTTGAGGCGGCGGAGCAGCTGGGCGGCGACCGGCCGCGCCCGGGCGACGGCGACCGCCGACGGGATGCGGTGGGGGTCCAGCGCATGCAGGTTGCGGCCGGTGGGCAAGGCTGCCGGCACCCGGGCGGGATCGCCCCCGGGCGCCGGCGGAACGTAGCGGCCGCCCAGCGCGGCCAGCAGCGCGGGGATCTCGTTGGCGGATTTTAGACGCGTGACAAAATCGCCCGCGAAGCGGGCCAGCACCTGCCACTCGGGGCTTGCCGGGCGGTGTTGGAAGGCGCCGTCGGCCGGCACCGGGTCCTGCGGGTTTTGAACCAGACGACGCACGAGGCTGCGGCCCGCCCGGGTGATCTCGTCCCGCCGCGGGTCACCCGGAGGCAGGCTGCTCCAGTCCGCGCCGGACTCCCGAGCGACGAGTTCGGGCAGAGCAGGGACGCCCTCCTCGGGCCGCGGGTGCATGAGCGCGGCCCAGAGAAACTCCTCCGCCTCGGCTTCGGTCACGTGCTCACCGGCGACGTGCAGGCCCACGGGGATTAGTCGCTCTTTCAGCGTGCCGAGGTAGCCCGCGAGACGCTCGACGTACGCTGCGGGCGGCTCGTCCGCGGCCGGCGGCGGCACATCGGCGTCAATCTGCGCCTCCCCGGCCAGGGCACGCATCGTGTCCCACGCGTGGCGTCGTTCGGTTTCACCCCGGGCGGCGCGCCAGGCCGCCACCGCGTCCTCCAGGGTGAGGAGCGTCTTGTACAATCCCGCCTCACGCAATGGTGGACTTAGGTAAGTCACCGTGACGGCGCTGCTGCGCCGTTTGGCGATGGTCGCCTCCGACGGATTGTTCATCGAGTAGAAGTACACGTGGGGCAGCTCGCCGATGAGCGCCGCCGGCCAGCAGGCGGGGGTGAGCCCGAGCTGTTTTCCGGGCATGAATTCGAGCGCCCCGTGCGTGCCCATGTGCAGCACCACATCAGCGCCCCACACGTGCTCAAGCCACGCGTAGTAGGCGGCGAAGCTGTGGGAGGGGGTGGCGTCGGGCGCGAACAGAAGCCGCATCGGGTCGCCCTCGTACCCGAATCCCGGCTGGACCCCGATGAACACCTGGCCGAGCGCGCGGCCGCGGATCTGAATGCTTGAACCGTCGGTGTCGATCAAACCCGGGGGCGGGCCGAAGTTGCGGGCGATGCGATCCGCCCCCGGCACCAGCTTCCGGTATTCGCCGACCGGGAGCCGGTCCGCCACGGCGATGGAAGGTGCCCCCGGCAGCGCCTCGTCCGCGCCGAGAACAAGCTCCATCAAAGCCTTGGGATCGGCGGGCAGCTCCACTTGGTAACCTTGCTCGGCCATAGCCGCGAGCAGGTTGTAGAGTGAGCGGAAGACGTCCAGGTACGCCGCGCTGCCCACGCTGCCCTTATCCGGTGGAAAGCTGAAGATGGTGATCGCCACCCGGCGCTCTGCGGGCGGCTTGCGCCGCAGCTCGATCCACCGCCGCACGCGCCGGGCAAGAGCCGATACGAGGGGCGGGATCGGCACGAAATCGCCGTCCGGGGCCTTGGCCGCGAACACCCGCGGTTCGATGGCACCCTCAAGCTCCGGCAACACCACCTGCAGCGCCGTCTGCATGGGCGCAAGGCCGACCGGGTCCGCTTCCCACTGCGCCTGCGTCTGGAACAAAAGGGGGAAGGGCACAAGATAAGGGATGTCCAGCTGCCGCAAAAGGTCGACCGCCTGCTCCGGCTGGGGCCGCCCCATGGATCCGATCAGGTTGAAACCGGTCAAGTTGAGGAGCAACTCCACGCCCGCGGGGCGCAGGAGACCGTCGACCAGCCGCCGGTTGTCCAGGCCTCCAAACCCGGCGACTACGTCAATGCCCTCCGCCTCCAGGGCCGCGATGACCGCCTCATAATGGCGCGTTGCGCCGCCGGTCACGTACTGGCGAAACACGATGGCGCCGACCACGGGGCGCCGTCCACCCGCTGCGCCGCGAAAGCGCCCGTACCAATCCCGGTACTCCTCGTACGTCGAGAAATACCGCCCGGCCCGCGGGTGCCACAGCGCCACGTCGGGAAAGATCTCCGGCTCCTCGGGCACGAACCGGCCTAAATACGCGGGGTGGTGGGTGGCCAGGTGCAGGAGCAGGCGCCGCCAGTTGTCCGGCGAAGCGTTGAGCCAGTACAGGCCGGCCATGGCGTAAGGCCACGCTTCTCCGAGCGCGGCCCGCTCGAGCCGGAGCGCTAGCCTCGGCAGCATGCCAAGGAGCGCCGGCAGCGACGGAGGGGCCGGCGTTCCGGCCGAAGCCAGGCGTTGGGCGAAGGCGTAAAGCCTCGCCGGATCGCGCACCCACTCTTGCGCGTCAAAGCCGCCCAGGCGGGAGAGCGCCATAAGCTCCGGCTGTGACGCAAACACGAATGTGACCGGCGGGCGGGCGCGGGCAAGCAGATCGACCAGGATGGCGACTTCCCGCTCGCTGTTGAGCATGGATCCGATGAAGACGTCCGCGGCCGCAAGGCGGCGCTCCAGCTCGGCCCGGTCCATGGACGCCAGTTCCTCTGCCGTACAGCCGTCCAACGCTACAGGCACCGAAGGCTCCGCAGCCTGGAGCAGGCGCACGGCCTGGCGCAAGGTCGGCACCAGCTGGGCCTCGGCCACGACGTAAAAACAGCGCAGCAACATACGGTCCTCCTCGTCAAGACGACCCAAACAAAAACCCTTCGCCGCTTGCCGGACCAGTCCTCCGGCAAGAGGCGTGGGCGGTAGCATCGGAGAAATGATACCGCAAAAGGGGGAGGAATGCCGATGGATACTATCGAGCTGCTCCAGCAGCTGGCCACGCCGGCTGAGACAAAGATGGTGCTGCTCGTCCTCGACGGCCTCGGCGGTTTGCCGCATCCGGAGACCGGCCTGACGGAACTCGAGACGGCCCGTACGCCCAACTTGGATGCGCTCGCGCGCCGTAGCTCCGCCGGGCTGACGACACCCATCGCCCCCGGCGTGACGCCGGGCAGCGCGCCCGCCCACCTAGCCCTCTTTGGGTACGATGCGGTGCGCTATCAGATCGGCCGGGGGGTGTTGTCGGCGGTTGGCGTCGGCCTGGACGTTGGTCCCGGGGACGTCGCATGCCGGATCAACTTCGCCACCATGCAGGACGGCGTCATCACCGATCGCCGCGCCGGGCGCATCCCGACGGAGGAGGCTGCACCTTTATGCCGGCGGCTGGCCGAGATCCGGCTGCCGGGGGTGGAAGTCGTCGTCGAGCCGGAGATGCAGCACCGCGCCGTCATCGTCTGGCGCGGGGAGGGGTTGTCGGAGCACATCACCGACACCGACCCGCAGGTGACGGGCCGGCCTCCGCTTCCGGCGCGAGCCCTCGCACCTGAAGCGGAGCCCATGGCCGACCTCGTCAACGGGTTCATCGCGGAGGCCAACCGGCTGCTCGCCGGCGAGCCGCGGGCCAACACGATCCTGCTGCGCGGCTTTGGCCGCCTGCCGGTGATCCCGAGCTTCGGCGAGCTGTACAAGCTGCGGGCCGCAGTGTTGGCCGTGTATCCGATGTACCGGGGGCTTGCCAAGCTGGTCGGCATGAAGGAGCTCCCCGCAGGCAAAGGATTCGCGGACCAGCTGGCCGCTATCAAGCAGGCGTGGAACGACTTCGACTACTTCTTTATCCACGTCAAGGGAACGGACGCGGCCGGGGAGGACGGCGACTTCGAGCGCAAGGTCCGGGAGATCGAAGCGGTGGACGAACTGTTGCCCGAGCTCCTGGCGCTCAATCCCGACGTGCTGGTGGTGACGGGCGATCACTCGACACCTGCGGCGCTGCGGGCCCACAGCTGGCACCCGGTGCCGGTCCTGCTCTCGTCCCGCTGGGTGCGGCCCAACCCATGGCTGGACGGTTTCGGTGAAACCGCGTGCACCAGGGGCACCTTGGGCTTTGTCCGCTCCCAGGATCTGATGGGGCTTATGCTGGCAAACGCCTTGCGGCTGAAGAAGTTTGGGGCATAAAAAGAGCAACGGTGCCTGCCCGCCGGTGGACTCAAACTGCAAGCCATGTCCGCAGGTACAGTCACGGCGGCTGGTTTCTCACCGTTGCAGCTACAGCTTGCGCGGCCGGCGGGCCGGTTATGCGCGGGCGGGGCGGGGGGAAAAGCCTGTGTCGGTCGGCGTATGCGGCGCCCTGGTGCGGGACGGGCGCGTCCTTATGGTCCAGCAGGCGTACAACAACCGCTACGGCAAGGGAGAGGGGCATTGGTTCGTGCCGGGCGGCTACGTGAAGCCCGGAGAGACGCTGGCCGGCGCCGTCGTGCGGGAGCTGGAGGAGGAAACAGGAATCACCGGCCGCGTCCGCGGGCTGCTCGGCCTTCGGGAGCGGGGCGGGGACATCGTCGTCGCGTTTTTGCTGGACTACGCCGGGGGCGAACTGCGGGTGCAGTCCGGAGAAGTGCTGGACGCCCGGTTTGTGTCTTTGAGCGAGCTCGAACGGCTGACGCCGGTGATGGGTCTGTCCCGTGAGATCGCTCGCACGGCCCTCACGTATCCCGGGACCTGCCTGCCGCGGCACGCCTACCGGCCCGAAGGGCTGCCCGAGCACCTCTCTTATGTGCTTTACCTGGCGGACGGTGCGCGCGACCTCGAAAAATGATTCACGCTCCCGTGCCGGCCGCGAGGGCCGGTGCGGGAGCGTGCGCTCGAGCAGGTGTGACCGTAAGCCAGATTCTGTTTCCGATGGCCATCTATCTCGCCCGGCGGATGCCGGACGGCCTCCCACGGGAGGCTGCCCCCTACCCGCTCCTTGCGGAGCCTATTTGGGGTTGCTCGGTGGTGGGGGTTACCACGTTCCACCCGCCCCGTTGCCGGAGCGGCTCGTCTCTATGGCCCTTTTACAGCTAATCCCGGCCGCGTGGGTCGGTTTCGCATCCGTCGGCTTGCGCCGCCCTGCCTTGCGGCAGGCACCAACTTTCTGCCGGCAGCGCCGG
>CALFSR010000186.1 GCA_937916565.1 uncultured Bacillota bacterium | reverse complement strand
CATACGAGATATTGGCGTGACTGGAGTTCAGACGTGTGCTCTTCCGATCTGCCGGTGGGGTCTATCGCGCCCGGAGGAACGCAGAACTTTATATCGAGACCGACGGCCCCGTCACTCAGGGAGGGCCCATTACCGTTGGGACGTTGCGCCTGGAGGGGAGCGGAACGTACGTGCTCGATCACCCCGAAAACAGCGTCCGCATTCTCAGCGGTTCCGTGGGTTCGCTGGCTTTCACGCACACGGGCTCGATTCTCTACATTGGTGGGCCAGATGACGCAGACGGGGGTGAGCCAGAGGGCACAGCCGGGCTCCGCGCAACCGACGGCGACATTGCCGTTACGTCACGGAGTCAGCCTACCGTCTATGTGACCGCGCCCGTGTCGGCCAAGGGCGATGTCCGCCTGGAAGGCATGGGGTATACGTATTTGAGGAGCGACGTGCAGGCGGGCGGCCGTCTCGTTTTTGGGAACACGGGCGGAATGTTGCAGCAGAGCGGCTCCATCAGCGCCCACGAACTGGTGGTACAGGGGCCTGCCACGTTTACCTTCACCCAGTCCGACAACAACGCCGTGAACGTCTTGTCCGGCTCCGGCGCCCACACCGTCAACTACGCGCAGAGCAGCCAAGACTTGACCATCGGCACGCTTACTTCCACGAGGTTGTACGTGGCCGCGCTGGACCGGACCTTGCGTGTCGCGGGTGAGGTGTACGGCTCGGAGGAGGTGCAGCTGACCGCCGGAAAGATCGTCACCGGCGCCGGGAGCAGCGTGAGCGCGGACGCGGACAACAGCTACGTGAAGCTGACCGCAACCTCCTCGGACAGCGACGCGATGCAGCTCTTGGGCCGTGTGGACGTCGGTGCGGGGACGGTTACGCTGGACAGCGCGGGCGCCGTAACGCAGGGGGAGGACGGCGGCATCATCGCGTCCGTCCTGCACCTCCCCAACACCGTGGCGTACACGTTTGCGGGCGCAAACCGCGTTGGCACCTTGGCGGGCAAGGTCACCTCGCTCCTCTTTAGACAGCAGGGCACGGACCTGACCATCGGTACGGTCGCCGGCAGGTCGGGCGTGGAATCCGCGGCCGGCGTGGAGATCGTCGTGGAGGACGCCGCGCTGAGGGTGGAGGCGGACGTCAAGGCCGCCGGCGATGTCGTCCTGGCCGGCCGGGGGATAACGGTCGGCGCTTTAACCAAGATCGAGAGCGGGGCCGGCCGTGTCGTGCGGATGAGCGCCGGCACGGGCGGAATGAAACTCGACGGTGAAGTTTCTTCAGGCTCGGGAACGGTCGTCCTCGAAAGCGGAGGCCTGGTTACGCAGGCCAGCGGCGGCGCCGTCAAGACCCAGCGACTGCTGCTGGTCGGGGACGGGGCGTATGCGCTCACCGGGAGCGGCAATGCCGCCGACCTTCTCTCCGCACGCGCCGGGGCGATCACGTACACCCAAAGCGGCAGAGGGTTGGCGACTGCCGATTTCCAAGGGGTCTCCGGAATTACGGCCACCGGCGGCGACGTCGAGGTGACCGTCGTTAACGGGGCGCTCCAGGTGTCCGGCTCCTCGCCCGTGGCAGCGGCAGGCGACGTAACGTTGACCGCTGACACGATCAACGTCTCGGGCGGTGTGGCGAGCACAAGCAACGGGACGATCAGGTTGGTGGCCACCTCCGCCGGCGCCCTGCAGCTGGCAGGCGCCGTGGACGCCGGCAGCGGGACCGTGGTGCTGGTTAGCGCGGGTGAGGTGACGCAAGACGCTGGCGCAGGCATCACGGCGCACGAACTGGTGCTGGACGGGGCCGGCAGCGTAACACTTGCCGGCGCGGGCAACGCCGTGGACGTGCTGTCCGGCAGCGCCGGCACCCTTCAGTACGCGCAGGCGGCCAAAGACCTGACCATCGGCTCCCTGGCCGCGACCGGAGGCGGCATGCAAGTAACCGCCGCGGGACGCAGCCTGGCGGTGGAGGGGGTCTTGTTCGCCGCCGGGGATGTGACGCTGAGCGCGGGCCAGGTGGCCGTCATGGCCCAGGGCAAGGTCGAAAGCGGGAGCGGAGCCGTCCGGATGACCGCCGGGGCGGGCGGGATGCAGCTGGACGGCGACGTGGCCTCCGAGCCGGGAATCGTTGTCCTCGAGAGCGGGGGACACGTCATCCAAGGCGGCGCGGGCGGCATCCGGACGGGACGCCTGCTGCTCTTGGGGAATGGCGCGTTCACGCTCACCGGGACCAGCAACGCCGCGGGCCAACTCGCGGCCCAGGCCGGCGCGATCACATACAACCAATCCGCCGGAGATCTGGAGATCACCGTCGTGGACGGAACGTCGGGACTGACGGCCGGCGGCGACATCCATGTGAGCGTGGCCGATGGCGCGCTGACGCTGCTTGAGTCCGTGACGGCCGGCGGAGACGTGACGTTGGCAGGGCGCACTTTGAGCCTTGCTTCCGAGCGCACCGTGGCCAGCACCGACAACGGCACGGTCACGTTGACGGCTACCTCCGCCGGCGCCGGCGCGCTCGACCTCGCGGGCGGCGTGAGCGCCGGCGGCGGTACCGTGGTGCTCGACAGCGCCGGCGCGGTGACGCAGGATGCCGGCGCCGGCATCACGGCGCACGAACTGGTGCTGCGCGGGACCGGAACGTTCATGCTTACCGGCGCCGGCAATGCGGTTGACCTGGTATCCGGCAGCGCGGGCGCCGTCCGGTACGAGCAGGCGGCCAAGGACGTGACAATAGGTTTCCTCACGGTGGCCGCGGGCAACGTGCAGGTGAGCGCCCCGGACCGCGTCCTCAAGGTAAGCGGGGAATTGTCGGCCGTTGGAGATGTGACGCTCGCCGCCGGCAAGATCGAAGTCACCGGCCAGGGCAGCGTCGCCGCGACCGGCGACGGAACCGTCTCCCTGGCGGCCTCCGGCAGCGAAGGCATGTGGCTGGACGGGACGATCAGCGCCGGCGCCGGCAGGGTGGAGCTGTCAAGCCAAGGGCTTGTGTCGCAGCAGGGCGGCGGCATCCTCGCCGGGAGCCTGTTGCTTCAGGGGCCGGCCACGTACTTCCTGGAAAACGGCAGCAACACCGTGGGCACGCTCGCGGGCGACGTGGGAGCCATCGCGTACACGCAGACCAGCGGCGACCTCGCGATAGGCTCGGTGGGCGGCACATCGGGCATCCGGGCCGCCGGGAACGTGGAGATCACGGCCCAAGAGGGTCATCTGACCGTCAAGGCCGGGATCGAGACCGAAGACGACATTCTTCTTGCCGGACGGAAGATCGTCATGGAAGCCGACGGCAAAGCCGCAAGCACAAGCAACGGCGTCGTGCGGCTCACGGCCGGGCCTGGCGGCATGCAGCTCGACGGGGAGATCACGGCCGGCGGGTCGGGCACCGTCGTGCTGGAAAGCAGCGGTGCGGTCACCCAGGGCGACGGCGCCGTGAAGGCGCTTGGTCTCGTGCTCCTGGGGACGGGGTCGTATACGCTATCCGCGCCGGGCAATAACGTAGCGAAGCTTGCCGGCCGCCCGGGTGCCGTTACGTACGTGCAGGCGCCCTCGCTGGCCGTTGACGTCGTTGCGGGCACGAGCGGGCTCGTGGCCGCCGGCGGCGTGGTGCTGGCCGTGACCGGCGCAGAAGGCGAGTTGGAGGTGGCGGCCGGCCTCGCAGCTCAGGGTGACATCACCCTGTCGGCACGCCGCATTGCCGTGAACCAGGGCGTATCCGTGACGAGCGAGGGCGACGGTGCCGCGATCACCCTTGCGGCCCGAGACGGCGGGATGTCGCTCGACGGCCTTGTGGCCGCCGGCGCGGGGACGGTCGTCCTCGAGACCGTAGGTGCGGTGACCCAGGGGGCGCTGGGCGGCATCGCCGCGGCAAACCTGGCTTTGCTGGGGGACGGGACGTTTACCCTCACCGGCGAAGGAAACCAGGCCGCGACCTTGGCCGGCGAGGTCGCAAGCCTCGTTTACGGGCAAAGCGACAAGGCGCTCACCATCGGCACCGCCGGCGGCAAGGACGGCCTGGCGGCCAGCGGGTCCGTTCAGGTGACCGTGAACGGCGCGGACCTCCAGGTGACGCAGCAGATATCGGCGGATGGAGATGTGGCTTTGTCCGCCCACGGGATCACGGTGGCCGCCCCGGTGCTGAGCGACGGCGGCTCGCTGGCGCTCGAGGCGGGCGCCGGCGGCATGGAGCTGGGCGCGAGGCTGGGCGGAGACGAGTCGGTGCTGCTTAAGAGCGCGGGCGCGGTCGTGCAGCAAGCCGGCGCGAGCATCGTCACCGACACCCTTGAGCTGGTGGGAGACGACGCCTACGCGCTGGAAGGCGACAACTGGGTCTACACCTTGGCCGGCTTCGGGAAGGCCGTCACCTTTAAGCAGGCAAACGGCAGCCTGACTATCGGCAGCGGCACGCGGGCCCAGGGGCTCACGGCGACGGGCGGCGACGTGCGCATCACCGTGGACGGCGGCGGGCTGACGGTGGCCGACAACATTTCCGCGGCCGGCTCCGTGGCGCTCCAGGCAACCTCCATCACCGCCGCGGCCAAGGTGACCACCGCCGGCGCCAAGGTGACGCTGGAGGCTGCCGGCGCGATGCACCTGTACGGCGAGGTTGACGCGGGTACCGGGACGGTTGTGCTGGCCAGCGGCAGTTCGGTGAACCAAACGGGCGCGATCAAAGCGGATAGCCTGGCGCTGCGCGGGCAGGCGGTGTTCCAGCTTAACGGCAGCGGCAACCACGTGCGGGCGCTTGCGGGCGAGGGCCAGTGGATCGAGTACACGCAGGCCGAAGATCTAACCATCGGCACCGTTGACGGGATCCACGGACTGACGGCGACGGCCGCCTTTGTAAAAGTGAACGTGACGGACGGCGCTCTCAAGATCGAGCAGGCCGTGTCCGCGAACGCCGCCGTCGAGCTGTCGGCCGCCGCGCTCGAACTGGACGCCACCATCACAAGCGCGGCCCGGGACACCGTGACCCTCAAGGCCGGCGCCGGCGGGATGGCGCTGCGGGGCGACATCGACGGGGGCACGGTCGTGCTCGAGAGCGACGGGTCGGCAGAGCAAGGTGCGGACGCCGCCATCCGGGGCGGATTTCTGCTGCTGGCCGGCACCGGAGATTACCGCCTCGCCGGCGCGGGCAACGCCGTTTCCACGCTGGCGGGCAACGTGGGCTCCGTCCACTACGAGCAGCATGGTTCCCTCACGATCGGTGAGGTCAACGGCGTTCCCGGGCTTTGGGCGACGGACCGGGTGCTCGTAGCCGCGCACGGAGCCGATGCCGACCTGACGCTTGAGGAAAAGGTTTCTGCCGACGGCGCGGGCGACTACGTCCTGGTGCTAGCCGCCGGCGGGAAGTTCATCAACCGCGCCGGCGCGACGCCCATCTACGCCGTAAACGGCCACTACCTGGTGTTCTCGGCGGATCATGACGCCAGCGACTTGGGCGAGATGGCGTCCCCGGGCAACCTGTTCGGCAGGACGTACAGCGCCGACGCCGTCGACCGCATCAAGCAGGAGTACGGACTGGCGCTGGGCAGCCGGATGGTCTATGCCAGCCGGCCCGTGATCACCGTCGTCATCGAGGACCGGGAGCGGGTGTACGGCGAAGCGAACCCGCAGTTCGTCTACACGAAAACGGGTCTAGTGCCCGGTGACCGGTGGGAGGATGTGCTGAAGCCCGGCACGCTGACCACGCCGGCCGGCGCGCTGAGCCCCGTGGGATCGTACCCCATCACGGAGCAGGCGGATGATCCCTTCGAGGCCTTCCTCGGGTACGAGGTGGAGGTCGTAAACGGCACGCTGCGGATCACGCCGCGCCCGATCACGGTGACCGCGGACTCGCTGTCCAAGGTGTACGGCGAGTCTGATCCGGCGTTGACCTATACCATCACCCAGGGCAACCTGGTCGGCACCGACACGTTGAGCGGCAGCTTGACGCGGGTCGCCGGGGAGAACGCCGGCACGTATACCATCGAGCAGGGAACGCTCACCGACGAGAACAACCCGAACTACACGATCACCTTCATCCCCGGCGCGCTCACCATCGAGCGCCGGCCGATCGCGGTGGAGGCCGACTTTCTTACCAAGGAGCTGGGCGCCCCGGATCCGGAGCTGACCTACCGGATCACCGCCGGAAACCTCGTCGGTTCCGATCGGCTCAACGGGCGCCTTATGCGGGAACCCGGCGAGTCCTTGGGCCTGTACCGCATCGATCAGGGCACGCTCGATCATCCGAACTACCTGATCACCTTCGTTCCCGGTACGCTGGCCATCGTCCCGCGGCCGGGCCTGGGCGACGGGATCCCGCCGGTCAACCCGGTCTCGGCTATGGGAACTGGCTTGGGCGGCGGCCTGACCACGGGACCCGGGCCCGCAAGCGGCGGGGGCCCGGCGGGCGTCGACGTGGCGACCGGCGGCGGTGACGCGGGGGCCGACGGCGGTGACGGCGGCGGGAGCGCGGGCGGCGATGACGCCGGCGAGAGCGAGGAAGAAGGCGAGGGCGAGCAGGGCGACACGAGCGGCGAGTAACAAACCCGGCAGCACCCGGCTGCCGTTGGGCGGGGCTTGAGTCAAAGGGTCAAGCGGCGGAGGACCCGGCAGGAAGTTGCCGGGTCCTCCGCTTTTGCTGCCTTGGCTTGCCTTATCCGTCTTGCAATGCGGAATGCTTGGGTGCTGCTATCCGGCCGCGACGGCCTCCATCACGAGGCGGTACGAACGCTGGCGCGCCGCCGGGTCGTGGATCATGGACGATATCATGATCTCATCGGCGCCGGTCGCGTCGGCCAGGCGCTGGAGCTGGGCACGCACCCTCTCCGGGCTGCCGCAGATGGCCAGCGACCGGTGCTGCCCGGCCACCAGCAGTTCTTCTTCGGTAAAGGGGTAGGCGGCCGCTTCCTCCGGGCTCGGCAGGCGCGCCAGCTCGCCCCGGCGCACGCGCACCCAGGAAAGGTCCATGGACTTGGCCAAGTAGTCCGCTTCCTCGTCGGTCGGGGCGCAGAAGACGGACGCCCCCACGATGACGTGGGGCCGGGGAAACTGCTCGGAAGGTTTGAATACCCTCCGGTACCGCTCGATGGCCGGCCGCGGCGGGTCAAAGCTGAAGTGGCTGGCAAACCCGTACCCGAGCCCGAGCCGTCCGGCCAGCATGGCCGTAGCGCCGCTCGAACCCAAGATCCAGATGGGCGGGAGCTCCACGTCGTCGGGCACGACCCGGACGCCGTGAAATGGGTGGTCGGGCGGGAACGTGCCCCGGGACAGGGAAAGCAACTCCTGCAACTGGCTTGGAAACTGCGCGGCGTCAAACGGCCTCAAGGCGGCGGACGTGGCCGGATCGGTGCCCGGTGCGCGCCCGATACCGAGATCGATGCGGCCCGGAAACAGGGCGTTTAAGGTTTGAAACGCTTCCGCCACCCGCAAGGGGGCGTGATTGGGAAGCATGATCCCGCCCGCGCCGACCCGGATGCGCTCGGTGGCGCTAGCCACCCGGGCAATCAAGATTTCCGGCGCGGAGCTCGCGATGCTGGGCATGCCGTGGTGCTCGGCGAGCCAGTAGCGGGTGTAGCCTAGCTCTTCCGCCAGTTGGGCCAGCTCCACCATGCGGGCGAGGGCTTGCTGCGACGACGAGCCGGTGCCAACGGGCACCAGGTCCAGGACGGACAACTTGAAGGCTGCCATGGTGACCCCCTCTTGCGGCTGAAGCGGTGAGTTCGGCGGCGTCGCCTTGACTGATATCCCGGGTCAAGCACAAGATGATTGTCCCTCTTAAGAAAGCAGTGTACCCGATCTTCTCCGACTGGCATAGCCGGAGAAACGCAGGCGGCAAGCGGATCGGGCCCTGCGGGCGTCGGTGCGGGCCGCTCCGGGAAGCGCCAAGTAAGACTGTAATCCGGCTGCAGCAGCGGCGGCACGCCCGGAGACCGGGTTTGGATGCCACAAGGTTGCGTAACGACACTACAGAACCAAATGAGAGCGAACAGAAGGAAAACAAGTGCTTCAGCAGAAAAGTGTCAGACAACTGGCGACACAGGGGGTGTGGCCGGTGGCTGCCGCTCCCGGAGCAGCGCCGGCAACCGCTGGCGTATCAACCGGCCGCGTCATCTTGGATTGCGCTTCCTTGGTCCGCCGGTTCGGCGGCCTCACGGCGGTTGACCGCGTCAGCGTAAAGCTGCGGGAAGGCGAAATCCTCGCGGTCATCGGACCCAACGGCAGCGGCAAGACCACGCTCATCAACCTGATCACCGGTTTTTACCAGCCCCAAGCGGGGTGCATCGTCTACGACGGGCGGGACATCACTCGCCTGCGTCCTCACGCCATCGCCCGGCTGGGCGTGGCCCGCACGTTCCAAAACTTGGCCCTGTTCAGCGGCATGAGCGTGCTCGACAACATCCTGCTGGGCCGCCACATCCATATGCGCAGCAACCTGTTTAGCACCGCCCTGTACTGGTGGTGGGGCGTGCACGAGGAAGAACGCCACCGCCGGCAAGTGGAGGAGATCATTGATCTGCTGCAGCTTGAGCCGGTGCGCCATGAACCGGTGGAGCTTCTGCCCATCGGCGTGCGCCGGCGGGTGGAGCTGGCGCGGGCGCTGGCGGCCCGGCCGCGCCTTTTGGTGCTGGACGAACCTATGGCCGGCATGAACCAGGAGGAAAAGGAGTATATGGCCCGCTTCATCCTGGACGCCCGGGATGAGCTGGGGGCGAGCGTCCTGTTGGTCGAGCACCACATGGATGTGGTCATGGACATCTCCGACCGCGTCGTCGTGCTCAACTACGGCGTGCAGATCGCCGAAGGGCCGCCCCAGGCCATCATGAAGGACCCGGCCGTCATCGCGGCCTACCTGGGGGAGCGTCGCTTTGATGGGTCGCGCCATTGACGGTTTCGCCGCGCCGACCTTGGTCGGGCTCGTGCTGCACAATGCCGAGCACTATGGAAACCGCGTCGCCTTGCGGGAGAAGGACTACGGCATCTGGCAGGAGTACTCGTGGGCCGACTGTGCGCGGCACGTGGCCGAAATGGCCCTGGGGCTCGCCGCGTCGGGCTTCCAGCCGGGCGACGCCTTGTTGATTCTGGGCGACAACAGGCCCCGGCTGTATTTCGGAATCCTGGCCGCGCAGCTGCTAAGGGGCATTCCGTGCCCCATGTACCCCGACGCAATCCCGGCCGAGCTGGCCTACGTGGCCCGGCGGGTCAACGCCCGCTTTGCCCTGGCCGAGGACCAGGAGCAGGTTGACAAGTTCTTGTCGCTGCCTGAGGGCGTCGAGTCGTTGACCTGCATTTTGTACGACGACCCCCGGGGGCTGGCGATGTACGATGACGGCAGGCTCGTCGCCTGCGATCGGCTGGAGGCCATAGGCCGGGAGCACGGACGACAGCACCCCGGGTTCGTCGCCCAGCGCGCGGCGGAGGTCAGCCCGGACGATATCGCCGTGCTTCTTCATTCCTCCGGTACCACGGGTCAGCCCAAAGGCGTGCCCCTTACGCACCGGCAAGCCCTGGCGGCCGTGCGCAACGCCTACGCCGCCGGCTATTTCGACCAAGAGGAAGACATCGTCGCGTACCTGCCCGTGGCGTGGGTGGGCGACTTCACCTTCTCGGTCGCGGCCGCGGCGGCTTTGCGTTTCACGGTCCACATCCCGGAGCGTCAGGAGACGGTGCTGCGGGATTTGCGGGAGATAGGGCCGACGATGTACTTCGCGCCGCCCCGCAACTGGGACCACATGCTCACCCATGTGCAGGTGCGAATGGAGGAGTCGGGCCGGCTGCAGCGCTTTCTGTTCCGGAAGTTCATCCCCCTCGCCGTCCGGATGGAGCGGGACCGGCTGGCCGGCCGGAGGGCGTCCGGTCCCGTTGCGGCGGCCCAGCGGGCGGCCCGCTGGCTGGGCGAGGGACTTATTTACGGCCCCATCAAGGATCACCTGGGCCTGAGCCGCGTGCGGCACGCGTACACCGCCGGCGAGGCCATCGGCGAGGACACCTTCTTGTTTTTTCGCGCGCTCGGGGTCAACCTCAAGCAGTTTTACGGTCAGACCGAAAACGCCGCCCTGACGGCGGCGCAAACCGACGATGAGGTGAAACTGCGTACGGTCGGCCGGCCGCTGCCGGGCGTGGAGGTACGCATCTCCGACGGGGGCGAGGTGCTGCTCAAGGCGGAGAGCCTTTTTAGCGGGTACTACCACAACCCGCAGGCGACGGACGCCGCCTTCGTGGATGGCTGGTTTCGCACGGGCGACGCGGGGCAGCTCGACACCGACGGCCACCTGATCATCCTCGGGCGGGTGGAGGACCTGCAGACGACCGCGGCGGGCGTGCGCTTTGTACCGCAGTTTATCGAAAACCAGCTCAAGTTTAGTCCCTACGTCAAGGAAGCCTGCGTCATCGGGGCCGGCAAGCCGTACCTGGCGGCCATCATCTGCATCGACTTCGAGGCCGTCGGCCACTGGGCCGAGGGCAAGGGCGTGACCTATACGTCGTACGCCGACCTGTCGCAGAAGGCGGCGGTATACGACCTCATCCGCGAGGTCGTCGGCCGGGTCAACGCGCAGATGCCCAAAGAGCTGCGGATCAAGCGTTTCGTCAACCTGCACAAGGAGTTTGATCCCGACGATGGGGAGCTGACCCGCACCCGCAAGCTCCGCCGCAACGTGATCAACGATCATTACGGCAGCGTCATCGAGGCGCTGTACGCGGACGCACCGGAGGTCGAGGTGGCCGCGCGGGTCGTGTACGAGGACGGCCGGGTCGGGGTCATCCGGCGCTGTCTTGCTATCCGGCACGTGGAGGATGCGGCATGACATTCCTGGCGGAACTGGCCATCAACGGGGCGTTGGTGGGACTCATGTACGCCCTGGCGGCGTCGGGGATTACGCTGATCTACAAGTCCTCCGGCGTCGTCAACCTGGCCCAGGGCGGTTTCGTCATGGCCGGGGCGTATCTCGTTTGGGCGTTCATCGCGCGCCTTGGGCTTGGCCTGATCCCGGGCATTCTCGCCGCAGCCGCGAGCATGGGCGCCCTCGGGTGGCTGACGGAGCGGCTCGCGCTGCGCCGCATGATCGGCCAGCCGGTAATCATGATCCTCATGCTCACCTTTGGCCTCGAGGTGGTGCTGCGGGGTCTTGTGCCCGGCACCTTGGGCGCCGACACCAAGCCCATGCCGATTCCTATCTCCCAGGCTCCCGTATGGCTTGGGGACATCCTCATCAACCGCACGTACATCCTCGGCGGGGCGGTGGCCATCGTCATGGTGGCCCTATTGGCGCTTTTCTTCCGCACCCGGGCAGGCATCGCCATGCGGGCCGTCTCCGACGACCACTTGGCGTCCTGGGCGGTCGGCATACCGGTGGAGCGCACCGTCGCCTTGAGCTGGGCCGTGAGCGGCGGGGTGGCCGCGATGACGGGGGTGCTGTGGGGCGCGGTGCAAGGCGTTGACTGGAGCTTGTCGCTCCTGCTCATCAAGGCGCTTTCCGTGGCGGTGCTGGGAGGGCTCGACAGCCTGGCGGGCGTCGTCATCGCAGGGTTCATCGTCGGGGTGCTTGAGAGCGTCATCTCCGGGTACGTCGATCCCTTTGTAGGCGGCGGCACCCGGGAGGTGGTGGCGGCAGTGGTCATCTTTCTGACGATCCTGGTGCGGCCCTACGGCCTCTTTGGCCGGGAGGTCATCGAGCGGGTCTAGCGGCAAAAGCTCGCCGCGGCCAGGCAGGAACACCGGAAGGAGCGGGAGGCCGGCGATGTTCTACCGCGAATGCGGGGTGCGCCACACCACATACGCCGCAGACCGGGCGTTGGCCGTCATCCCGTTTGAGCGGGTAATGCTCGGGGTCCTGATCGCTGCGGCCGCGGCGGCGCCGTGGCTTGTGCCGGACCTGTTCCTCGTCAGCTACCTCACGCCGTGGCTTATCTGGACTGCCGCCATCCTCGGCCTCAACTTGCTCATGGGCTGGGCGGGACAGATTCATCTCGGCTACGGGGCGGTGATGGCCGTCGGCGCCTACAGCGCGGTGCACCTGGCGCGGGCGGGTGCTCCGTTTGTGCTGGCGGTTATCGGCGGCGGCCTGGCAGCGGCGGTCGTCGGCTCGCTCTTTGGCCTGCCGGCCATGCGTGTGCGCGGGCTGTACCTGGCCATGAGCACGCTGGCCCTACAAGGCATCGTCGACTGGCTGCTCGTGCAAGTGCCGGCCATCAGCGGCGGCGCCCAGGCGACGCTGCTCGTGCCGCGGCCGGATTTCTTGGGCCTGCCGCTCGCCACCGACGCGGCCCGCTACTGGACGGCCCTGGCGTTTGCGGTGCTCGTGGCGTTGTTTGTCGCCAACGTGCGCCGCACCGACGTGGGCCGGGCCCTCATCGCCTTGCGCGAAAAGGACTACGCCGCAGCGGTCATCGGCATCAACGTGTTCTACTACAAGGCGCTGGCGTTCTTTGTCAGCTCCTTTATCGGCGGTATGAGCGGGGCGGTGCTGGCGTTTATGTATTACCGCGCCGTGACGCCGGAGCAGTACGGGCTGCACGTGTCCATCATGGCGGTGGCCATGGTGATCGTGGGCGGTCTTGGGAGCATCATCGGCAGCTTCCTTGGGGCGGGGTTCATCCTGCTCGCGCCCATCTGGATCGAGCACGGCCTCAGGCAGCTGGCGGCGGCGCTGTCGATCAACATTTCCCCGTCGACCTTGGCCCACATGCCGCTCGTCATCTACGGGGCGCTGATCACCGGCTTCCTGCTGCTTGAGCCTTTGGGCCTGGCCAAGCTCTACGACAACGTGCGCAATTACCTCCGGGTCTGGCCCTTTGGCTACACCAAGAAGTGACCCGATCCGGCATGCAACGGGGAGCGGCGGCGCTCACCCGGCCGGGTTTCTCGGGAGAGCGCCGTGAAAGGGAAATGCGAAAGGGAGGGACGAGCGGTGCGCAGTCGGTTGGCGTGGGTGTTGACGTTGGCTTTGGCGGCGGGGCTTGCGGCCATGCCGGCGCTGGCCCAGGACAAGGTGATCACGTTTGGGTTCCCGGTGGACTACACGCGGGTGTACGTGTTCGTCTCCGAGGAATGGACCCAGGGCATGGTCGACTACCTCACCTTGATGAATCTCAAGGGCGGCGTAGGCGGCTACACCTTTGACTGGCGCGTGGTGGACACCGGCAACGAGCCGCAGCGGGGCATCGAGGCGTACGAGCGGTTCCGCCGGGAAGGCGCGAGCATCTTCAACTTCATCAGCACGCCGGTTTCCAACGCGGTAGCGCCCCGGGCCATGGAGGACGGCGTCATCCTGCTCATGCCCTTCCACGGGCGCTCCGACGCGGCGGACGGGCAGACGTTCCCGTGGCTGTTTTCCTTGGGCGCGAACTACTGGTCCCAGGCGACGGTGATCATCCAGCACATCCTTGACTCCGAAGGCGGCAGCCTGCAGGGCAAGCGCATCGGCCTGGTGCACATCGACTCGCCCTTTGGGCGCGAGCCGATTCCGGTCCTCCAGGAGCTGAGCCGGCGGCTCGGGTTTGAGTTTGAGAGTTTCGCTTTCCCGTCGCCGGGCACGGAGCAGTCGTCCACGTGGGCCCAAGTGCGGCGCTTCCGCCCAGACTGGGTGCTGCTTTGGTCCGCGGGCCCGAGTCAGTCCGTGGGCGTGCGCGAGGCTATCCGCAACGGCTTTCCGCTCGATCGGCTCGTGAGCGTCATCTGGCTGGACGAGAAGGACATGAACATCGTCGGCGCGGCGCAAGCCCGGGGCGTGAAGCGGTTTGAGGCGGCGGTGCCCGGGCGGGAGCACCCGGTGGTGCAGGAAATCCTGGAGAAGGTGTACCGGGAGGCCGGTCAGGGCTTCGGCAGCATCGACAACGTGGGCAGCACGTACTACGTCGTCGGCATCGCGTCGGTGGCGCCGGTGGTGGAGGCGGTGCGCATCGCCGCCGAGCGGTTGGGTGAGCCGGTCACGGTCGACAAGATCCGAGCGGCCCTGGAGGAAGTGTCCGACTTTGACCTCGGCGGGCTCATGCCGCCCATCACCATCACGCCGCAGGACCACGAGGGCGGCGGCCTTGGGCGCATCTCCCAGTGGGACGGCGGCCGGTGGGTGCCGGTTACCGACTGGAT
>CALFSR010000185.1 GCA_937916565.1 uncultured Bacillota bacterium | reverse complement strand
CACCAGCGTCACCTTTTCACCGGCGGCCAGCGCCTCGGAGATGGACGCGAAGACTGCTTCGACCGCTTCGGCGGCAGTCTTCTTGGTCAGGTTGCTCTTCTCGGCGACCCGGGCAACGAGTTCGCTCTTGTTCACAGAAGGCGCCTCCTTTGGAAAGTTTTACATAGCTGTCTATTCGGGGGTTCGGATCGAATTCCTCCTTGCGGCATAGGCTGGAACGCTCCTTCGCACACTATACGGCGGGCTTTCACTGAAATCGGGACGAAAGAAGGTGGAGCGCGATGGACGGTGCGCGCCTGCGCACGGTGGTGTTTGGGGCCGTAGTCCTACTTCTGGCCCTGGGAGCGCTCTTTTTCGCCAGCGGCCGCCAGGGCCGGGAGGAGACCGGCCGGGAGGAGCCGTCGGTGACGCTGGTGCACGAGGATGGCCGCCGCGAGACGATGCCGATGGAGCAATACATCAAGGGCGTCGTCGCCGGCGAGATGGGCCGGCTGCCCGCGCGGGGGCAGACCGAAGAGCAGGACTGGCCGGAAGAGGCCTACGCCGCCCAGGCCATCCTGGCCCGCAGCTTCGCCGTCCGCTACCTTGAGGAAACCGGCGGGCGGGAGATCCCCGCGCACCATGAAGCGGCCCAGGCTTACAACCCCGGCAACATCACGCCCGCCATCGAGCGGGGCGTCGATCGCACCCGGGGCGAGGTCATGACGTACCAGGGCGAAACGGTGCGGGCCTGGTTTCACTCCTACAGCGGCGGGCGCACCGCCACCGCCCGGGAGGGACTGGCCCAGGAAGAAGACCCGCCCTACATCAAGAGCGTCGACACGGGCGAGAACGAATTCGTACCCGAGGAAACCGCCCGCTGGACCGTCAACCTGAGCCTCGACGAGGTCGGCCGCGCCCTGCGGGAAAAGAACATCGACGTCGGCGAGGTGCGTGACGTCCGCATCGGCGAGCGGGGGCCCTCGCAGCGGGTGACGGCCTTCGTCGTGGAGGGAAGCGAAGGGACCCGCACCATCAGCGGCAACGACTTCCGCCTCGCGGTGGGGCCCGAGCGGCTGCGCTCGACGCTCATCGACGACCTGGAGGTCGGCAACGGGCGGATGATGGCCACGGGCCGCGGCTTTGGCCACGGCGTAGGCTTGAGCCAGTGGGACGCGTACAAGCTCGCCCGCGAAGGCCGCTCGCCGGAGGAGATCGTGGAGTTCTTCTTTGACGGGATCGAGATTCGTCGCCTGTGGGATTGACGGGCATCCCGCAGTCATCCCCGGCCCCCGGCCGGCATACGTATTAGCGACGCCGGCGGACAGGCATCGCCGCGAAAAGGGGGGCCGTGCGGGTGACGGAAGACAAGAAGGCGGTCGTGCGCCGCAAGCACCAGCTCTCGCTCAGAAACCGCGAAGCCCTTCAGATGGAGGGAGTCGTCAACGTCGAGAGCTTCGACAACCAGGAGGTCGTGGTGGAAACCGACGCCGGCATGCTGTTTGTGCGCGGCGAGGACTTGCACATCAAGGAGCTCAACCTGGAAACCGGCGCGCTGGGGCTGACGGGCTTCGTCCACGGGCTCGAGTACGCCGGGGACAGCGTGGCGAAAAAGGGCAAAGGGCTTTTGGGGCGGCTGTTCAGGTAGGCGCCGTCTCCCCGGGCGCTGCCGGAAGCGCCCGGGTTTTCCACGCCCGGGCAGCCGCCCGGTGCCGCGCTTGACCTCCCGGGCGGCCTCCCCGCAGGAGGCCTTTCATCCCGCAGGCGGCCTTTCACCCCGGAGGCGGCCTTTCACCCCGCAGGCGGCGGGCGCATACGATGGTTGGGTCCTGGGCCACGATGCGTCTGTCGCTTGAGGTGAAAGCCAATGCCGTCCTTGCTGGAGCAAATGCAAGCCTTCGCCGCGACTGTCGCGGGCGGGCTGATCATGGGCGCCCTATTTGACGTTCTGCGGGTCCTGCGGGGCGTAGGAGGCCGGCGCGGCCCGTTCGGCTGGATCTTGGACCTCTTGTACTGGGTCGTGCTCACCCCCCTGACCGCGGTCATTTTGCTTGAGGCCAACCGGGGCGAGCTGCGGCTGTACGTCCTCTTGGGACTCGGCGCAGGGCTCGCCCTTTACTTTGCCTTCTTGAGCGGTCCGCTGCTGGCGCTCCTCCTGGCTCTGGTGCGGGGAGCGGCGGCCGCGGCGGCTTGGGTGGCGCACCTTGTGACGTGGCTTGCGGCCGCGCCCGCGATGATATGGCGCAGCCTGACCGTGGCCCTGCCCTCCGGGCGGTGGCGGCCAGGCCGCGCCGGTTGGGCGCGGTGGAGCTGGCGGACGGCGCCGTGGCGGGCCGGGCTTGCATGGTGGCGCCGGTGATGGCCGGTTGCCCGGAGGGATCCTTTCATGGCGCGTCGAACACGGGCCAGCAGTTGGATTCCCGAGGCGCGGGGTGATGGCCATGGACCGCGGCGGCGGGGGCCGGCTGCGCGTCAAGCCCCGCTTTTTCGTCTTCCTTGGGGTGCTGGTCCTGGCGGCGTACCTGCTCTATGGATACGTCGACGGTTTCCTGCGCATGCGGGCCATGCAGGCGGAGATCGACCGGGTGCGGGCGGAGATCGAGCGCTACGAGGCGCTCAACGCGCGCCTGCGGGCCGAGCTGGAAGAGTATGACACCGACGCCTACATCGAGCGAGTCGCCCGGGAGGAGCTGGGACTTGTGATGCCCGGCGAAACTCCGGTCATTGTTATTGACGGCGGGCAAGGGGCGCGCCCGTGAGCGCGCCGGTGTTCCGGGAAGCGGTGCATGTCCCTGGGCAAAATCGGTTCCCATTGATTGACACAAAAATTCTCAACACGTATAATAGTGGTGTCCGCGGGTTCCCCGCGGTAACTCTACAGAGGAGGAATTTGTTTCCGCATGACCATTGAAGTTGGCAGCATTTTGGAGGGGAGGGTCACCGGCATCACCAACTTCGGCGCGTTCGTCGAGTTGGGTGAGGGAAAGACTGGTCTGGTGCACATCTCGGAGGTTGCTGACGCTTACGTTCACGATATCAAGGACTATCTCAAGGAAAACGATATCGTGAAGGTCAAGGTCATCAACATGAAGGACGGCAAGATCGGCCTTTCCATCCGCCAGGTGAATAACCCGTCCCCTGCTGCCCGCAGGCCGGCACGCGGCGGCCGCGGTCGTGCCCCCAAGTCGTTTGAGGATAAGCTGTCGCGCTTCATGCGCGAGAGCGACGAGCGCCTGGCGCACCTGCGAAAGAGCCAGGACGCGAAGCGAGGGGGCCGGGGAACCCGCAGAGCATTCTAAAGCCAGCCGGCTTGACCATGCGGTTAAATTCTTGAAACGAAAGGCATCCCCACCGGGATGCCTTTTTGTTGAGGCAGGTTTCGGAGCACCATGGCAACAGCGCAGACAACGCCCGCAGCGGCGCCGACCGAACATGACATAGAGGTCATCGCCCGCCAGCTGGGCCGCCGGCCCCGGGCGGTGACGGAGATTTGCCGCCGCTGCCGCTACGGCTACCCGCAGGTCACCGCCGTCGCCCCGGTCAGCCGCAAAGAGGGCGGGTGGGACATCTTCCCGACGGTGTACTGGCTCACGTGCCCGCTGTTGGTCCAAGCCATCAGCCGCCTGGAGGCCGACGGCTGGATCGCCCGCTACGAGGAGGTGCGCGACCGCGACGCCGCGTTTGCCGAGGCCGTGACGGCCGCGCACCGGGCCGCCGCCGAGGACCGGCTGCGGCGCGTACCGCCCGAATGGCGGGAGGAGCTTAAGCGGGATTTCCCGCGCCAGTGGCGGTCGCTGGCGGAAACCGGCGTCGCAGGCATCCGCTGGGCCCGGGGCGTTAAATGCCTGCACGCCCACTACGCCGACTTCGCCGGCCGCGGCGACAACCCCATCGGCCAAGGAGTGGAGCGACAGCTGGTCGAGGCCGGCGTGCCCTTGGACGGCGACGACGAATGCTGGCGCTTTTGCGCTGTGGACGGGGAGGCGTAGCTCCATGCGCCAGGCGACCGGCCATCGCTGGGCGGCCATCGACATCGGCACCAACTCGGTGCGCCTGTTGGTGGCCGACGTCTCGGGGGAAACGCCGGTGCCCATCGCCCGCGACCTGCGGCTCACGCGCCTTGGCCAAGGCGTCGACCGGGCGCGGCGGCTGGCGCCGGAAGCGGTCGAGCGCACCTTGGCCG
>CALFSR010000184.1 GCA_937916565.1 uncultured Bacillota bacterium | reverse complement strand
ACGGTGAGGTCGAACGGTCCTCCCCTACTCGTGCGACAGTGGCTTGACGCCATCGCACCTGCGCTACACCGTTGCCTTCGCCCCAAATTTGTGGTATCCTAGGATTCGCCACGGCGAGAGTTCGGGGCGTGGCGCAGCTTGGTTAGCGCGCTACCTTGGGGTGGTAGAGGTCGCTGGTTCGAATCCAGTCGCCCCGACCAAGTGGAACGGCCCATCGGAAGCGGATTTCCGATGGGCCGTCATCTTTGTCGACCGCTTCAGCGTGGTGGTTCCGCGCGACAAACATAGCAGTCGCCGTATCCGCGGGCGCCAAAACCTCCTAACTGTTTACCGCAACGAAGCGGATCCCGTTCCCCCTAATTCGCCACAATGCGGTATTCCGCTATTTCTTCTGGCTTTACACCGCGTAGTTCAAACTGAATGATATGCTCGTCGCCAACACGCTTGGCGGTAATGGACTCCCGGCGAGATATCGCTAGTAGGTTCCCATTCTCCCCAAAGGCCATCAGGGTAAACTCAGACGTCATGGAATAAGGCATCGAGTTATGCCTTATAATCGTCGTCAATACGATGGTGTCATCCCCAGAGGATCTTATGGAAAGCTCTGAATGACTCCAGTCCGTGTTGATTTGTACGAGCTCTCCCGATTCCACGCGTTTGCTCAGCTTCTCAGCGTCAGCTAGCCGCTCGAATCCATCCCAGTCATCAGGTATGTCATAGTTGAGGAGCCGCCATTCTCCGTCGACTAGGCGAACGGCCGCGGTTGCATACATGTCGTCTCCGCCTGCAATTCCTCCCAATTTGTGGTAACGAACGTATGCTTGTGTCTCAGATAGCATTTCGACTGTGGGATCAAATCCCCCTCGAAATGCTAGCCCGACAAGCCTCCTTTCAAGCTCCCCCGTATCACGAAAGCCCCATAGTCGGAGTAGAAGCGTAACGTAAGCCGTTGCCTGTTCGGCGTAGTCCGAGCCAAGGATTGGATCCCATACGTCGTTACGACCAATTTCTCCGTTAGAGTAAATGTAGCTCCAGAAGTCCATTACGGGATATTCAGGCCGAGATAGGTCAGTCTTATAGCGCGCCATAGTGAGGGTGCTGCCAATCGCTAGCACAACGATGAGAAGTGACACTAATACGACGGCGATCCGCTGTGCCATTGTTGCCCTCCTCCCGATGTCCCCTTGGCCCACAACTCGCTAAGAGACGACGAGACGCATTCAGCCACGATATTCTCGGACGTCATAACAGGAATAGGCAGAGACGTTGCTTCTCCGGGTATGTCCAAAATCGCCCACGATGGTCCCATGCTGGTGTCCTCTCCGCCATGCCCAATCGTCGATGCCGACAACCCGCAACTCACCGGCTGGTGTGAGCTCCATGGGGCAGGCGACGGCGCTCACTCCACCGCCTTAAGGCCGAACAGAAACCGCAGGAGCCGGTTCCGCCGAACTAATACCTCGTACAGGGCCAGCGTGACCGCGGCTCCCGCCACGCTGATGCCCGTCCACTTCATACCTACGCCCAGCGCCCAGCGCACGACGAACCAACCGAGCACCACCAGCACCGTCTGGTGCAGGATGTAGAAGGGATAAGCCGCCTCGTTCGCGTACCGCAGCACGGGATGAGAGAAGTTCAGGTGCGCGTGCGCAAACCCTAGCCAGGCGACGACCCACGCCCACCCGTTGAGCGTTTCAAGGAATCCGACGAACAAGTTGCCGGCCCACAGTGAAGTCCACGACGGGCGGGCGCCCCAGATGGCCATCAGCCCGGCGCTGGTAACGACCGCCAGCGCGAGAGCAGTCGTCCTTTGCTCCCGGGTTGCCCTTTGCCACGCCGGATCGGACATGTAGACGTACCCGTAGAGAAAGAGCAGGCCGTAGAAGAACGGGTTCTTGCCGCCGAGTTCAGGCAAGAGCTTCATGGCCGCCAGCGGCACGGCGAGAAGGAAGAGTGCCCCGGGTCTGCCCGCCCAGCCCGGCAGCCTGGCGAGCCAGCCTGATCGGGGGTTTTCCCTCAGGGCGAGAGCCAGCGGAAGTACCGCGGAGGAGATGACGAAAAGAAACAAGATGAACCAGAGGTGTCCCGGCGTGAAGCTCCCGAAATAGCCGGTCAGGTCGCCAAAATCGCGGAAGTACCCGGTCAGGAACTCGAGATACGAAGCGGCATACCCCGGCTCCCGCAGCCGCGCCAGGTACGCCTGAGGCGGCACGACCACGAGCGTGCCAAAGACGAACGGGATGAACAGACGCCTGACCCGCTCGCCCAAGTACTGGCCGGGTCCTCTCGACCCGAGGGCGAACCAGGTCGCGCTGCCGGCGATGAAAAACAGGAGCGGCATGTGCAACGGGCCGATGAGGCCGACCGATGAGAAGACTTAAGCCCATGCTCGAGTGGGCGTTCTTGACGTAGAACGGTTCCCAGACATCAAAGATCCTGGCGGCATGAAACGGGATTAGTAGCAGAACGGCGGCGCAGCGCAGCCAGTCCAGGTCGTAGCGCCGCGGCGCCAGGCTGCTCGTGCCGGACCCGATCACGCCGGCCGCGGTCACTGAGCGTACGCTCACGGTTACAGCCCCCCGGGGACGACACCGAGAAACCCTCAATGGCGTTATCTGTCGAGAGCTCGAGGATGAGAGCGCGGCCGAGCGGCGCATGCGGGTGACTAATTTGACGCCCCGGGGCTTTGAACCTTTCGAACCGGGGACTCCCGGCCGAGGTGAAGCGCTTTGGCTGGCTCAAGCCGGGCTGCGTCCAGGGTGTACCTTTTCCCGAGGGCTGCCGGAAGGAGAGCGTCCCGGCCCAGGAACCAAGTCCCGGTCTTGGCCATACCATGACCATCACCGGCGCCGTTGCGAAACCTATATGAACGTTGTGCGCCCCGGCCTGCCATGCCGGACCGGGAAGCCGGGCGCACCGCGGTGAGGAGGAGTATAGGTGCGGAGCCTGGTCGTCATGGCCTTGGTCGGTTTCTTCGCTCAGCTCATCGATGGCGCGCTCGGAATGGGGTACGGCGTTACCTCGTCTTCTCTGCTCCTCGCGCTGGGCGTGGCCCCGGCCGTGGCTTCGGCCTCCGTGCACGCTGGGGAAGTGGTCACGACGCTCATCTCGGGCGTGGCCCACTGGCGGTTTGGCAACGTGGACCCCTACATGGTGTGGCGGCTAGGAGTGCCGGGTGCTCTGGGGGCGTTCCTGGGTGCGTGGCTCTTGGCCTCGCTGCCGGTGCAAGCAGCCCGGCTCGGCGTGGCTGGTTTCCTCCTGCTGCTCGGCGTCGTGGTGCTGGTTCGCTTCCTTAGGGCCGGCCGGATGGCGGCACCGGTGAGCCGGCCCGTCCCAGCCCGCTGGCTCACGCCCCTAGGATTCTTGGCCGGCATGCTGGACGCCACCGGCGGAGGCGGGTGGGGACCGGTAACGACCACGACGCTGATCGCTCGCCAGCCGGCCAATGCCCGCCGCGTGATCGGCTCTGTGGACGCGAGCGAGTTCCTTGTAGCCGCTGCGGCGACCGCGGGCTTTGTGACTGCTCTCGGATGGGAAGGAATCAGCTGGTCGTGGGTGGGGGCCATCGTCCTGGGCGGGGCGGTGGCGGCACCTATCGCTGCTTGGCTCGTGCGGAAGCTGCCGCTGGATATCCTTGGGGTGACGGTCGGAGCTATGATCATCCTGTACAACGCCCGCACGCTCTTGACGGCGCTTGGCGTTTCCGTTCCCCCTGCGGTTGTGCTCATCGTATTTTTGGTACCCGTGGTTGCGGCCCTGCTCACCGGACGGCTCCGCCCGGCGCAGGAAGCGGATTCGGTATAGCACAGCGAATCCGGTGTCCCCGCGTCCTCTTCAGGCACGCTCAGGCGGCCGAAGCCCCCCGGGATCACGACTCCGGGGGGCTTCGAGGTATTTGTCGTCAGGCACCCGTTGCGCCGAGGGGCTCCCAATCCCAATGCACCCTTGCGCGGCCCGTTAGTCGAACCACCCTTCCGGGTAGCCCGCGTCGGGCTTCGTGAAATCGCAGACGCCGGTGGGGAAGATCGCCCGCAGGCGAGCGAAGTCCTCTTCCGTGAAAGCATTCGGCCCCTCGGTCGGGTACAGGCCGCGCTCAATGGCTTCATCGACACTCATGAGCTGGCACTTGAACACATCGCCGCTCACGGGACCGCCGGCCAACGTGCGGGAAGTCTCATAGGGCCGGTACACCTCGCGGCACGGGCCGCCCTCGTCCCAGACGCCCGGGCCGGAAGCGATGACGTTGCCCGCGTCGTCCCAGCACGTATCGACCGCGTCCGCCGGGCGGGTTTCCGCCGCAGAGAGATGCGGGTTCGCGCGCCGGTTGGCGAGCCACCGGTCCAGGACGTCCAGGGCAAGGTAGAGGGTCGGATGGCGCATGTCCAGGAAGGTGTTGTGCCGCTTGGTGCCGTCCACCCAAATGAGCTGGTGCGACGCATCGCCCATGGCGCGGGCGATGCGCTCCCGGGACGCGAACGACTGCAAGAAGTGGTGCATGTCGAGAATCGGGTCCTCGTACTGCCGCATGTCGATGATGGGCACGTCCGCATACCCCCGGAAGACCTGCCCGGACTGATACGCCCGCTGGATGGCGGTGAGGTTGCCCGTCGTCCGGTTGGGGTTCCCCGGCGTTCCCTTGTTGATGTTCTCTTCATCATAGGGGAAAGTCGGCGGTCCGAACTCATGAGGCTGCTTCCAGCCGCCGATCCGCTCGTTGAGGTGCAGGAACTCCTCCTTGGTGATGCGACCCTGCTGCAACGACTTCAGGCCATACTGCACGCCGACGTTGTCGTAGGTGTTGGGCGCGTAACCGTGCTCATCGACGCCGTAGATGTTGCGCAGATCGTCCCAGTGGGTCCACCGGGTGGCCAAGATCACGTCCATGGGCAGGCTGCTTACGTCAAAGGGTGGGAAGTTGGGATTGATAAACGCTTGGACCGAGCCGCGCCAGCCGGCGACGCACGCGGTTTCTCCGATCTCGTCGTTACCGGCCAAGCCTTCGAACACTTCCCGCTCCACCTTGCTCCTCCAGCGCGGGTTGTCGCTGTGGTCCAGGTAGTACTCAAGCAGCTCGCAGTCACCGACGTAGATGCTCTGGGTGATCATGTCGGGGTAGCTGCGAATCGGAATCAACGCGTCCAGCAGGCCGGGATGGTTTTGCGCCAGAACGTACTGCGTCAAAGCGCCGCCCGAGCTGCCGATGCCGATGGTGTACAGCGGCTCGCCGTAGCGGGCGATGAAGTGGTTCTTGACCATCATCACCGTCTCTTCGGCCAGCGTCATGTTGTAGCTCCGGGCGGTGCGGGCGCCGGTGGTGTAAGCGACCGCGTAGCCCTTGGAAAGGAACTCGTCGATGAGCACCTCGCGAATGTTCATCGGATACTGGCGGTACCCGACGCCGCCGCCGCCCGAGCCGAAACTGAAGATGAGGCGGCGGTTCCAGGCGGTGGGCAGGTGGGGGCTAAAGGGCGTTCCGTCAAACGGGGCGAGCATGGCGATGCCGTAGATGAACCGGTTGATGGTGCCCCGCTCCACACGGACGATGTAGTCCACCGTCAGTCCTTCGCTCGTCGTCGTCTGCGCGAGGTCCGGCGGCCGCACCGCCCGGTCCGGCAACTCCTTCCACGTGCCGTCGGTGGAGCGGTAGTAGTAGTCGATACGCATGGGAACGCCGCAGTGCTGGCTGCAGCCGATGATCCGGCCGTCCGCGTCCCGCACGGGGGTGCCAATGCCGTCGTAGTTATCGACGACGGGCTGTCCGAGCCCGGACTCAACGGTATTGCATATGAAAGGATACTGGTGCGGTCCGGAAAAGATGGGGCCGATGGGGCCGATCTCGCCGATCCCGAACGTCTGCCCCGGTGCGGGCGCCGCGTAGGACGGCTGGGACGCGGCCAGCGCGGCCATGCCGAGCCAGCCCGCTAAGGAGACAACCAGGACCACCCTCCACGACGGACAACCTGTCACAATTTCTCCCTCCTTGCACAGGGAAATCGCGATAAGAGATACCGCGCAGCAAGATAAAACTCCTTGTTAATATCGAACTGTTGATCAAATATTGGCCCTTGGGCGCACGGGGCCGTCACGGGAAGCCGGGAGGAGTGCCGGGTCTGGATGCGAATTGCTGAATTATGGAAACCGCCAAGTACGAAGCTCCCCGGCCAGCCCTGGACACCGGCTCCGAGTTCCCGGACAGGTGGGTGCTCAGAAGGGCCCGCGCCGGCCGGCGGGCCCGGTGGACGGCGGCAGCGGTCGCGACCGTGTTGCTGTGGGTGCTGGCCGGGCCGTGTACGTTCGTGTCCGCCGACGTCCTCGTACACCAGCAAGATGTGCCGTTTGGCGAGGCGCGCACGGCGGCCTTGCTCGACCTCACCGGGGACGGCGCGCCCGAGCTCGTCCTTGCCGGAGACGGCGGCATTGGCGTGTACGAACTGCCGCATAGCCCGGACTCGAGCGATACGGTACGACTTTTGTTCCGGCTGCCGCCGCTGCCGTCGCCGCCCACCGCTCTGGCAGAAGGCGATGTGACGGGCGATGGCGTGCCCGAACTCCTGGTCGGGACCGGCAACGCCGGCTCCGTTTACGTCTTTTCCTGGACGGGACGCCGCTGGACGTTACTCGGCCAAACGCCGTACCTGTGGTCGCCGGTGCGTCTTCTAAGGACTGGCGACCTCGACCGCGACGGGCGCTCGGAGCTCGTTGCGGTGAGCGCCGGTGGAGAGCTGGTCATCTTTGGCTGGCGCGAGCGCACGTGGCAGGTGCTTTTCCGGTCGCCTGCGAACTGGTCGCCGGTGCTTTCGCTCGAGCTGATGGACCTCACGGGCGATGGGCGTCCGGAGCTGATTACGGCCGACCAATCCGGAGCCGTGACGCTCTGGCGCTGGCCGTTGACGGAGCGGCTCGGCCAAGCTTATGTATGGGGAACGCCCATTTCCATGACGGTGGCCGAGCTCGATGGCACCGGAGCGCCGCAAGTGATCGTCTCCACCAGCGAACAGCTGTTGTACCGCTACGCGTGGCAAGGCGGCCAGCTGGTCCTAGCCGCCGCGCCGCTGCACGACGGGCGGCTCCCCTTCGACTTTGTGCAGGCGGTGCGCATGGCCGGCGACAGCCGGACCAGCCTGCTGGCGCAGGCTGCGGGGGGCCTTGGTCTCTGGCGGATCGGCGGCACGGCCTTAGAGCTCGTGGCAGGCGCCGCGGCCGATCCCGCGGCGTGGGCACTGGTGTCTCCCGACCGCGAGCGGATTGTCGTCGGGGAGACGGGACGACCGCCAGCCTTCTGGCGGCGCCGGGCTAGCGACTACCTCCGGGTGGAAGTTGACGGTGCGCCGCGGGCGCTTCTTGAGCCGGCGGTTTTCCAAGGCCAGCACGTGCTCATCTCCATGCGGGACTGGGCGGCGCTCCTCGGCCTTACGCTTTACTGGGACGCAGAACGCCAGCGATTGACCGCGGTGGGGCCAAGGGGGTTTGCCGTCCTCACGATGGGAAACCCGCGGGCCTTGTTCACGCATGGCGCTCGCACGCTGACCACCCCTCCGGTCATCCGCTCGGGCAGGACGTACGCCCCGCCGGAGGTGGCGAGCGCCTTCGGCGCCGTCGTCGCCTGGGACCCGCGCCGGCGGGAGCTTGTCTTGTCCACCCAGCCCTAGGCGCCGTCAGGAAGGAGAGTTGACCGTGCGCGGTGGACAACTCGCGTTTCCGTTCTTTACGTCCCCGGGCGCCGACCCGGCGCCTGCCGCTCGGCCGGAGGACTTGAGCGTGCCGGCTCCGGCCAAGCCCAGCAAAGCCGCCCCTTCCGAGTTACGCGGCACCGCACCGCTGCCGGCGTCGGGGGACGCACTCCCTCCCGTCCGGTCGCTGGAAGAACTCGCCCGTATCGCGCTCGCCTGCAACGGGTGCCGCCTGCGAGCAGGGTGCCGGCAGGTCGTTTTCGGCGAAGGCAACCCGCAGGCACGCCTCATGTTCGTGGGCGAGGGCCCCGGCGAGCAGGAAGACCTGCAAGGACGACCTTTCGTCGGCCGGGCAGGACAGCTCCTCGACCGCATGATCGCCGCCATGGGCCTGGCCCGATCCGACGTGTACATCGCCAATGTGGTCAAGTGCCGCCCGCCCAACAACCGCGCCCCGGAGCTGGACGAGGCTGACGCCTGCTGGCCGTTTCTGCGGCGCCAGATCGAGCTCGTCGATCCCCGGATCATCGTCTGCCTGGGAGCCGTCGCGGCCAGACGGCTGCTCGGGCCAGGTTTCGGCGTCACCAAAAGCCGCGGGCGGTTCTACGAACGAGACGGCCGCTTGCTGACCGTCACATTCCACCCGGCCGCCCTGTTGCGCTTTCCCGCGCAGAAGAAACTCGCCTGGGAAGACCTCAAGATGGTCATGCGGGCCCTTGAGGACCTTCGTAGCAGCCCCGGCGCTTAGGCTGGCGAGGCAGGGAAGCGCAGCCGCGTTACCGAAGTAGCATTATTCAGTAGACGCATTATTCGGCAGGCGTCGTCCAAATCGCCAGGGCAACAGGAGGGGGTCATCGTTGAAGCGCTACCAGGCGTCCCAGATCCGCAACGTCGTTCTCGCCGGCCACGGCGGCGTGGGCAAGACTCAGTTGGCCGAAGCGTTGCTGTTTGCCACCGGGGCGCTGAGCCGCATGGGCAAAGTCGCCGACGGCAACACGGTGAGCGACTGGGATTCCGAAGAGATCAAGCGGCAGATAAGTATTGGCACCTCGCTGGTCCCTTGCGAGTGGAGAGACCACAAGGTGAACCTGCTGGACACACCGGGCTACTTCGACTTCGTCGGTGAGGTCCAGGGCGCTCTCCACGCGGCCGACGCCATGCTGTGCGTCGTGTGTGCGGCCGGCGGCGTCGAGGTCGGAACGGAAAAAGCATGGGCGATGGCAGTGGAGCACGGGATTCCCCGTGCCTTTTTTGTCAATCGGATGGACCGGGAGAACGCGAACTTCGAGCGCACGGTCGGCCAACTGCGGGAAATGTTCGGCAACAACGTAGTGCCGCTGCAAGTCCCTATCGGCCAGGCCGACACCTTCCAGGGCTTCGTCGACCTTGTCTCGATGCAGGCTTTCACCCGTGCAGGCGGCGGCTTGGCGGCAACCGCCATCCCCAGCGACGTACAGGCGCAGGTGGATACCATGCGCGACTGGCTCCTAGAGGCGGTGGCCGCCACCGATGATGAGCTGACGCTCCGATACCTGGAGGGCGAGGAGATCGCCGCGGAGGAGCTGGGGGCTGCTCTGGGCGCCGCCGTCCGGAGCGGCCAGGTCATCCCCGTATGGCTTGGGTCGTCGCTGCTTCCCCTGGGAACAGAGGCGCTCTTGGACGGCCTTGTGCAGCTGTTCCCGTCGCCCCTCGATGTGCCGCCGCGCCGGGGCATGGATGTCCGCAGCGGCCAAGAGATCGAGTGCCGCGCGGACGACGGCGGTCCCTTGACGGCGCTTGTCTTCAAGACTGTCTCCGACCCGTATGTCGGCAAGCTCACGCTTTTCCGGGTCATGTCCGGCACCTTCACCGCCAACGGCAGCGCCTACAACGTGAACAAGGAGCAGGAGGAGCGGATCGGGCAGCTCTTTGTCCTCCGCGGCAAGGAGCAAATCCCCGTCACGGAGATTGGCGCGGGCGACATCGGTGCCGTTGCCAAGCTGCAGGCGACGACGACCGGCGACACCTTAACGCGCAAAGACCGTCCGGTTAAGCTCCCCGTCATCACCTTTGAGCGGCCCAACTTGACGCTGGCCCTCGTGCCCAAGGCCAAGGGCGACGAGGAAAAGATCGGCGTTGCTCTGGCCCGGCTGCAGGAAGAGGACCCGACGTTCCTCTCGGAAAAGCACCCCGAAACCGGCCAGTTGCTCATTTCGGGCCTCGGCGACGTGCACCTGGAGATCATCACCTCACGGCTGCAGAAGAAGTTCGGCGTCGAGGTGGACCTCATCGAGCCGCGGGTGCCGTACCGGGAGACAATCCGGGGCACGGTCAAGGTGGAGGGCAAGCACAAAAAGCAGACGGGCGGGCGCGGCCAGTACGGGCACGTCTGGCTGGAGTTGTCGCCCCTGCCCCCGGGCGGCGGGTTTGAGTTTGAGGACAAGATCTTCGGTGGAGCCGTGCCCAAGCAGTACATCCCGGCCGTGGAGAAGGGCGCCCGTGAGACGATGGAGGAGGGCGTCCTGGCCGGCTACCCGGTCGTTGACGTCAAGGTCACGCTGCTGGACGGCTCCTACCACAGCGTGGACTCCTCGGAGATGGCGTTCAAGATCGCCACGTCCATGGCGTTCAAGAAGGGCTTTATGGACGCGAGCCCGGTTTTGCTCGAACCGGTGATGCTGCTGGAGGTCGTCGTCCCCGAGCGCTACATGGGCGACGTAATCGGGGACCTGAACAAGAAGCGGGGTCGCATCCTCGGAATGGATCCGGACAACGGAAACCAGGTGATCCGCGCCCACGTGCCCATGGCCGAACTCGTGCGCTACGCCGTGGACCTGCGCTCGATGACGCAAGGCCGGGGGCGTTTCCGGGCTCAGATGGACCATTACGAAGAGGTACCGGAGCACTTGGCCCAGCAGATCATCGCCGCGGCCAACGCCGGCAAGTCCGCTTAGAGGGACGGCCATCCGCTGGAAACGCATAGGCGTCGCGCCGCCCGCATACGGTTGGATAGGGCAGGGGCGAGTCGCCCCTGCCCTCGACCGGAAGGGGTGGGCGGGTGATGCCGGTGGCCGGGCGCAGCGCACCTACGGGCGAAGGCGGGTTTCCGCTGGGGGCAGGAAGCATCCTGCAGGGGATCGGAGTAGCCTTCCTGGCCGCCCTCGGTTTCGCGGCCGCCGTAGGGCTGGCGGTGGCGTGGACGCCCCAGTGGGACGCGCCCGACGCGCTGTACAAGGGCTTCAACCTTTTGGCTACCCTTGCCGGCGGGTTTGCCGCGGGGCGCCGGGCCAAGCGCCTCGGCTGGCTCCACGGCGGCTTGGCAGGAATCGGCTATATGCTCCTCGCCGCATGGATACTGGCGCCCGGGGCGATGCTTGACCCCCTGGTCACAAGCTCCGGGCTCGCCAGCCTCGCCTACGGGTTTCTCGCCGGAGCGCTGGGAGGCGTGCTCGGGCGATTGCTATGACCGCGGCTACTTAGCCCGCGGCGCGCTCTCGAAGCCCTGCTTGTGCGAGCCGTCGCAGAAAGGCTTGTTCTGGGACATACCGCACCGGCAGAGGGAGAACGACTCCTTCGTCTCAAACCGGTTGCCTTCGGCATCCAGAAGGACAACCGGCCCCGTCACCCGCAGCGAGCCGTTGTCCCGGATCTGGATCGTCACTTCCGACATGGGCCACACCTCCGTGTTAGAGCTATTGCGCTGAATCCGCCTTGCCAAGATACGTCACGATGGATCCTTGCAGCCGCTGGACTTCCTTCCACAAGCACCGGTTCATGACGACCGGCAGTCCAGCCCCGGCGGCCAGTTCGGCGGCCTCCTGGCTCTCGATGCCTTCCTGCAGCCAAAAGACGGGACGACCAGGCAGCGCGGCGGCCTCGCGGGCGATGCCCGGTGCGGCATCAGGCGCCCGGAATACTTGAACGACGTCCACCGGCACGGGAATATCCTTGAGGGCCGGGTAGACCGTCTCACCCAGGATGGTGCCGCCCCGGGGGTTCACGGGGATAATCTTGTACCCGATGCGCTGGAGCTTGCGGGCCACCCGGTAGCTGGGGCGCCCGGGATCGGGGGAGAGTCCTACCACCGCAATGACCTGGGCCCGCCGGGCGCCTGTGCCGTCGTCCGCCGGAACTGTCGAGCTGCCCGCGACGCGGCGAATAACCGTTTCGCTGTTGAGGATCGGCTCCCCCGGCTGTCCCAGGCCGGTGGCCATGTACAGGTTGTCGTCGAGTTCGGCGATTAAGTCCGCCACACCCTCGAGGCCAACCGACAGGCGCACAAGGTCGGGGCTGACGCCTGCCTTTTCCTGCTCCTCCTCGGACAGCTGCTGGTGCGTGGTGCTGGCCGGGTGGATGATGAGACTTTTCGCGTCGCCCACGTTGGCCAGGTGCGACCAGAGAACGGACCGGTCGATAAGTCGGGCCCCCGCCGCCGAACCGCCCCGGATCCCAAAGACGACCATGGCCCCGTAGCCGGGCCGGAGGTACTTCGCCGCCAGCTCATGCTGCGGGTGGCTTTCCAGGCCCGGATAGAGCACCCAAGCCACTGCGGGGTGGTTCTCAAGGTGCCTGGCGACGGCCATGGCGTTTTCGCAGTGGCGGTCCATGCGCACCGGCAGCGTCTCGACGCCGAGCAGGATCAGAAACGCGTTGAACGGGCTCATGCAGCCGCCCACGTCCCGCAGGATGCGGCTGCGCAGCCGCGTGGCGAAGGCCAGCGTACCGAACTCGTGGAAGAAGCGCAGGCCGTGGTAGGTGGGATCCGGCTCAGTCAGGAGGGGGAAGCGGCCGTTACCCCAGTCAAACCGGCCGCCGTCCACGACGATGCCGCCGATGGCCGTACCGTGCCCGCCCAGCCACTTGGTGGCCGAGTGGACGACGATGTCGGCGCCCCACTCGATGGGCCGGCACAAGTACGGTGTGGCAAAGGTGTTGTCCACGATGAGGGGCACGCCGGCGTCGTGGGCAATTTGCGCCACTGCCTCGATGTCCAACACCGAGAGGCGGGGGTTGCCGATGGTTTCACCGATAACGGCCTTGGTCCGCTCGGTGATGGCCTTGCGGAAGTTGTCGGGGTCGGCAGGGTCGACGAACTTGACCTGAATGCCAAGCTGCGCCAAGGTGGCCCCGAGCAGGGTGTAGGTGCCGCCGTAGAGGTGGGCCGAGGCTACGATCTCATCGCCGGCGCCAGCCAGGGTGAGGATCGCGCTGGTCAGGGCCGCTTGGCCGCTGGAGAAAGCGACGCCCGCCACTCCGCCCTCGAGCTGCGCCACCCGCTTCTCGAGCACGTCCACGGTGGGATTGCCGATGCGGGTATAGATGTTGCCGGCTTCGTCCAAAGCAAACAGTTCCCGGGCATGCCGCGTGTCGTGGAACACGTACGACGTCGTCTGGTAGATGGGCACCGCGCGGCTGCCGGTGGTCGGGTCCGGCGCCTGGCCGCCGTGGATGGCCAGCGTTTCGAGGGTATACCCGCGTACCGGCCGCCGCGGCACATCGTTGGACATACGCAGATGACCTCCTGTGTCGGGGATGGGGCTTCATTCGGCAACAAGCGCCCGGGAACCTGTCCCGGGCGCCCCGTCAGCGCAGCCGCACGTACATGAGGAGGCCGAATAGGCCCGCCGCCAGCCCCCCAACCGACAGCGCGTAGGACGCAAAGGCCAGGAGAAAATTGGGAGGGATAATCCGCATCACCATCAGCAGCGGCACCAGCCACCCTACGACGAGCAGTACCCCGCCGGCGATGATAAACTTAAGCGCTCTCTCGTTGGACATTGTCTGCATACAACCAGCACGCCACCTTGTGCGCCGGCTCAAGCTCCAGGTCCGGCGGGATCTGCGCGTCGCACTTCCCCCGGATAATGGCCGGGCAGCGCGGGTGGAACCGGCAGCCGGAGGGCGGGTTCATAAGGCTGGGCGGTTCGCCGCCCGGGACTTCCCGGAAGCGATGGGCGTTGTCCGGGTCGGGATCCGGAATCGCGTTGAGCAGGGCACGGGTGTAGGGGTGCTGCGGGTTGTCCAGGAGATCCCGCGTCTTGGCTTGCTCGATAATCTTGGCGCCGTACATGACGAAGATCCGTTCGGAGAAAAATCGTACCGTCGACAGGTCATGGGTGATGTAGATAATGCTGATGCCGTAAGCCTCCTGCAGCCGCCGCAAGAGTTGCAATATCTCGACCCGCACGGACGCATCCAGCATGGAAACCGGCTCATCGGCCACGATGAGTTTGGGCTTGAGGATGATGGCCCGGGCGATGACGAGGCGCTGCTGCTGCCCGCCCGACAGCTGGTGGGGAAACTTCCCGAGAAAATCGTCCACCGGCGTAAGGCGCACGTCTTCCAGCGCCTGGCGGATCCGGGCATCGCGCTCTTTGGGGTCTTTGACGCCGTTGATAACCAGCGGCTCGTCCAGGATGCGCCGGACGTCCATGAAAGGAGGCAATGCGCCGAAGGGGTCCTGCTGCACGTAGCCGACTTGCGCCCGGTACGCCTGCATCGCCTTGTCGTCCTTGGTGTCCAGGACTTTGCCGTCAAAGACAATGCGGCCCTTCGTCGGCGTGTACAGGCCAAGGATTGTGCGGGCCAGGGTGCTCTTGCCGCAGCCGCTTTCGCCCACGACCGCGACGGCCTCGCCCCGGCCGAGGACACAATTCACCCCGTCCACGGCGCGCACGTGCCCGATACGAAAGAAGCCGAACCGGCGCAGCTCAAACCACGTATGCAAATCCTCAACGCGCAAGAGGACGCTGTTGTCGCTCATCAATCACATCTCCCCGCCCATCCGAGATGGCCCGCTCAGTGGTAGAGCCAGCACTTGACTTGGCGGCCGTCCACCGTCGCCGGCGGCGGATCCTCCGCACAGCGGGCAAAGCGCGCAGGGCAACGGTCAGCAAACCGGCATCCCTTGGGCGGGTTGATCAGGCTCGGTGGCCGCCCCGGGATAAACTCCAGCTGCTTGTCTTGCTTGAGCGCCGGCACGCTGGCCATCAGCTTCTTGGAGTACGGGTGCAGCGGCTCCCGGTAAAACCGGTCCGCGCTGGACCGTTCGACGATCTGACCCGCGTACATGACCGCCACATCGTCGGCCAGGTCGCTGGCGGTCGCGATGTCATGGGTAATCAGCACGAATGTCGTGCCGAACTCCTTTTTGATGCGCTTGAGCACGTTCATGAGGTTGGCCTGGGTCAAGACGTCCAAGGCGGAGGTGGGTTCGTCAAGCAGCACCAAGTCCGGCTCGGTCACCAGGGCCATGGCGATGGCGGTTCGCTGGCGCATCCCGCCGCTCAGTTCAAAGGGATACCGGGTAAGGAAGTCGACAGGCAGCCCGACGAGCCGGAATGCCTGCCGGACCTTGTCCATGGCCGCTTCCTTGCTGGAAACGCGCCCGTGGGTGATGAGCGGCTCGGACACCTGGTCCTCGATGCGCAGCACGGGATTCAAGGAGTTTTGCGCCGCCTGCGGCACGAGGGCCATCTTGGTCCAGCGGACCTCCCGGCGAAACCGCTCCTCGCTCAGGGGCATGACGTCCTGGCCGTTGAGGATGACCTTGCCCCTATATGTCTGCACGTTGCGGGGCAAGAGGCGCAAGATGGCTTTGGCCAGAGAGCTCTTGCCCGAACCGGATTCGCCGATAATGACCAGCGTCCGGCCGCGCCCGAGCTGAAAGTTCACTCCGTCCACCGCCTGTACGGTGCCGGCGGCGGTGCGGAAATGAAGAATAAGGTCCTCCACATGCAAGAAGCCGTTCGTTTCCATATCACAGTCCCCTGAGTCTCGGATTGAAGACGCGGTCCAAGGTAAAGCCGAGCATGGAGAATCCTAGACCCGTGACGAGCAGCAGCACCGACGGGGCTAGGACCCAATAGTAGTGGCCGTTGAATAGGGCGCCGTTGGTCTCGGCCTCCCAGAGGACCTTGCCCCACGTGGGCAGCAGCGGGTCGCCCAATCCCAGCACCGCCAGGGTCGCTTCTAGGAAGACGAAGGACGGGATCAAGGTTACGAACTGCGGGATCAGCACGGGCAACACCCGCGGCACCATATACCGGAACACGATCCGCATGTTGCTGGCGCTGTAGGAACGTGCGCCCTCGATGTACGGGGCCTCCTTAATCTGCAAGAAAAGTGCCCGGTACGTCTTGATGCCGCCGCTAAAGACGCTCAAGAGCACGAAGAGCCCCATAATCACAACAAGACTTCGGTTGTACAACGTCCCCACCATAATCAGGATGGGCAGGATGGGGAGGATCAGGTGGACCTCGGTGATGCGCTGGATCAACTCGTCGACCCAACCGCCGTACCATGCGCCAACCGCCGCGATCAACATGGTGCTCACGGTAGCGCCCACGGCAGCCACAAATCCCATGGCCAGGGCAATCGGCGTACCCCACAGGAGGGCAACCATGATGTCCCGGCGCCGGTGATCCGTGCCCGCCAACCCGTGCAGCTGGCCGTAGACCACGAGCTTGACGTCGATGTCGGCCGCATCCTCAAAGACGATTCCTTCGGCCACGAACTGGTACGTACCCTTAAGAACGGTGGGGGAGGGGGCGCCGGGATCGGCGAACAGACCGATCTCCGCCGGCTGGTTGCGCAGCCGCCTTGAAAGCCGCGTGTCCTGGGAAAGGCGAAAAGACTCGCTGGCCCGGAGCGTCTCGTTGCCCAGCGGTATCTCGCGGCCGTCGGGGGTGAGCCAGTACATGGTCAGATTTGGCCGTGCCTGCTCAAACTGGGCCGTCGTGAAGACGCTGATCTCCTGCGGGAACCCGTCGTACGCGTACTCTACCGGGAACACGACGCGAATTTCCTTCAATCCGCCGCCGAGGCTCTCCACGGTCTTGCTGCCCGGCATCTGCGTAGTGTCATACACCTGGGTGACGGGCAGTTTTTCCCGGCGAAATACGTTGAGCCACGCGGGTGCGGCGTTGCGCGGCGTATCTTGCCAGATGCCCTCGCCGGCCCGCCACAGGTTGATGGCCTCCGACAGCGGCATAGACACCATGGCGTAGACGGCCATGATGACCAGCGCCAGGATCACCACAAGTCCCGCCAGGGCGGACGGGTAGCTGGTCAACAGCTTCAGGTTGGTACGCATCCAGTTCATGCCGATCGACCCTCTGATCCGACTTTGACCCTGGGATCCACCAAGGCGTACACGAAGTCCAGCACAAAGACGGTAATGGCCAGCAGGTACGCGTAGATGATGGTGTTTCCTACGATAATCGGCGTGTCAAAGACCTGAGTGGCCTGATAAAACAACCGCCCAAGACCGGGCCAGTTGAACACTCGCTCGAGGATAATGGACCCGCCCCACAAGGTAATGAGGGAAAGAGCAAACGACGTGACGATGTAAGGCATGCTAGGGCGGAGGATGTAGCGGCGCTCGATGGCCCCCGAGGGCAGACCTTTCGCCCGGGCCATATCGACGTAGTCCTCGCTCGAGTAGATGAGAAAGAACGTGCGCCAGCTGTAAATGCCGATGAAGATGGAGCTTAGCACGATGGCTCCCACCGGCAGGACGAGGTGTTTCAGCAGGCTGAGAAAGTAGGCAAGGCGCGTAGGGGGAGGCGGAGCATCCACCATCCCGCCGAAGGGCAGCCACTGTAGGACGGCCGCGAATATCAAAATAAGGAAGATGCCGAAAAACCACGACGGCGCTGCCGACAACGGGGCAAGGGCCACGCTCAGCCGATCGAGGAAGCTGCCGTAGCGCCGTGACAACGCCAGCGCCGCAAAGATCGAGACAAAGAACAGTAGGAGGAACGACGTCGCCGTCAGGAGCAATGTGGGTGCCAGTCGCTCCATGATGATGTTGCGCACCTGGCTCGACCCGCTGTCGCTCGTCATCTGCTCCGCACGGCCAAGGTTCAGGATGAGGGCGTTGCCCAAATACCGGAAGCTGCGGACGATGAACGGCTGATCGAGCCCGAGGCGCTTGTACTCCACTTCGGCCAGCTGCTCCACCAGCTGACGCCGTTCGACCGGCGTTAAATGGGCGTACTCCTGGGCCATCCCGACATACATGGCCAGGCCTTCACGGATGGTGGCACGCCGTATTTCATCCACGTGCCCGCCCATATTGGCGATGAGAATGGTGAGGTAGACTCCGATGACGGTGGTGATAAACAGGGCGACAAACCGCGTTAACGTGAAGCGGACAATGCGCCAAACGGCGGAGCCCGCAGGGGCACCGGCCGTCGAAGGGGACTGCATGCTGGGTGCTTCGCTAACGGCCATGGCCGACCTCCTTCGGCCACCTGACGGTGGCTTAGTATAAGCACGAGGCGACCGCAGGGGCGATGCGCCCCCGCGGTCGCCTGACTTGCCTTTACGGCGTGCTCACGAAGGTGGCCGACGAGAAGGTCGGGATGCTGACCGGAATCGGCACCACCACCACCTCCAGGCGGTTGGAACCGGCCGACAGCTTGCTGGTCACATCAGCGGTCAGGTTAACCTCATACAGACCATCGGCGACGAAGTCAGCGGTGCCCACGGCAGCCACTTCGCCCCGGGAGTCGATAATGAGGTACTTGACCTCGCTGATCAGGTTGCCAGGATACGGCTCGCCGTCAAAGGTAACCCACACGTCGAACCGGGCCCGGCCGCCGATGGAGACTCGCGCCGGCCCTTCCACATCCGCCTCGGCGATCATGGGTTCAGCGAAGATGTCCCAACGATCCGCCGGGTCGGGATGGAGCTCAAACCGCTTGAGAACAGCGGTCTTCTCCACGGGGAAGGCCCGCTCGAGGTACAGCACGCCGGTGCCGAGCCAGAAGTGGCCCTTTTCCTGATACCAGCGGGTCAGGTTGCTCCAGCGCTCGCGCGCCTCGTCGGCGCTGATGTACTGGCCGAGGGTGGGCGCGTAGGGTACATAGTTGGAAGCGCTGGCCTGCTCGAGGTACCGGGCGAGGATGCCGACCGTCTCGCCCGCAATCATGTTGAGATAGTCCACGCCCAGAGCCGTAGCCTTGGCGGACGTGAAGGCGGTGTCCTGGTTCGCTTCGGCCAACAGGCCGAGGGCCAGGTTGTGCCATGCGCCAGGACCGAAGCTGTAGTACGGGAACAGGTCCGAGACGTTCCACTCGGCGTCGAGAGCGTAGACGTCGCTGTAGTACTCGACGACAAGCGGGTCGACGGACGCGATCCGGGCGCCCCGGAAGGACTGGATGAACGAGCTGAAGCTCGGCACCACCGACTCATCGTAGACGGCGCTCTGCGGGTTGGCCCGGTCGAAGGTGAGGATCAAGCCGAGCACCACGTCACCCACCGAGATGGGGCTGCCGTCATGCCACTTGACCTTCTCGTAAAAGTCGGCCGGATAGTACGCCACCGACTTGCTGAGAGCCGTCAGGCCCTCGGGGTACTTCTCGCCCACGGTGATGAACCGCTGCGCAACCGGATCCCAGTCGATCCACGCATCGGCCGGCACCTGGATCTCCGGCACGAAGTGGAGGGACACCCAGTCCAAAGTCTTGGACACGGGCAGGCCTTCCTTGATGTAGACCTCGGCCCGCTCTAGGCGCCACGGGTAGGTCAGGCCGGTGTACGGGTCAAACGCGACGCCGTCCTCGCCGGTAGCCCGGTACAGCATGGCGTCGTAGACCCAGTTGGTGCCGCCCAGCGGGTTCCACGGCTCGGTCAAAACGCTCGGCAGGCCGATCCGGATCGTGCCGCCCACCTGTCCGACACGACGCAGGGTGGGGGCCCACAACCGGGCGCCGGCGACACCGCCGGCCAGGTCCGCGGTCACGACGATCTCGGAGCGCCGCGGGGTAAAGGCCTGGCGGTCAACGAGCCAGACGCGGACGGAGTCTTCCATGGCCAGCTCCAGCGCCTTCCGGAAGAGCTCGCCGCGCTCCTCCATGGAGGAGAAGTCGTTGCGGCCAAGGCGGTCGGCAACCTCATCGAACTCCGGCGTCGGCTGGTAGGCCATCCACAGCGGGCTGGCCAAGCCGCGCGGGGTGTAGAAGTAGTCGAAGTTGCCGGCCTGGTCCCGGTCGACGGCCGTGGTGACCCAGCCTCCGGTGTAGAAGTGCATCCGGCCTTCCGCCGGGTCCGCCGTCATCCAAAGCGGCGACGCGTCCGCCGCGGAGCGGTACAGCCGGTTGACGACGAAGCCGACGTTCTCCAGCTGGTTCGCGATGTAGTCGCCGATGATCTGCCGCTCGTCCTCGATACGGATCAGGGCGATGATCTCCACCGGGCTGCCCTTGTAATGCCAGACGCCGCCGACGAGCTGCGCGCCGAGCTTCTCCATCTCCTCGGTGATGACCGAGCGCGCCTTCTCAAAGTCGTAGGCGTACTTGAGCTCCAGCGCCCGGGCCGTGTCCGCGTAGCGGGCGTAGTCCGGGAACGCGGCCGTGATCGGGAAGAACTTGGGCACGGCCATGCCGCCCATAATCTCGTTCACGATGTAGTCCCGGTCGATGAGCCAGTTCATGGCCTCGCGAATCCGGGCCACCGAGAACGGATTGAGGCGCCCGTCGTTGAACTCAGGCCCGTAAGGGTTGAAGGTCAGCTCGTTGTACGAACCGAAGGACTGGCTGTAGGTGAGGAAGGGGGACGCCTGAGTGCGCTGGAAAAGCCCTGCGTCCGAGATCGTGAATGCGTAAACGTCAAACTCGCCGACTTCCAAGCGGGTAATGGCCGCGGCAGAGGAGGCCTCTTCCACGATGACGACCTCATCCACCCAGGCGCCGGTCCGGGTCTGAGCGCCGGCGCCGGCCGCCAGCGCCAGCACGAGCACCAGCGCGAGCCAATACCCAATTGGCCACTTCTTCGCCATCACGCACCGCACCTCCTGAACTATGATGTTTGATCCGCGTTTCGCCGGCGGTCCCCGCCCGCCAGCCCAGGCAGTAGGACCCCTTGTCGCCCGACCGCGCCGGTACCGTCAACGGAGAAGCACCGACCGGTCGGGCAGGCTTTCCCCCCTTCCGCTGTTGGACATATGTCCCGGCTAAAATTCTTCGCCCTAGCAGGAATACCTGCCGACAAGACACAAAAGTTACATTCAGTTCAACTCATGGAAACAAGACTGAGCACATCGGGGAGCGGGGGTACGATGGCGGACGGCAAGGACGACCGCGCCACCCGGCCGGCGCCTTTGGCTGCCCGGGGGCCGGCGGGGGAGACCACGACCGAATCGGATGACCGGCCGGTCCGCAGGGACCGCAAAAAGGACTTCGTTGTCCGCCTCGCGCAAGCCGATCCTTTTATGAGCGTCGACGAGATCGCCGCCCGCGCCCGCACGACCTCCCGGTATGTACGCACCGTCCTCTCGGAAGCCGGGCTTTCCCTCCAGCAGCTGCGGCGGAGGTACGCCCGCCAGATGGAACGACGCCTGGCGCTGGATGTCCGGGTGCCGGGTGGAGGCCAAGGCCTCTTTCATGCCCTGGCAGAGGCCGGCAACAAGATGGAAACCCGCTGCTTGCGGGTGGCGCAGTGCAGGGAGCCGGAACTAGCCGAATGGCTTGGAGTCGCACCCTCGACGACGCTCCTGGAGATCAGCCGGGTGCGGGTCGTCAACGGCCGGCCGTTTTACGTCAACCAGATCGTGACCAGCCGCCACTTGACGGTCAATGAAGCAATTCTCAATACGGAAGGTCCGCTGCGGGAAACCCTCGGCTTAGGGGGACAAGGCGGGTTCGACCTGGCCGAGCGCACCTTGGACGTGGTCGCCGCCACAGCATACCTGGCGGAATCCCTGGAGGTGGAAGCGGGGGCGCCGCTCCTGCGCTCGGGCAACGTCCTTATGGTGAGCGGGGAACGGGTCGCGATCGAGTTCAACTACTTCGACGCCGCTCGAGTACGGCTCGTCCTCGAAGGCGTTCCTGACTACGGGCTGCGCCTCGTGGAGCGGGCGGGCAGCGCCTAGGGACGTGTCCCGGGGCGGAAGCCGCCTTGACCGCCCCGGCGGGCCGTGGTATACTGACACTGCCGCAAGTCGCAGGGGAGTAGCTCAACTGGCAGAGCACCGGTCTCCAAAACCGGGGGCTGCAGGTTCGAGTCCTGTCTCCCCTGCCATTTTTTGCTCACTGTCCCGTGCCGTGCTCGGTAAGGCAAAGTCCGGCCTGCTCCCGGTGCCGGCGCGGTCGGGCGAACGGAGCCGGCGCGCTCAAACTGCCCGCCGGCCCGCGTACCACGCGGCGATCCCCCGCCATACAACCAACATGGCGCCGCCGAAAACGAACGCCGTCAGCCAGAACGACCAGTGCGGCGCCCGGCCCAGGATCAGCATCCGGATTGCCACGCCCGTGGGAGCGGCCAGCGCCCATCCGGCGATCGCGGTGCGGATGCTCACCGGGATCGTCCGCACCGTGCCGGCGCGGAACAGGCCCAGCACAAGGCCCCAGACGAGCCAAGCCAGGAGAAACGGGAACGAAGCAGGAAAAAGAGACAGAGGACCGTTCCACGTCAGGTGGGAGGTCATTCCCATGGCGACGAACAAGAAAACGACGAGGATATCACCGGCCAGCAGGCCGGGAAGGAATCGGCGGGCTTGTGGGGCATGCTTCACGTGGTGTCACCTCTTTGTGCGCCGGCAGCCGCGGGGCCGCCGTGTCCTAACCCTAGCGTAGCCTTGCCCGCGCCCGGCGTCAACGTCACTGCCGGCGAACGCCTCTTGGGCTGGAGGGATGACCAATGACGCCGTTTCGAGCGTTGGGTACGGTGCCGGTGGGCGTTTCCGCCCGGCACGTACACGTATCCCGGGAAGCGCTGGAGCAGCTGTTTGGACCCGGTCACGAGCTGCATGTGATGCGGGATCTGTCGCAACCCGGCCAGTTTGCCGCGGAGGAGACGGTGACCCTGGTCGGACCGAAAGGATGCATCACCGGCGTTCGCATCCTCGGACCCGCCCGCTCGTTGACCCAGGTCGAGATTTCCCGGACGGACGGCTACGCCCTGGGGATTCACCCGCCCGTGCGCCTCTCTGGAGACATTGAGGGAACCCCCGGCATCGCGATCGTCGGTCCAAAGGGCGCGCTGTACATCCCTCAAGGCGTCATCGTC
>CALFSR010000183.1 GCA_937916565.1 uncultured Bacillota bacterium | reverse complement strand
GCCGCCAATGGCGCCGAAGTCCGGCCGGTTGAGCAGCCGCTGGAACGGGTTTAGGGGTTTGAGACGTTCGTCGGCCCGCACGGCCGCGTCCGCACGCGCCATCGTCCCTCACCGGAGGGCGGCGCAGGGACGCGCGGTCCCTGCGCTCGCCGTGTTCATCCGGCTCCGGCTCACCGGATGCCAGCCTCGCTCAAAGCCTGGACAGCGGCGGCGTTGTCCGGGGTGACGAAACCGGGGCCCGTGTACACCTGGACGGCCGGCATGACGCCGTAAAGGGCGTGCTGGGTGAGCAGCACGATGGGCAAGTAGCCCTGCAAGTACTGCTGCTGGTCGATCGCGAAGCTCATCCGGCCGGCGTCGAGCGCCTCCAGGATGGCCGGAGACAAGTCAAACGTTCCGAACTGCACCTGGCCCACCCGGCCCACGGACTCCAGGGCGGCCAAGGTGGGGTCCGCGCCCACGGGGCCGAGCGTCAGGATGCCCTGGACGCCGGTGTTGCGGCGCAGGTAGATCTCGACGGCGTTGCGAATCTCGGTGAAGTCGCCGTGCACGCCCAGCACTTCCACGTTGCCGCCCAGGCCGTCGGCAAAGCCCTGGCAGCGCTGGTCAAGGGCGAGGTTGCCCACCTCATGGTTGATGCAGACCGCGCTGGTCACGCCCGCAGCCCGCATGCGCTCGCCGGCGCCGACGCCCGCCAAGTACTCCTCCTGGCCCACGTGCAGCAAGGCGCCGAAGTCCTTGCTCACGTCAGAGCCCGAGTTGATGGAGATCACCGGGATGCCGGCCGCGACCGCAGCGCGGATGGAGGCTTCCAAGGCGTCCGGATCGGGGATCGACACCACAAGACCGTGCGGGCGGGCCGCCACGGCGGCGTCGATCAGCTGGGCCATCTGGATCATGTCAAACGTTTCCGGCGCCCGGTACTCCACCCGGACGCCCATGTCCCGGGCCGCCTCGTCCACGCCCCGGGCCACGACGGACCAGAACGGGTCCGCGGCCGTGCCGTGAGTGACCACGATGATGCGGATGTCGCCGCGGCTTGTCGCCGACTGGGCAAAGGCCGAGACGGCCAATCCCAGCGCCAACGCCGCCACCAGCAAAACGGACAAAAACCTCTTCACGCTTCCAGCCTCCTTTGCATGGAAATGCCGTTATTCCAGCGGCTCCCGCTTCCCCCGCCGGCGTCCTTGGCCGGCTCCTCTTGCGCCTGCTCAAAGAGACGTCCGTGTCTTTGCCGCCGCATCCCCCCCTTAATCCATGGGCGCTTGAACCAAAGCCGCCAGCTTGCGGCTACGGCTCGACGATGACCTTGATAGCCTCCCGGCGCCGGAGGGCGCCCAAGGCCGCGGGCAGTTCCTTGACGGAAACCCGGTGGGTGATGAGCTTTTCCAGCGGCAGCACGCCGGCTTCGATGAGCCGGATGGCCGCCGGAAAAGTCCCGTCGGCGATGTACGTGCCGCGCACCTCGATCTCGTTGCGGGTAATGTCCACCTGCCGCACGGGAGCTTGCGCCGTGGCGTCCATGCCAAAGAGAAGCACCTGTCCTTGTCGGCGCACCAGCGGCAAGGCCGCGGCGAACTGGGACCCAACCGCGTCGATGACCACGTCGGCCCCGCCCTTGGTGACGGCCATGACGGCCTGCACCAGATCTTCCGCCGCCGGGTTGACGACCAAGTCCGCGCCGCACTCCCGGGCGAAACGCTGGCGGTAAGGGCTGACCTCCGCCACCACGACCCTTGCTCCGGCGGCACGGGCCATCTGGGTGAATAGAAGCCCCGCCGGGCCCGCACCCAGGATGACGACCGTGTCGCCCGGACCCATTCTCACTTTACGCGCCCCGTTGACGACGCAGGACAAGATCTCGGCGAACGCGGCCAGGTGCGGGGGAACGCTTGGGTCGATGGGATGCAGGGCCGCCGCGGGCGCAACGTTGTAGGGGGCAAAACCGCCGTCGAGGTAAATGCCGAGGGTCGTCATGTTGGCGCACATGTGGGCGCGCCCGCAACGGCAGGCAAGGCAATGGCCGCATTTGAGGTTCGCGTCCACCACGACGCGGTCGCCGGGCCTAAGGTGCGTGACGGCCGGGCCGACCTCCACCACTTCGCCCGTGTACTCATGGCCCAGCACGACGCCGGGCGTCGCCGGGTGGCCCGGCGGTACCGAAAGGATGTGCAGGTCGGTGCCGCACACGCCGCACGCTAGCACCCGCAAGAGCACGTCGTCGTCCCGGCGTATCCGCGGAACGGGCACGGTTTCGATGGAGAGCCGCCCGTCCCCCCGGAAAACGGCCGCCTCCATGGTGTCCGCCGCCATGCCGCCTTCACCACGCATGTAAGCGTTTACAATTTGCTGCATTCGGCGCCGGCGGTGAGACTCCTGCCGCTGATTTCAATTTGTTTGATGCATTTCGAGACTAGACCGGTCAGGCGCTCGGACCTTGAGGAGCGTCCTCAGGCAAGAAAAAGCGGCGAATCACGTGGGCGACGGCCCCCTCGTCGCAGGCCGGCGCGACATAATCGGCCGCGGCCAGCACGTCCGGGTGGGCGTTGGCGACCGCGACGCCAAGGCCCGCTGCCTCGATCATGTCGATGTCGTTGGGGGCGTCCCCCACCGCCACCACCTGCTCCAGCGGGACGCCCAGCAGGCGGCACAGCCACCGCAAGCCTTCTCCCTTGGACGCTCCGGCGGGCAGCATTTCGAGGTAAATGGGATCGGAACTCACGAGGTGTACGGGCATGGGATCGCCCAGCCTGCGCTCGAGTTCCCGGGCGAAGGCCTCAAAGGCCGGCTCCTCCCCGATGATGAGCAGTTTGGTGACGGGGCCGGGGCAGCCGTTGCGGAAGAAGGCGAGCAAATCCCCCACCTCGCGGGCAGCCACCTTGTCCTTGTTGAGGTGGTCCTGCACCCGCGGCGTGACGGCCTCCACGTACAGGCGACCCTCCGAATACAGGTTCACGTCCACTGGCAGCTCCCGCAGGATGCCGAGCGCGGTTTCCACGGAATCAGGGGGCAAGTGGGCCTGCCACAGGCACTCTCCGGTCGTAGGGTCCACGACGCGGGCACCGTTGTACAGGATGAGGGGCGTCTTGAGTCCCAATGCCTCCACAAACGGGCGCACGGCCAGCTCGATGCGGCCGGTGGCTAGCGTAAAGAGGATACCGCTTCCCTTTAGTGCGCGGATGGCCGCAACGTTTTCGGCGGGCAACTGGTGTCGGCGGTCGAGCAGCGTTCCGTCCACGTCGGTCACGAGCAATCGATACCCGGCCATGGGACAACCCCTTTCCGATTTGTAGCCTACCACGGCGGAGTGCATGGCGCCAGTCCGCCTGAGCGTCACAACACGGCGAAAGTGGGGCCCGTACGCTTACTGGCAACACCGGGTGGCCCCGGATGGTTCGCCCTTTTTGGGAGGGCGGCGCCTTTTTCCGCGCCCAACCGTCACGCCCACCGTTTCTGCAATGGACCACAAGAGGGATTTCTTGCCAAGCTGTTGAATGTATCTTGTACTCAGAGTTTCAGAAAAAGCTGGTGGCGTCACTTAATCACCTGGCCCCGCGGGCCGACGGCCGCGGGGTTTGTGCGGCGCAAGGTGTAAGCGCTTACGATTGGCTCGTTCCCGGGGCCCCGGGTGATAGAGCGCAATAGGCTAAATGTGAGGAGGGCGAGGCGATTGACAAAGACGGCAAGGATGTTGTGGCTGGCGATGAGCTGCCTGGTGGTCGCCGGGATTGTGCTCGCGCCCGCCGCGGGCGCGCAAGGGACCGTCACGGTGCTCTGCAGCCCCAACGTGGTCTGGTGCGACGTAATCAAGGAGGAGTTCCCCAAGGCGACCGGCATTAATCTCGAATACATCCGCTTGAGCAGCGGCGAAGGCTTGGCCCGCCTGCGCGCCGAGCGCGCCAACCCGACCTTTGACGTGTGGTTCGGCGGTACGGGTGACCCGCACCTCGTCGCCTTCACCGAGGGCCTCACGGAGTTTTACCGGCCGTCGTCGTGGGATGACCTGGTCCCCGCGTTCCGGCAAGTGACGGGCGAGACGTACCTGCCCCTGTACGCCGGCATCCTTGGCTGGGCGGTCAACGACCAGCTGCTGGCCAGCATGGGGCTGCCCGTCCCGCTTACGTGGAAAGATTTGACGAACCCCATCTACCGGAACCTGGTGGCCATGCCCAACCCCAACACGTCGGGCACGGGTTACACGATGCTCGCCACCATCCTGCAGATCTACGGCGAGGACGAAGGCTGGCGAATCCTGCGGGATCTGCACTTCAACATCGCCCAGTACACCCGGGCGGGTGCCGAGCCTGGCCTGCTGGCCGGCCGCGGCGAGGTGGCCATCGGCGTCACGTTCATGCACGACGCCCTCAACCAGGCAATCCAGGGATTCCCGGTGAGCGTGCGGGCGCCTGCCGACGGCACCGGCTTTGAGATCGGCGGCTTGAGCCTCGTGCGCAACGGCCCCAACCGGGAAGGCGCCATCCGGTTTATCGAGTGGGCGCTGTCGCCCGAGGCCCAGGTGCTGGCGGCGCAGCGGGGCGACTCGTACCAGCTGCCCACGAACGTCAACACGCCTTTGCATGAGCAGGCGCCCCGGTTTGACGAGGTGCGCGTCATCCCGTACGACTTCGCGCACTGGGGCGATCCGGAGGTGCGGGACGCTGTCGTCTCGCGGTGGACGAGCGAGATTTATCCGCTTCCCAAGCCGCGCAACTGACGGCCCCGTTTATGAAAAGCTGGTGATTCGCTGGCGGGAAGGGCGCCGGTGCGCCCTTCCCGCCGCCTTCGGCGGAGGTTGATGGCTTGTCCGTTCGCCCTGTTGCCCAGCTTTCCGAGTACGGCGCCGCGGCCCAAGGCCGCGCCGGCAGCGCCTTTTGGTGGGGGCTCATCATCCTGGCCGGCGGGCTGCTGTTGCCCTGGTCTCGCCAAGGCGTCAACGTGCTGGCGTACGACGCCGCCCGCACCGGGTTGCGCCTCGCATTTGAAGCTTGGCCCATCGCCGCGGCGTTGGCGCTCGCGGGCGTCCTGGTGGTCTTGGGCCGGCCGGCTTTCCCGACCCGGGCCGCGGGCCGGGCCATGCTGGCGGTCTCGGCTGCCGGAGCGGCGGTAACCATCGGGCACCTTTTGACCCGCAACGAACCGTTTGGCCTGGGAGCGGTCGTCGTCTTTCTGGGTTTCCTCAGCGTCGCGGGGATGTCGCTGTCCTACGGCGGCCTCTTGCGGGTGGAGCCGTTCGCGGGCGCGGCCATTTTGTGGCTGGCGGCTTTCATCGCGGTCTTTATCCTGTATCCCCTTTGGGCCATGCTCGTGACAAGCGTCTGGGTGCGGGACCGGTTCACGTTGGACGTCTTCCGGCAGACGCTGCGGTCTCCAACCTTCTTTCTCTTTGAAAACCCGTGGACGGAGCTGAGCGAGCGGCGCCTGGCCCTTTGGGTCGGCTTGGCGTCGGGTCTCGTGGCCCTTGCCTGGCAGGTTGTCCTTCACCGGACCGAGCTTGGGCAAAACTGGCGGCGCATTGCCCTGTGGACAGTGACCGGTGCCGCGTCCGGCTACTGCCTGTCGGCGCTGTACACCGGCTTTGGCGCCTTGCGCAACAGCGTGCTGCTGGCATTGAGCGTGGGGCTCGTCTCGACGGCGCTGGGGCTCTCCTTCGCGTTGCTCGCGCAGCGCAGCCGGTTTCCCATCCGTTCCTTGATGGGGCCGATCTCGACCCTGTCCATGATCACGCCGCCCTTTGTGCTGGGCTTGTCCATGATCTACATGTTCGGGCGGCAAGGCTTCATCACGAACCAGATCCTGGGCCTCTCGACCAACGCGTTTTACGGGCCGCTGGGTGTAGGCGTCGCCCAGGTGCTGGCCTTTACTCCCCTGGCGTATCTGGTCCTAACCGGCGTCGTCCGCTCTTTGGACCCGGCTATGGAAGAGGCCGCGCAAACGCTGCGGGCGTCCCGCTGGCGCCTGTTCCACACGGTCACCTGGCCGCTGCTGCGCCCCGGCGTGGCCAACGCGTTTTTGTTGTGCGTGATCGAGAGCCTCGCCGACTTCGGCAACCCGCTCATCCTGGGCGGGGGCGTGCCGTTCTTGCCTACCGAGGTGTTTTTCGCCATCGAGGGCCGGTTCAACCAAAACGAGGCGGCGGTGTACGGCGTCATCCTGCTGTTTATGACGGTGGGCGTGTTCGCCCTGCAGCACTATTGGATCGGGCGGGCGTCGTACGTGACCGTCACCGGAAAGCCCACGGGCGGAAACCCAAGCCCCCTGCCGGGCGTCCTGGAGTATCCGATGACGGCCGCGTTCGTTCTGTGGACGCTGCTTGGGTTCATGCTTTACGCTTCGGTGTTCTTCGGAAGCTTCGTCAAGCTGTGGGGCTTCAACAACACGTTCACGCTGGAGCATTACGAGGCGCTGCGCACCAGCGGCATCGGCGTCTTTCTCGACACGGCACGCCTTGCGGCCATCGCGTCGGTACCGTCCGCCCTGGTCGGCTTCCTTCTCGCGTACGTGGTCGGGCGGCTCCGCTTTCCGGGCCGGTCGCTCCTGGAGTTCACGTCGATGCTGTCCTTCGCGGTGCCCGGAACCGTCATGGGCATCGGCTACGTGCTCGCGTTTAACAGCGGCGCGCTGCGGCTGACGGGGACGGAGCTCATCATCGTCTTGGCCTTCGTCTTCCGCAACATGCCCGTGGGCATCCGCAGCGGCCTCGCGGCCTTGCAGCAGATCGACCGTTCCCTGGAGGAGGCGTCAACGACGCTGCGGGCGTCCAACGTGACGACGCTGCGGCGCATCCTGTTCCCGCTCCTTGTCCCCGCGGTCATTTCCGGGCTCATGTTCTCCTTTGTGCGGGCGATGACCGCGATAAGCCAAGTCATCTTTCTGGTGACGCCCAGCACCAACCTGGCCACGGTGCTTATCTTGTCGTGGGTCGGCCACGGCAGCATCGGCCGGGGAGCGGCCTTGTCGTGCGTGCTCATCGCGGCCATGGCCGTGGTGGTGCTGGTGCTCAACGTCGTACTCCACCGGACCGGCCGGCGCGCGGGGCCGGCCGCGACGCTCTGACGCCGCCAAGGCGTCCGGGAATGAAGGTTTCCGGGAAAGGTGGACCATCCATGACGAAATCGACGCCAGCGGGCATGGGAGCGCCCGTGCGGCTTGAGAAGGTCACCAAACGGTTCGGCCCGGTGGTGGCGGTAAACGACGTCTCCCTCGAGATTCCGGGGCAAAAGATGGTAACGCTCCTCGGCCCGTCGGGCTGCGGCAAAACGACAACCCTGCGCATCATCGCGGGACTCGAAACCGTCAGCTCCGGCCGCCTTTTCATCGGGGACCAGGACGTGACCCACCAGCCGGCCAGCCAGCGGCCGATCACCATGGTGTTTCAATCGTACGCCCTATTCCCCCACCTCAACGTGTTTGAGAACGTGGCGTACGGCCTGCGCAACCTGCGGGTGCCCCCAGCGGACATCCGCAAGGCGGTCGGGGAGGCGCTGGCGCTGGTGGGTCTCGCGGGGCTGGAAACCCGCGCGCCGTCACAGCTTTCCGGCGGCCAGCAGCAGCGGGTCGCCCTGGCGCGGGCCCTCGTCATGCGGCCGAAGGTACTGCTGTTGGACGAACCCTTGTCCAACCTCGACGCCAAGCTGCGCAAGCAGGTGCGGCACGAATTGCGTTCGCTGCAGCAGCAACTGGGGATCACGAGCATTTACGTGACCCACGACCAGTCGGAGGCGCTCGCCTTGTCGGACGTCATCGTCGTGATGAAGGACGGTGTCATCCAGCAGATCGGCCCGCCGGAGGAGCTGTACCAGCGGCCGGCCAACGCCTTTGTGGCCAAGTTCATCGGCGACGCGAATCTGCTGGAGGCGGAAGTCCGCGGCGGGCAAGTATGGGTGGGCAACTACCGGGTGCCCGAGCCGCCTGGACACCTGATTGACGGCCGGCGGCTGCTCATGGTCCGGCCCGAGGCCATCGTCATGGAGCCGGCCGGGCCTGCGGAAACGGCCGGGCCATCGGGAGCGGCTCAGCCTGCCGGGGCAGCTGGCGCGCCGGGCGCGGGCAGTGCGGCCGGCGACGCAAGCACGCCCGCCGAAGGCGGCCTGCCCGGCCGGGTCGTAGACGCCTTTTACCAGGGCATGAGCGCTGAGTACATGGTCGAAACCGCTGCCGGTGATCTCATGGTGCTCGACACCAACCTGGCGGGGCCGATGCTGCCGCCGGGCACGCCGGTGCGGCTGCGGTTTTCGCCGCGAGGCATGTACGTACTGCCAGGAGAGGCCGGAGCCCAGGCCGTCGCCGCCGCCTCGTAGAGGGCGCGGCCGCATCGCCGCGCCCATTCGCGCCCTATGGCGCCGCCCGCCGGGTGTCGGGGCGGCGCTAGGGAACCGGCCGGGCATGGGCGAAGTATAGAGGCTATGTCCATCACCATCTACGATGTCGCCCGGGAAGCCGGGGTCTCGCTGGCCACCGTCTCCCGCGTGATCAACAACAGCCCATACGTCAAGGAATCCACCCGCCGGCGGGTGCAGGAGGCCATGAACCGGCTGGGCTATGAGCCCAACCTGGTGGCATCGGCCCTCATGACCAAGCGGACGCGGCTCCTGGCGCTGCTGGTGCCCGACATCAGCAACCCCTTCTTCGCGGAAGTCGCCTGGGGCGTCGAAGATGCGGCCGCGAACCAAAACTACAACTGCGTCATCTGCAACGTCGGCGACGACACGCGCAAGCAAGCCGGCTACGTCAGCGTCCTGCGCCGCAAGGGCATCGACGGCATCATCTTTGCCACGGCCGCGCACGACGACCGCCTCGTCCTCAGCTTAAGCAAAGGCCGCTACCCCATCACCCTGATGGCCCGCGACGTGCCGTCCGCCCAAGTCAACCGGGTGCTGACCAACGACCGGGCCGGAGCCGGCCTGGCCGCCCGGCACCTTCTGGATCTGGGCCACCGCCGCCTGGCTATGGTCAGCGAGCCGGCCCATATCCACTCCAGCGCGGAGCGCCAGCGGGGCTTTGCCGAAGCCTTGCAGGAGACGGGCGTCGCGCCGATGGTCATCGAGGCCGACGGCTCCGGCATCCATGCCGGCATGCGGGCGAGCCAGGCGCTTCTTGGGATGAGCCCGCGCCCGACGGCCGTGTTTTGCGCCAACGACATGCTGGCCATCGGTGTCCTGCAGGCGGCCGCGGCGGCAGGCGTGAAGGTGCCGGCGGAGCTGTCGGTGGTGGGCTTTGACGGGACGCCCCTGGCGGAGATCGCGAGCCCTCCGCTCACCACCGTCGTGCAGCCCATGCGGGAGATGGGCCGCGTCGCCGTGCAGCTCCTCATCGAATCGCTGCAAAACGACGGGACGCCCCAACGGGTCGTCCTTGACCCGTACTTGCACGTGGGGCGCTCGACCGGCCCCGCGCCGGCGGAGGCGCCCTAGGACCGCGGCGGGCTCACGGGCGCACCGTGGAAGGGGCGTACCTTGGACGGGGCGCACCTTGGACGGGGTGCGCCGCGGACAGGCTGCACCGAGGACGGGCCGCCGGATCCGTCTCCAACCGGCCCCCCGTTCTCCCCGGAGGTGGTGTCGGCATGCCGGTGTTTGACTACCGTTTTCCCTACGCGTCCCAGCGCAGCCCCGTTATGGGCCGGCGCGGCGCCGTCGCCACCAGCCACCCGCTGGCGGCCCAGGTAGGCCTGGGCATCTTGCAGGAGGGCGGCAACGCCGTCGACGCGGCGGTGGCCATGGCGGCGGCGCTAACGGTGCTGGAACCGACCTCCAACGGCATCGGCGGCGACGCCTTTGCCCTCGTCTGGGACGGAAAAAAGCTGCACGGCCTCAACGCCTCCGGCCGCTCCCCGCGTGCCCTAACGCCCGACGTCTTTGCGGCGCGAGGACTTAAGCAAGTGCCCAGCGACGGGTGGCTCCCGGTGACGGTGCCCGGCGCCGTGTCGGCGTGGGTAGAGCTCACGCGCCGCTTTGGCTCCATGCCCCTGGCGCGCCTTGTCGAACCCGCAGCCCGGTACGCGGAGGAAGGCCATCCGGTCCCGCCCGTCATCGCCGGGTACTGGCGTTCCGCCGCGGCGCGCTTTGGCCGGCGGGACGACTGGCGGCAGGCGTTTCTGCCCTGGGGCCGGCCGCCGGAGCCGGGAGAGATCTTTGCCCTGCCGGATCAAGCCCGCACCTTGCGCCTCATCGGCACCACGGACGGGGAGGCCTTTTACCGGGGCGAGCTAGCGGCAGCCATCGCGGCGTACGCCCGGGAAACCGGCGGCCTGCTCACCGAGGAGGACTTGGCCGACCATGCGCCCGAGTGGGTAGAGCCGATCCGCACGGCATACCGGGGTTTTGACGTGTGGGAAATCCCGCCCAACGGGCAAGGCCTCGTCGCGCTGCTCGCCCTCAACATCTTGGAGGATACGGAACTACCCTCCCTTCCGCACCTCTCCGCCGCCCAGCTCCATCTCGTCGCCGAAGCCCTCAAACTGGCCTTTGCCGACGCTTACCGCTACATCGCCGACCCCACGGCGTCACCGGTGCCCACGCGAGGGCTCCTCGACAAGGCTTACGCCGCGGAGCGCCGGGCCCTCATCGCCCATGACAAAGCGCTGGCCGAGCCGGCTCCGGGCGTGCCCCGGGATGGAGACACCGTTTACCTGTGCGCCGCCGACGGCGAAGGGCGCATGGTATCCTACATTCAATCCAATTACATGGGCTTTGGTTCCGGCGTCGTCGTGCCCGGCACCGGGATAGCCCTCCAAAACCGCGGCGCCTGCTTTACGCTGGAGGAAGGCCACCCCAACCGGGTGGCCCCGGGCAAGCGGCCGTTCCACACCATCATACCGGCGTTCCTGTCCAGAGACGGGGTTCCTTTGGCTGCCTTCGGCGTCATGGGCGGCGACATGCAGCCGCAAGGCCACGTGCAGGTCGTCATCGGCATGGTGGACTACGGCCTCAATCCCCAGGCCGTGCTGGACGCGCCGCGGATGCGGGTCGGTGCGGGGCGCGACGTGCACGTGGAAGCGGCGCTGCCGGCGGATACGGCCCGGCAGCTGCTGCGCCTCGGGCACCGCGTGCACATGGAAGCGGACAGCACCATGTTCGGCGGCGGGCAGATGATCTGGCGGGACCCTGAGACAGGGGTCTTGATCGCCGGCTCCGAACCGCGCAAGGACGGATTGGCGTTAGCGTGGTAACGGGCGCACCGGCGGCAAGCCTGCGTCAACCCGGCAGGCCTGCCCGTGCCCGGAGGGCCGGGTCGCGAATGCTCAGTTCCTGGCCGGCCAAGTCCGCTGCTTCTTCCCCGCAGAGCCATGCGATGACCTTGGCCGGGATCGCGGGGTCGGCCAAGCTTTCCCGGGGCAGGCGCGAAATCTCGTTGACCCCGGAGGCGCGGATCTTGACCTGCATCTCGGTGTCCACCGTCCCGGGCTGGAAACCGTACACCCGCACGCCCCGGTGGCCGGCCTCAAGGTGTACCGCCCGGGTCAGCATGGCCAAGCCGGCCTTGCCGCTGCAGTATGCGCTCCAGCCCACCAGCGGCCGGTGGGCCGCGCCGCTGCTCACGTTGACGATGACGCCGCCGCCCCGCTCGAGGAAGTGGGGCAGCACGGCCCGGATGCCGTAAAAGGCGCCGATCAGGTTGATCTGAATGCTGAGGGCCCACGCCTGCGGGTCGGCGGTTTCCAAGTGCGCGATGGGCTCGATGACCCCGGCGTTGTTGATGAGGATATCGACCTTGCCGAGGTGCGCGAGGGCGTCCCGCACGACGCCTTCCACCTGATCGTAGCGGGAAACATCGGCCGGTATGGCCACCGCCTGCCCGCCGGCCGCCCGTACCGCTGCCGCGGTTTCCTCAAGCTCCGCCGCGGTGCGGGACGTGAGCACCACCGCCGCGCCGGCTCTCGCCAGTTCGAGCGCAGCAGCCCGGCCGATGCCCCTCCCCGCCCCGGTGATGATGGCCGTCTGGCCTGCCAATGCGCCCATCCTGGGCCCGCCTCAGCCGCCTTGCGCGGACCGGCCGGCGGGCTCGTTCCGCACCAGCTTGGAGACTTGCCGTTCCTCGCCCAGCACCCCTTGCGGCCGCCACAGCAGCATAGCCATGAGCAAAAGGCCGATCAGCACGATGCGCAAGGCATGGGCCCTCGGGCCAAAGGTGGGCGGCAGCGCCGCGGCCACAAACTCCGTGCCCGACCAGATGACCCACACGATGAACGCGCCCAGCATGGCGCCCTTGGAGTTGCCGCTGCCGCCGACGATGAGCATGACCCAGACGAGGAACGTGGCGTTCATCGGCTCAAAAGCTTCGGGGCTGATGTAGCCGACGAAGTGGGCAAACAGGGCGCCCGCGACGCCCATAAAGAACGCCCCCAGCACCAGCGCCTGGAGCTTGAAGCGGAAAACGTCCTTGCCGACGGCTTGCGCCACCGCCTCGTCCTCCCGGACGGCCTTGAGCACCCGGCCCCACGGGGAGCGGATGCCCCGTTCGATGGCAAAGTAGACGAGCACCATGGCGAGGAGAACGACCACCGCGTAAAAGGCGTTGTAGGAGTCGCCGAACGTACTCCAAAGGGGCTTAGGTATCGCGCCGATGCCCCAGACGCCCGCGGTCAGCTGCTGCTCATTGGTGACGATAAGGCGCAGCGTTTCCGCGATGCCGATGGTCGCGATGGCCAAGTAGTCGCCCCGCAGCCGCAAGGTCGGGATGCCGATGAGGAGCGCGAGCACGGCCGCCAAAAGCCCGCCGGCCAGCACGCCCACGAGGAACGGCTGCCCAAACCCGCCCAGGTGGGAAAAGTCGGGGCCTTTGGTCATAATCGCCGACGTGTAGGCACCCACCAGAAAGAACCCGCCGACGCCGATGTTGAAGAGGCCCGTGTACCCCCACTGGACGTTGAGGCCGAGGGCCGAAATCGCGTAGATGCCCCCGTAGATCAGCAGAAACAGCCCGTACCCGATGATCCCGCCCCACTCCATCAGGCTTTCCCTCCGAACAAGCCTTGCGGCCGGACCAGCAGCAGGAGCACCATCAGCACAAAGGCTACGGCCGGTTTGTAGGCGGTGTTAATGAACATGGTGGACAGCTCCTGGGAAAGGGCGATGATCATGCCGCCGGCGATGGCGCCGTAGGGGTTGCCCAGGCCGCCCAGGATCGCCGCCGCGAAGATGGGCAAAAGCATGAGCCATCCCATGGCGGGCCGCAGCTGCGTGTCCATGCCCAGCATGATGCCCGCCGCGGCCGCCAAAGCCGCCCCGAGCACCCACGTCCAGACGACCATCCGCTCGGTGTCGATGCCGGAAACCGCTGCCAGGTCCATGTTGTCGGCCATGGCCCGCAGCGCCTTGCCCGTCTTGGTCTTTTGGAGAAACAGCCACACCGCGATGACGAGCACGACGGCCATGACCAGGATCCACACCTGCGTGGGACGGATGCGCAGACCCCAAACGATGTACGGGCGCTCTACGCCTCTTTGGTACACCTGCGGCGCCGCGCCCCAGAAAAACTGGATGAGGTGCCGCAGCACCAAGGCGACGCCTACCGACGCGATGAGCAGGATGGCCGGGCTTGTGCGGCGCAGGGGCTTATAGAAAATCCTGTCGATGAGCACGGCGGCCACCGCGGTCAGGATGACGGCCAGCGCCACGGACAACCACATGGGGAGCCCCATGGTAACCCGGAACAGCAGCGTCAAGTACGCCCCGAGGGCCATCATGTCGCCGTGGGCGAAGTGGGAGAACTTCAAAATGCGGACGAGGAGGGTGAGCCCGATGGCTCCCAACGAGATGATGCCGCCGTAGATGAGGCCGTAGAGAATCAGCTGCGCCACGTCGCGTTCATCCCCCCAGAAACAGCCGGCCGACTTCCTCGTTGGCGAGCAGCGCTTGGCCGGTATCATCCAGCCGGTTGCGCCCCATGGTGAGGACGTAGCCCCGGTGGGAAATGGCCAGCCCCGCCCGGGCGTTTTGCTCGATCATGAGCACGCTCACGCCCATCCGGTTAATCTCCGTGACCTTTTCCAGCACGAGCTCGGCAAACTTGGGTGAAAGACCGGCCGTCGGCTCGTCCAAGAGGATAAGCTTTGGGTCCAGCATCAGCGCCCGGGCCATGGCTACCATCTGCTGCTGCCCGCCGCTCATGGTGCCCGCCTTTTGCCGCCGCCGCTCCTTCAAGATCGGAAACAGCTCAAACATCTCCTCCATCTTGCGCCGGAAGTCGCCCTGGCGGATGAAGGCTCCCATCTCGAGGTTTTCCTCGACGGTCAAGGACGGGAAGACGTTGTTGTTTTGCGGCACGTAGCACATGCCCCGCCGGACGATCTGCGAAGGTCCGAGCCCCGTGATGTCCTCGCCTTGAAACACGATGCGGCCGTCCCGAACCCGCACCAGGCCAAAGATGGACTTCATGAGGGTGGACTTGCCCGCCCCGTTGGGGCCGACGACGCACACGATCTCGTCTTGGTTGACGGCCAGGTTGACGCCGTGGAGAATGTCCACCTCCGCGTACCCGGCCCTCAGGCCGCTGACTTCCAACAGTGCCACGGTGCTTGCGTCTCCTTGTCTCTCAGGAATGTGCCGGTGCGCCGCCGGTCGGCCGGCCCACGAGGCGCCTTGCGCGGGAAACCCGGCGGCCTAGGCGGGCGCTCCCGGGTGCGCGGCCGCGTAGGCCCCGCCCAGGTACGCCTCGAGCACTTCCGGATGCCGGCGTACGTCCTCGGGCTTGCCTTCGACGAGCCGGCGGCCGTTGTTCATGACGATGACCCAGTCGCACAAGTCGGCGATGAGGTCCATGTTGTGCTCCACCAGGAGGAAGGTCTTGCCCTGGTCCCGCAGGGCGCGCACGTAGCCGGCCAGTTTCTTCATGAGCGTCGGGTTGACGCCGGCGGCCGGCTCATCCAGCAGAATCATCTGAGGATCGGCCATCAGCACCCGGGCGAGTTCCAGGAGCTTTTTCTGACCCACGGACAAGTTCGCGGCCAACTCGTCCTTGAGATGGATCAGCTGGACAAACTCAAGCACCTCGATGGCCCGCCGGTAGATTCGCTCCTCCTCGGCGCGCACCTTGCCGGGCGCAAACCACGAGCGCCAAAGCCGCTCGCCCGGCTGATCGAGAGGCACCAGCATGAGGTTTTCCAAGACCGTCATCAGGCGCAGCTCACGGGGGATCTGAAACGTGCGCGCGATTCCTTTGCGAAAGATGACGTGGGGAGCAAGGCGGTCGATCCGCTCGCCGCGGAACACGATCTCGCCCCGGTCAGCCCGGATGAAGCCGGTAACCATGTTGAACGCCGTCGTCTTGCCCGCGCCGTTGGGGCCGATGAGCCCGGTAATCGAGCCGGCTTGGACCGAAAAGGAACAGTCGTCCACGGCCCGGATGCCGCCAAACTCCTTGACTAGATTGCGCACTTCCAAAATCGGCTGCGACATAACAACCCCGCGCTCCCGTGAAAAAACGGCAGATCCTACAGGTCTTGGAACAGGTTTCTGACTGTTTCTCCGTTCAGTGCGCATCTCCTGCTCCACGCCGCCCGCCGCGTCCCGCGGCGGTAGTCCGCCGGGCCCAAAGGCAGTGCCTGCGCCCTAGGCCGGGCAAGCGCTATAGCGGCACGCCCCGGGGCTTTTGGCCCAAACTGGGCGCTGGGAAAAGTCGGCAGGGCAGGAGGATCCACGGACAGACCGTCGAAAGATTGGGGTCAAATCTTCTCTATCACTAATCCCATCAAGGAACAGGAGGGGAAGCGGAAAGTGCGTAAGATTCGCAACCTGTGGTCCCAGGCGTTTTTGACCTTGGCGCTTGTGACCGCCCTCTTGGTCGGCGCCTTGCCGGCCTTGGCCCAGCAGGCGCCTGTCCGCATCGGCGGCTTGTTCCCGATGACCGGCGACTTGTCGGCCTTCGGCGAGCCGTTCTACAACTCGGCCCTGTTGGCGGTGGAGCAAATCAACCAGCAGGGCGGCATCCTGGGCGGGCGCGTGCTCGAGCTGGTGCTCGCTGACACCCAGACCAACCCGACCCAGGGCGTCGCCGCCGCGCAGCGCCTGGTCAACGTGGAGCGGGTGCCGGCCATCATCGGCGCCGCGTCCTCGGGCGTCACGATCCCGGTGGCCACCAGCGTCGCCATCCCCAACCGGGTGGTCATGATCTCGCCGGCGTCTACGTCGCCGATGCTGACCTCCTTGGAGGACGACGGCTACATCTTCCGCACGGTGGTCTCCGACGCCATGCAGGGCATCGTGCTGGGCAAGCTCGCCGCTGACCTGGGATTCCGGCGGGTCGCCACCATCTACGTGAACAACCCGTACGGATTGGGCTTGGCCCAGGCGTTTGAGGCCAACTTCCGGCAGCACGGCGGCACGGTGACCGCCAACGTGCCCTTCGAGCAAAACCAGGTTTCCTACCGGGGCGAGCTGGATCAGGCTTCCCGGGGCAACCCCGAGGCGCTGCTCCTGATCGCTTATCCGGAAAACGGCATCACCATCTTGCGGCAGGCCATCGAGGGCGCCTACTTCGACAAGTTCCTCTTCACCGACGGCATGCAGGCGCCCGACATCATCGACGCCATCGGCGATCCGCTCGAGGGCTCCTGGGGCACGGCGCCGCGCTCCGCGGAGACGCCCGCCACGGCGCTCTTCAACGCCTTCTACCAGGCGCGCTTCGGCGAGCCGCCGCCGATGCCGTTCATGTATGAGTCCTACGATGCGGCCTTTGCCATCGCGCTGGCCATCGAAAAGGCCGGCGAGGCGACGGGTCCGGCCATCCGGGACGCCTTGCGCTCCGTGACCAACCCGCCCGGCGAGATCATCCTCCCCGGCGAGTGGGCCAAGGCCGTGCAGTTCATCCGGGCCGGCCAGGACATCCAGTACGTGGGCGCGTCCGGGCCCGTGGACTTCGACGCCAACGGAGACGTGGCCGTGGCGTCCATCGGTATCTGGACGATCCGCAACGGCCAGATCGAGTTCGTCGGCTACGAGGAGGCCCGGGCCGAAGGCTTCTAAGCCGGCGCAAAACGGCTCCAGGCAATCGAAAGGCCGGCGGGAGAACGTTCCCGCCGGCCTTTTCCTTTGCTCCCCGGGCGCCGTGTTTTGTCGCTGGGCGCCCGCCCGTATCCCCGGGCACCCGCGGCGGTCCCGGGGCGCTCAGCGGGCTCTGGGCGCCGTCGCGTGTCCGGCGCCGGCACCCGCCGGCCGTCAGCGGAGGCCGGCCGCCTTGAGCCAGCCGTCCACCGTCTGCCTGTTTGCCTCAATCCACTCGCGGGCGTGGCGCTCCAGGTCCCGGTCGGACGTCTCGCCGAGCACCACTTGCCGGTAGACGGACTCGTTGACCGCCTCCAGGGGCACCGACACCTGGCTGAGCAGGCGGTACGCCTCCGGGTGGCGGCGCTGGAAGTCCCGGTGGACCAAGATGCCGGCGCGCCCCGGCGGGAATCCGTACTGGTTGGGCACCTCGTCGTCCGGCCACGCGCCCACGGCGTCCTTGAGGATCGTCACCACGTCGGGGTACGGGTACACCGCAAACAGCCAGTCGGGCGT
>CALFSR010000182.1 GCA_937916565.1 uncultured Bacillota bacterium | reverse complement strand
GGGCGCGTCCGGCCGGCTGGCGCTGTATGAGGACGCCGGGGAGGGTTACGGGTACACCCGGGGCGAATCGGCCATCACGGAGTTCGCCATCGACTGCGCTCCGGCCGGGGCGGGCGTCGCCGAAGTGCGGCTTGCGGCCGGAGCGCCCCAGGGGGGCTTTCGGCCGCCCCGGGAGCGGGTGACGGTGCACCTTTATGCCCCTGGTCAGGTGCGCAGCGTCGCCGTGGACGGGCGGCCCGCGCCGTGGACTCAAGGACCGGCGGGCAGTGCGATGATCTCGATCCCGACGCCGGGAGCGGCGGGGTTTACCCTGGTGGCGACGGTGGAAACCACGCTGGAGGCGGGATGACGCAGGGCCAAGCAACCGATAGACGGCAACGCCGGGCAAGGAGTAAAGCCCCGCAGCGAGCTGCAAGGAGGGACTGACGTGTCGGAGGGCTTGAGCATGGCCATTGCCCGCTACGTGCGGGCCGTGCAGCTTGAGAACGTGCCGCAGGAGGCGGCGCGGGCCGCTTACCGGGCGGTGGTGGACTGGGCGGGTTCGGTGATCCGCGGCGGGCGGGAAGTGCCCGCCGTGCTGGCCGCAGAGCTCGTGGACCGGTGGGGCGGGACGCCGGTGGCGACGGCCATCCCGGCGTGGCGCAAGACGTCACCGCCGTGGGCGGCGTTCGTGAACGGCGTCGCGGCCCACGTGGTGGAGATGGACGATTTGCACCGGGCGTCGACCTTTCACCCGGCGGCCCCAATCATCCCCGCTGCCCTGGCCGCGGCCGAGGACTTGGGCAGCACCGCCAAGGAACTGCTGGAAGCCATCATCGTCGGCTACGACGTCGGCATCCGCATTGCCGAAGCCGTGAACCCTTCCCACTACCGCTACTGGCACAACACGGGCACGTGCGGGACGTTCGGCGCCGCGGCGGCCGTCGCCAAGCTTCTTAAGCTCTCCGAAGAGCAGATCGTGCACGCCCTCGGCAGCGCCGGCACTCAGGCCGCGGCCCTGTGGGAGTTCATGGCCGACGGCGCGATGTCCAAGCCGCTGCACACGGGCAAGGCGGCCCTCAACGGCCTGCTGGCCGCCTATTTGGCCCGGGGCGGTTTCACGGGCGCCACCCGCATCCTCGAAGGCGAGCAAGGCTTTTTCCGGGCCATGGCCGTGGACGCGAATCCGGCCAAGATAACCGACGGACTGGGCGAGCACTTCAAGATCGTGGAGAACGACTTTAAGCTCCACGCCTGCTGCGGCCACACGCACACCGCCATCGACCTGGCCATCGCGGCTGCCCGGGAGCTCGCCGTTCCGGCCGGCGACGTGCGGGCCATCACCGTCGAAACGTACCGCGACGCGGTCCAGGTGGCGGGCAAGACCGACCCGAGGACGGTCTATGAGGCAAAGTTCAGCATCCCGTACTGCGTTGCCGTCGGCTGGCTCAAAGGCCGGGCGTTTATGGAGGAGTTTACGCCCGAGCTTGTGGCGGACCCCGAGGTGCGCTCCTTGCTCGGCCGGGTTACCCTGCGGGTGACCGACGAGATGAACGCCCGCTACCCGGCGGCATGGCCGGCGCGGCTCACGGTGGAGACCGCCGGCGGGCGCACGTGGACCCGGGAAGCGGATCACCCGGTGGGCAGCCATCGCAACCCGGTCTCCGACGAGGTGTTGTGGGTGAAGTTTGACGTGCTGGCCAGAGGAGGGGCCTTGGCGCCCGAGCAGGTGGCGGCCATCAAGGCCTTTGTACGCCAGCTGGAGGAGCCCTTGGACGGGCCGGTTGCCCTGCCGGAAACCGCGTAGCAAGGCGCTTGGCCCTCGTGCGTGCGGCAGGTGGCCCCGAGAGAAACGAGAAATTCAGACGTAGGGGTCGGCGCGCGGGGGGCCGCCGGCGACTTGACGCTACGGATCAGCCGACCGGATGGTCGGTAGAGACGGCAGGGAGGCGAGGGCACCATGGAATGGCCATCCTACAGGCGTTTGCAGGTGTGGCAAGAAGAGAGCGTCGTGCTCGTGCGCATCAACCGGCCTGAGGCCGCGAACGCGCTGGACCGGGCGACCTTGACCGAGCTGCGGGACGTGGTCGAAAAGGCGCACGCCGCGGACGACGTGCGCGCCGTGGTGCTCACGGGGGCCGGGGATCGGGTGTTTTGCGCCGGAGCGGACCTTAAGGAGCGCCGCGAGTGGAAAGGCCGGGAGTATGAGGCGCGGCGGCCGCTGGTCGATTTGTGGCGCGCGTTGGAAGCGTTTCCAAAGCCCCTGGTCATGGCGGTCAACGGCCACGCGGCCGGCGGCGGGTTTGAGATCTTGTTCCTTGCGGACGCGGTTATCGCGACCGAAAACGCGCAGTTTTGGCTGCCGGAGGTCCAGTGGGGCGGCATTCCCGGCGGCTGGTCGACGCAAGTTTTGCCCCGGCTCTTGGGCCCGATCCGCGCCCGCTGGCTCATCCTGAGCGGCGAGCGGCTGTCGGCCGAGGAAGCCCGGGCATGCCATATCGTCACCGAAGTCGTTCCCGCCGGCCAACTGCTCGCCCGGTCGCTGACTGTGGCGCGGCTTTTGGCCGAACTTCCTCCCACCGCGGTGGCCATGGCCAAGGAAGCCGTGCGCCACGCGCTCAACGCGCCCCTGTCTGCCGGCGTCGACGTCGAAGACAGGCTGCTCCAGATCGCGACGGCGGCGCCGGAGCGTGAGACGTATTTGGCCAAGTTCTTCGGCCCACGGCCGAAGGGCGAAGCCACGGGCGGCACGCAGGCATCCAAGGCTGCAGAGGCTTGATCCGGTGAGAGGGGGACACGGGGTGGCACAGGAAGTCGGCCTCTCGCTGGGCGCGATGGTGTATGAGCTCGTGCGGGAGTGGATCGCCGCGGGGCAGCTGCGCCCGGGGGAGCGGTTGTCGGAGGAAGATCTGGCGCGGCGCGCCGGGGTCAGCCGGACGCCCGTGCGCGAGGCGCTCAAGCGGCTGGAAGCGGAAGGCTTCGTGCAGGTGATCCCTTACCGCGGGGTGGTGGTGGCCGAGCCGTCCGCGGACGAAGTGGCGGATTTGTGCGTCGTGCGGGACGCGCTGGAGGAGCTCGCGGCGCGGCTTGCCGCCCAGTCCATCAGCGAAGTCGAACTTTTGGCCATGGAACATCTGCAGGAGGAGTTTGAGGAGGCGGTCGCCCAGGGCGACGTGGACCGGATGGTCGAGACGAACAACGCGATCCACGAGGCCATCTGGCGGGCGAGCCGCAACCGGCTGCTTGCCCACCAGCTGCGCCAGCTGCGGGACCGGATTCTCACCCACCAGACGACGAGCTACTTGCTGCCGGGCCGCCGGGAGGAAGCTTGCCAGGAACACCGGGAGATCCTGGAAGCGCTGCGGGACCGTGACCCGGACCGGGCCGGGGAGGCGGCGCGCCGCCATTTCCGGCTTGCCGAGGCGGCCCGCCTGAGGGTCGCCGCCCAGAGCCGCCCGCTTACCATCCAGTTTGAAGGCCCCGAACTCTAGACGCCGGCGCCCTGGCGTCCCCCGGTGAATGCACGGGGCCGGCGCTTGGACAAGTCCGACCGTCGCAGGCAAAGAATGCGGGCGTGAGCCGCTCCGGGTGTCCGCACCCGGAGTTGATGCTCACGCCCGCTGGCGCGTTCCGGTGCAGCAGCGGCCACAACCTCAAAAGGCCCCGATGCCCGTAATCTCCCGCCCGAGGATGAGGGTGTGCACGTCGTACGTTCCTTCGTACGTGTCGACGGTTTCCAGGTTGGCCGCGTGGCGGATGGCCTGGTGGCCGAGGGTGATCCCGTACGCGCCGAGGATCGTGCGGGCCTGCCGGGCGATGTTGAGCGCGTGGCGCACGTTGTTGCGCTTGGCCAGCGACACCTGGCTGTATTGCAGCTGGCCGGCGTCTTTAAGCTGGCCCAAGCGCCAGGCGACGAGCTGCCCCTTGGTCAGCTCGACCAACATGTCCACGAGCCGTTCCTGGATGATCTGCTTGGCCGCAATGGGCTGACCAAAGGCCTGCCGGTGCAAGGCGTAGCGCAGCGCCTCTTCGTAGCACGCCCGGGCCGCGCCCAGCACGCCCCAGGCGATGCCGTAGCGGGCTTGCGTCAGGCACTCCAGCGGTGCCCGCAGACCCTTGGCGCCGGGCAGGCGCGCGTCGTCGGAAACCCGCACGTCGTCGAGGAACAACTGCGCCGTGTTGGAGAGGCGCATGGAGGCCTTCTCCTTAATCTCTACGGCGGTGAAACCGGGGGTGCTGGTTTCCACCAGAAAGCCGCGGATTTCGCCGTCGTCGTCTTTGGCCCAGATGACGGCCACGTCGGCCATGCATCCATTGGTGATCCACATCTTGGTGCCGCTTAGCACCCAGCCCCCGTCCCGTTTGCGGGCGCGGGTCGTCATGGCGGCGGGATCGGAGCCCGCGGACGTCTCGGTCAGGCCAAAGCAACCGATCGCCTCAGCCCGGGCCAGGCGGGGCAGCCAGTGCCGGCGCTGCTCTTCGCTGCCGAACTTGTAAATGGGGTACATGACCAGCGCACCCTGGACCGACGCGAAGCTGCGCACGCCGGAGTCCCCGGCCTCAAGCTCCTGCATGATGAGGCCGTAGGCGATGTTGCTCACGCCCGCGCCGCCGTACTCCTCCGGCAAGTTGGCGCCCAGCAGGCCGCGTTCGCCAAAAAGCGCCGGCCACTCCCGCGGGAACTCGCCCTTCTCCCACAGGCGGCCGGCGTGGGGGACGATGGTTTCGTCGACGAACTGGCGCACCATGTCCCGGAGCGCTTTTTCTTCGGGAGCAAGAAGATCATCGATCCGGAAAAAGTCTGTCACTTTTGGAGCTCCTTTCCCGATGACCGCTGTGCGGCTCTTTTTGCCTGCCTGGCGCAGAGAGCGGACCTGCTGGAGCTATACGCTGCCGGAGGCCGTCCCTCCTGCGCCCAAGCTGTCCGCCGCCGCGTCCGCCCGCCGCCAGCGCAGGTACAGTTCACTCTCGTGGCAGTACGCGGATACAAGCTCCAGGCGGGGCATAGGCTCGATGACCGACGGCCCGGAGACCATCGTCAGATCGGCGGCCGAGCCCGCGATACGCGGCGCGACGGTGCAGAAAAGCTCATCCAAAAGCCCCGCCGCAAGGCAGGCATGGTTGAAACGGGGCCCGCCTTCGGAGAGCAGCCGCCGGACGCCATAGGCTTCGTAGAGCAAGCGCCAGGCCGCGGCGAGGTCCAGCGGGCTTCCGTCCATGACCGCTACGTCGGCGACGCCGGCGATGCGTCGGAGGCGCTCCTCGGGCACGCTGGCCGCGGCGATGACCAGGGGGCGGCGGGGGGCCTTTTGAAAATACGGAGCCGTGAGGGGCAAGTCGCCGGTGGTCGTCACGACGACGGCCAGCGGCTGCCGGGCGAGTCCCCGGGCGATCCGCCGATGCTCAAGCTCAGGGGGAACACCCGGATAAAACGAGTCGAGCCGCACCGTCCCCGCACCCCGGATGACGGCGTCAAAGCTCGCCCGCAGCCGCTTCATGAGCACCCGGTCCACGGGGCTGCCGATAGGAGCGCGGCTGCGGTTGTGGTCGACGGTCGTCTTGCCATCAACGGTCGTCACCATGTTGAGGGCCGTGTAGGGGCGCCCGCCCCGCCCGGGCGGGAACTCAAGGTCGTCGTAGATGACGTCGGGTTCCACGTGGCCGCCGAGGGCCGGGAAAAGGCGCTGCATCACTCCATCACCTCGATCTGGGCTGGAAGCTGCACCGCGATTTGCGGCTGTCCCTGGAACTCCTCCACCACGCCCCGCACCCGCACGCGCCGGCCCTGGAAACCGGTGGGCGAGGGGAAAAGGTCCGTGAAGGGCGGGCGGATGACGGCGGTGAAGTCGCGCCGGGCAGCGGGCCCCAAGCGGAGCAGGACGATGCCGCTGCCCGGGTCTTGGTAGACGCTGCGCACAACCCCTTGGACCGTGGCGGCGAAGCCGATGTACCGGTGCGCCTCCGCCGCGTCCACAAGGAGGCCTTCCGCCTCGGCCCAGAGCCCGCGGTTTTCGGCCAAGGCAAGCCTCTGCATGGCCAGGAGCAGGTCGGCGTACCGCTCGTTGGGCGGCACCACGAGCGCCAGCGCGTGGCCTTGCTCGACGAGGCGGGCGTTGACGAACACATCGCCTGCATGCACGTACGCCAAGAGCCGCCCGTATCTGTCGCGCTCCTCGGCGTCGAGTTCAAGGCGCACCGTGCGGCCCCCGACGAGCCGCTGGTTGGCCGTGCGGGCCGCCCAGCCGGGGCCGGTTTCCGCCTGCCAGTCGATCTCCGGCGCGTCGATGCCGATGTAGCGGACGGTTTCCTCGCGCTCATCCGCCGTCCGCACCACGATGGTGTCGCCGTCGATGACCCGGGTCACCCGCGCCTCGATCGCCATCGCCGGAGACGGCCCGGCCTCGTCGGTCGCGGGGTTCCGCACCCACTGTCCCGTGATGGCAGCCAGCGCGAGGGCGGCTATAAGACCGGCGGCGGCCAACCGGCCCAGGCGCAGTCGGGTGATGGCCATGGTCCAGCAGTTCGCCCCCGGGGCGGCTTGATTCCTGCCGGAAGGCGCGGCTCAGCGGGGCGCCGGCGCCAGCTGGGAGGAACTGGGAGGCGCCGGGGAGAAGTGTGCAGCGCCCCGGGGTCCCGAGCAGGCGGCGGCCTCGCGGCGAAACTTAAGGAAGCGGGACAGGACAAACCTGTGTTGATCAGGCGGCATGGAGGCCCCATCGTCTGGCTGCTGGCGGCGGCCCTGCTTCTTAGCGGCTGCTTTGCCTTGCCCACCGGCGGCGTCGTCAGCGGTACCGTATCCTTTGCCGGCTACAATTACTGCGGCTGGGCCGGGACTCAGGCGGTGGGTCTCCCGTGGCTGCCCTTTGACGCCGAAGAACTGGTGGTCCGGTTTCACACGGGGATCAGCCCCGGGAGGGCCGCTGGGCTGCTTAAGTCCCTCGGCCTGGAGATCGTCGACTACAACGACGTTCTCGACGCCTATCTCGCCCGCTCGGCGGACCGGCTGGCGCTGCTTAGGGCCTACGAGGTGCTGCAGCGGCACGGCTCCGTCAGATCGGTGGAGCCAAACCGGGTCTTCACCGGGTTGGCCGTGGAGCCCGCCGATCCCGAATACGGCCGGCAGCGGTGGCACTTTGAGATGGCCAATATCCCGGAGGCGTGGGCCGCGGGCCACACGGGCAGCGACACGGTGATCGTGGCGGTGCTGGACGGCGGCTTTCAGATGGACCATCCGGACATGGGCGACGCCCGCTGGTACAAGCCTTATGACGCGTTCACGCGCCGGGAAGGCCCCTTGAGCGATGACGGGCCGCCGGGCGCGCTGGCCCACGGCACCCACGTGGCGGGCATCATCGGCGCGCTCACGAACAACGGCGCCGGCGGGGCCGGGGTCGCGTGGGACGTCCGCATCATGCCCGTGCGGGTGCTGCGCTGGCGGGACGGCGCGGGCGGCACCGGCTACATGGGCACGCTGGACGTGGTCGCGACGGGCGTACGCTGGGCGGTGGACAACGGCGCCCACATCATTAACATGAGCCTGGGGACGGAGGCAGGGCTGGTCGGGGCGTTGTCAGCCTCCGCGCTGGCCGAAGAGCTCGAGCGCGCGTATCGCCGGGGCGTCACGGTCATTGCCGCGGCGGGCAATTCCGGTGACGCAAGTCCCTTTTTCCCCGCGTGCGACCCGCGGGTCATCTCCGTCGGCGCCCTGTACCCCGGACCGGGCGGCCCCCAGCGCGCCTGGTACTCGAGCTATGGGCCGCACGTTACGTTGTTCGCCCCGGGCGGCGGCGGCTCTTGGGACGTCTGGAGCGCCAACCGCACGGCAGGCCCCGAGTACCAGGGCTCCCAGGGCACCTCCATGGCCGCGCCCCACGTGGCCGGCGTGGCGGCTTTGCTGCACGCCGCGGGCGTCACGGAGCCTGAGCGCATCAAGGCGGCCCTCTGCCTCGGCGCGGCCCGCGGGAGCGGGCTCGGCGCGTACGATGCGGAGCGCTACGGGCCGTGCGGTTTCCTGGACGCTTTCGGCGCCTTGACGGTGGCGGATCCGCCGGGGCTTGAGGATGTGCGGGTGCTCCTGGGCCGGCGGGAGGGAAGCGCCTTTGCGGTGCAGCAGGAAGTCTGGGCCCGGCCGCAGGGCGGGTTTACCGTCCAGCATGTGCCCACGGGCGTCTGGGACGTGCTCGCGTGGGTGCCCCGGAGCGGCGGCGACACCGTGCAGCCCGGCGACTTGGCCGGATGGGCGAGCGTTTACGTGAGCGGCACGCCGGTGGGCGGCCAGCGCATCGTGCTGGAGCCGGTGCCGGCCGGAGCCGACCCCGTCCGGATCCAGCGCTGACGGCGGGCCGCCCGCGGTGCGCCTTGCGGGGCGACGGGATTGCGTGAGACCTTAGCCTTGGCCGGCGGCCGCGATCATCGCCTGCTCGAGGATGTCTAGGCCCCGGTTGAGCTGCTCGTCCGTGATGACAAGGGGCATGGGGAAACGGAGGACGTTGCCGTCGACGCCCGCCTGGAGGATGATGGCGCCGGTTTCCCACGCCTGGCGGACGATGCGGCTCGTCAGCGGCCCGTCCGGCTCCTTGCTGGTCTTGTCCTTGACGATCTCCATGCCGATCATGGCGCCCCGGCCGCGCACATCGCCCACAAAGGGGAACCGGTCGCGCCAATCGCCCATGCGGTCCATCATGACGCGCCCGATGTGATCGGCCCGGGCGAGCAGGTTTTCCTCCGCGATGATGTCAAACACGGCCAGCGCCGCGGCGCACGCCACCGGGTTTCCGGGGAACGTACCGCCAAGGCCGCCCGGGATGGGCGCGTCCATGATCCCCGCTTTGCCGACGACGGCGCTGAGCGGCAGGCCGCCGCCTAAAGACTTGCCCACCGTCATCACGTCGGGCTCGATGCCCGCGTACTCGCAGGCAAACATGCGCCCGGTGCGGCCAAAGCCCGTCTGCACCTCGTCGACGATGAGCACGATGCCGTGCTCGTCCGCGAGCTCCCTTAGGCGCGGCAGGAAATCGTCGGGCGGGACGATGTAGCCTCCTTCACCCTGGATGGGCTCGACGATGATGCCGGCCACGTCGGTCGCGGCGACGCCCGTCTTAAACAGCCGGTGGAGGCTCTCCATGACCATGTCGGTCGTGACGCCCCGGTACGGGTTGGGGTAGGGAACCCGGTACACCTCGGGCAGGAACGGCCCGAACCCGGCCTTGTAGGGGTGGACGCGGCTTGTGAGCGACACGGCCCCGTAGGTACGGCCGTGGAACGCGCCTTCGAAAGCGATGATGGCCGGCCGCCCCGTGGCGTAGCGGGCGATCTTGATGGCGTTTTCGACGGCTTCGGCGCCGGTGTTGAAAAGGAGCGCCTTCTTGGGCGTGCTGCCGGGCGCGGCCTCGCACAGGCGGCGGCACACTTGGACGTACACCTCGTACGGCACCACGGCGTAGTCGGTGTGCATAAACTGTTCCACTTGCTCCCGCACGGCCGCCAGGACCTTGGGGTGGCAGTGGCCCACGTTTAAGGAGCCGACGCCGCCGGAAAAGTCGATGTACTCGCGCCCGTCGACGTCCGTGAGCACCGCGCCGCGCGCCTTGGCCGCGACAAATCCCACGTGGGGCGTCTTGGCCCGGGCCACCCAGCGGTTGTGTTCCGCCAAAATGTCCGCGGAGCGCGGACGGTCGGTCAATTGTTGATTCATTGACGTTTCGCCTCCCGCAAGTCAATTAGCCATCGACCTACGGGGTCCTGCATGGCCGGCAAATCCGGGTGGGACGCTCCGCTCGGCCGGCCGCGGGGGAAACCGTAGACGGAGCGGATAGAGCCACCCGTGCGGGACGTCCCCACGGGCGCACAGGGCGCGGAAAGCAAGAAGGCCGCCCGTTGGGCAGCCCCCTTGCGCGCGGGGATATCGTTTGCTGATGCCGAAGGGGAGCGGCTGCCAGGGGTCCGGGGGTCGGGGAGTGTCCTTGAGAATCCCTGGCGCCGCAGGTCAGGGGGGATCATCACCTCCTGCAAGTTCGTCTCGTCAGCCTCATCGTGAGGTGGCGGGGCGTTTGCCCCGTGACCCGTTGTCTTCAGTCTAAAACCCCGAGTGTGGGAAAGCCATTCAAGGTGCATGCCCGTGAGGTCTTAAATCGGTGGAAAAGCGAGGGAAAGCGGGTCAAGCCCGGGGCCGGGGGAGGAACCGGGCTGGCGGCGGGGAGAACTCCCATGCGACAACGCCGGCCGCCGGTGGCGGTCGTGCCGCGGCGCCGGCGGGCGGGAGAGCGGGCGCGCATGCGGGAGCGGCTGTATCCGAAGCCTTTTCGGCCAAGGCCGTTAAAAGTCACGTTTATCATGGCCATGGTGGCCTTCAGCGGGCTGTTGTCCTTGACCCTCGCGGCGGTGGCCACGTACCGTTCCACCGTGGACTTGCGGGAGCAGCTGGTCACCCGGGGCGAGCAGCTCGTCGCGGAGTTGGCCGGCGAAGCCGTGCGCCTGATGAGCATCATCGATCCCCTTGAGCGCGAGCTCAGCCTCAACATGCTGACCCACCGGATGGCCATCGGCGACGTGCTGTACGCGCAGGTCGTGCGGGCGGGCCGCGTCGTGACCGAGTCGGCGTTGACGCCGGCGCTCCTTTTCCCCGTGGAAACCGACCCGGCCTCGCTGCCGGCGCTGAGGGAGCTTCTGACCGACCGCTACCTGCACTTGGACCTCGTGCGCATGCTGCCCGGCGAGCCGAGCCCAAGTTACGTCCGCCTCGGCGTTTCCTTGGAAGTGGTACAGGAGAAGGTGCGGCAAAACTGGGCGGTGATGATGGGCTTGACGGGCCTCTTTACCGCCTTCGGCGCGGCGCTGGCCTTTGGCCTCTATTCGGCCATCTTAAAGCCCCTTGAGCGGGTCATGGCGTCCATCCGGCGCCTGGGCGCGGGCGACTTTGGCGCCCGGGTTTCCATCCAAGGATCGCAGGAGCTGCAAGACTTGGCCCGCGCCTTTAACCGGATGGCGGAGGAGATCGCCCGCCGCAACGATGAGCTGCAGCGGGTCAATGCGGAGCTGAGCACCGCTTACCGGGCCAAGTCGGAGTTTCTGGCCATGATCGGGCATGAGCTTAAGACGCCCCTGCACAGCGTGCGGGGCTACTGCCAGCTGCTCCTGGAGGGCGTCGACGGGCCGCTGACCGCGGAGCAGCGAGCCGACATCCACGCGGTGCTGGCCGCCGGCAATCACCTGCTGTCGCTCATTGACAACATCCTCAACTTCAATGCCTCCGGCACCGACCGGGTGCACGTGACCGCGGTGGCGCTGCCCGCCATCGTCACCCAAGCCATGGATTACGTGCGGCCGCTGGCCCAGCGCAAAGGGCTTGACCTGGTCGTTGAACCGGGGGGCGTGGAAACCGTCCAAGCGGATGAGACCAAGATCAAGCAGATCCTGATCAACCTGTTGCACAACGCGGTGAAGTACACGCCGGAAGGCCGGGTTGCGGTGCGGGTCGAGCAGCCGGCCGAGGGCGGGGTGCGCATTTCCGTTATCGACAGCGGGCCAGGGATCGCGCCCGAAGACCGGGAGCGGGTGTTTGAACCGTTTGAGCGGCTGCATAAGGACGAGGCGGGCGAGCATAAAGGCCTCGGGCTCGGCCTTGCCGTGGTGCGCCGCTACGCCCGGGCCCACGGCGGCGACGTAACCGTGGAGGAGGCACCCGGCGGCGGCGCCTGTTTTGTGGTCACCCTGCCCGGAGACCCGCCCGCCGGCGCCGTGCCGCAGGAAGGCGAAGGGGCGGCGCCAGGGGCGGCGACGGTGGGCGCAGGAGCCGGATCCGGGTTGCCCGGCGGTGCCGGGGCGACGCCCGGGGCGCTGCCGGCGGGGCTCGCGCCCGCCCGCACGAACGCGCCGCAGGCCGCTCCCGGCGCGCCGGTGCCGGCCCCACCGGCCGCGGCCAAGTCGCCGGTGGCCCGGGCGCTCGCGGAGACCAAGGCGTGGCGCGAGCGCTATCTCAAGATATTGTCAGCGCGAGGAGGTTGGCGGCGGTGACCAAGATCCTGATCGCCGAAGATGATCCGTCGGCGCTGCGGCTTTTGTCTAAATTTCTGACGGCCAAAGGCTTTGAGACGCTTCCGGCCGCCGACGGCCGGGAGGCTTTGCACAGCTTCCTGGCCCACGATCCGGACCTGGTGCTGCTCGACGTCAACATGCCGCACATGGACGGCTGGAGCGTCCTCCGGGAGATCCGCAGCTTGAGCTCGGTACCCGTCATCATGCTGACCATCAACAACAGCACCGACGACAAGGTGCGAGGTCTCACGGAAGGTGCCGACGACTACGTCACCAAGCCTTTCGACCTCAAAGAGATCGACGCCCGCATTCGCGCCGTGATGCGGCGGGCGCAGGCCAAGACCTCAGGCAGCGTCATCGCGGTAGGGCCCTTGGTCGTAGATGACGAGGCCAAGGAAGTGCGCCTAGCCGGACGGCCGGTCGCGCTCTCCCCCAAGGAGTACGAGCTGCTGCGGCTCCTGGCGTCCAGGCCCGGGCGGGTGTTTTCCACCCAGGAGATTTTGCAGGCGGTGTGGCCGGAGCGGGTGCATGACGGTTCGGCCGAGGACGTCAAAAAGTACATCTACTTCCTGCGCAGCAAGCTCGAAGCCGAGCGGGAGGGAGCTGGCCTCATCCAGACGGTGCGGGGGTTTGGCTACAAGCTCGTCGTCGACGGATGACGCCGGGGCCGCTGTTATAGGTTTGCGGCGTCGCCGCTGGCCACAAGCAGCCCCACGTCTACCCGGGTGAGGGATTCGGAGCGGTAGGGGCTAAAGGTGATGCGACCTAGGCCGATGCTTTGGTTGCGGACCGTGATCCCGTCCAGCGCCCGGTGTTCGTACTGCACCTCAAAGCCCTTCTGGCGCAGCAAGGTCGCCAGGTCGTCGGCCAACCGGTCCGCGTCGGCAAACGCCACGTTGACGAGATAGGAGCCGAGAAACCGCTCGGGCAGCACCTGCACCCGGAGCACCTCGTACTGGGCCGGCATGGGAAACTCCACCGGAATGACCAGCTGATGGCCGACGTAGATGCGGTTCGCGGACGAGACGTTGGGGTTGTAGCGCAAGATGCGGGGTACGGATACGCCAAAGCGCACCGCGAGCTCCGACAACGTGTCGCCCGGCTGGACGGTGTACAGAAAACGCGCCTGCCGGTCCAGAAGGTCGGCGGGACCGCCCAAGAAGGCCAGAGTATCCTGGTCGAGAACGCCGGTCGGCCGCAGGCCGTAGCGACGCTGCAGCCGCTCCAGGGCGGCGCTCGTGGCCGCGTCAAAGGCCCCCGTCAGGGACCCGTCGTACATCCCCAGCGCCCGGAGGACGGCCTGCACTTGCCAAAGGTCCTGTACGGTCGGCTGGTGGACGGCCGGGACGGCTTGCCCCGGGGCGGAACCGGAGAAGGCTTGGTCCTGCGCCAACGTCCGCTCGGCGGCAGGCGAACCGGGGCCGCCCGCCAGCAGCACGGCCAAGATCATCAACAACAGGACGCCCGCGCGCACCATCCTGTCCCCGAGCGGCCTCCTTCACGATACGTTACCCCGAGTTTCCGCACGGCCCGTGCCCTTTCCTGCCCCCCGGCCTTTCGCTTGGCGCGGCCCGTGCGGTTGTCACTTGGGCATGATCTTGTCCCACAAAAACCACAGGACGACGATAAAGCCGATCAGCTCAAGCACAGGCACCCTCCTTTCCGTTCGTCCTGAGTCGCGGCGCGCCGTCCCTCTCAAGCCGGCGCCTTCCTGAAAGGTTCGAACGGGCGGAGCGGCAATCCTCCGCGGCGGGGGAGGGGGGTGTTGGAAATAGAGGAAGAAGTTGCCAATACCCGCCGGGAACAGGCCGCCGGGATTCCGGCAGGCGGCCGGGCTGACCCACCGGGCGGGCAAAAGAAAAGCGAAGCGGCGCCCGCCGCTCGGCAATAGCGGGCGCCGCAGGTTTCCGTCTACCGCTCAAGCCGTGCGAGAGCTTCGGCGAGGCCCTCCACGTGCTCGGCGCCGACCGGGACGGTGATGGAAGACCCAGCCAGGTCGTCGCCGATGGGCTCGAAGCGGCCGCCCAGCTGCTGGTGGAGAAAGGCTTCCTGGACGGCGTAGAACGACATCCGGTTTGGCTCGCTCACGAATCCATGGCCCTCATCGGGGTACAGCACGTAGGTGACCGGGATGCCGTGGGCCTGCATGGCCGCCACGATCTGTTCCGACTCCTGCTGCTTGACCCGCGGGTCGTTGGCGCCCTGGGCGATGAGCAGCGGCCGGCGGATCCGGTCCGCATACGTCAGCGGCGAGCGGGAGAGCAGGAACTCGCGGCCTTCCGGCGTGCGGTGCTCGCCCACCCGGCTGACGAGCTGCTCCACCTGGGGCTCCCAGTAGGGGGGGATGGATTCGAGGAGCGTCACCAAGTTGGAGGGGCCGACGATGTCCACGCCGCAGGCGAACAGGTCGGGCGTAAAGGTGAGCCCCGCGAGCACCGCGTAACCGCCGTAGCTGGCGCCGGTGATGCAGATCTTGTCCGGGTCCGCGATGCCGTTGTCGATGGCCCACCGGACCGCATCCACCAGGTCGTCGTGCATCTTGGCGCCCCACTCGCGGTTTCCGGCGTTGAGGAACGCCTTGCCGAAGCCGGTGGAGCCGCGGAAGTTGACGCTGAGCACCGCGTAGCCCCGGTTGGCCAGCCACTGGTGGACGGGGTAATAGCCCCAGTAGTCCCGGGCCCACGGGCCGCCGTGGACTTCCAGGACCATCGGCAGGGGCTCTGCGGGCGTGAGGCCGGACTCGGGCTCATGCCACGGCGGCAGGCTCAGGTAGCTCACCAGGTTGAGGCCGTCCCGGGACCGGATGATCACGGGGTGCATGCGGGCAAGGGTGTACCCCTCAAGCGCCGGCCGGTTGGTAAAGAGGAACGTCGCCTGCCGGGCGTCCCGGTCGTAGCGGTAGTAGCGGACGGGGCCGTCGTCTACCTCATAGGCGACGAGCCACGTGCGGTCGTCGTTGGTGCGGCTGAGCACTTCGAGGTTGCCGTCGGCCACGCCCAGCAGGAACTCCATGTCGGCGGCGATGCGCTCATCCAGCACGGTCCACGTCCACCGCTCGTAGATGGATCCGGCGGCTTGCGGGATGCCTTCCACCGGGTGGACGATCGCGTTGCCGATGTCGGCTCGAGGGTCTTCGTAGAGCACCTCGGCGGCGCCCGTCTCCAGGTCGACCCGGACCAGCGCGGCCGTGTCCCGCCCGCGGCTGTCGGTCATGTACACGTACCGGCCGCTGGCGTCCAGGGCGATCACGGCGGTCGTCAGGCTGTCCTCCATGGGGATGACGGCAAAAGGCTGCCATTGTCCGGCGACCTCTTGCAGCACCAACGTCCCGCCGTCGGGCGTGACGAAGGCGCGGAAGCGGACGTTGTAGTCCAGGTCGAGGACGTAGTTGAACTCGCCTTCGCTTAAGAAGAGGAGCTCCCGCTCGCCCGTGCGCAGGTTGATCCGGTACAGGTCATGGAACATCGGGATGCGGTCGTTGAGGCCGACGACGATTTCCTCGGGATGGCGCGGGGAAACCGCCCAGACCAAGGCCGCCACGCCCTCGGCAGGCGTCAAAAGGCGCGTTTCGCCGGTGGCCACGTTGACGCTGTAGATCTTCCAGTTCTCATCCCCGCCCGTATCCTGGGCGTAGACGAGGTAATCGTCCAGGTACGTCCAGTCATACGACAGGATCCCGCGGCCCCGGTCGTGGGTCACCGGCCGGGCCGCGGCCGGGTCGTCCAGCGGACCGACCCAGACGTTGAGCACGCCTTCGCTGGGCGCCAGGAAGCTGATGTACTTGCCGTCCGGGCTGATGCGCACGGCCGCCCGCTCGGGGTTGCCAAACAGAAGCTCGCGCGGGATCAGCGGCACATCGTCGTCGGCGGCTGCCAGTGTGAGCGGGACCAGGAGCAGGACGACAAAAAGGGCCGGCAGCATGGCCCCGAGGACCATACCAAACCCCCGGCCGGCCGCACACCGGCGCGATGTGGAGGTCACCACGGCGCACACATCCTTTCCATAAAAGCGCTGCTGGTCGGAAACGGCCGGACGCCGGGCGGGCCGGGACCGGCGCGTCCCATGCAACCATTCCCGAGCCCGCGGCGCTGTTCCTTCCCTTGGGGGTTCAAGGCCACTCAAACCCCCACGGGTGCCTGGTCTCACCCGGCCGTCGGGCGCTTTGAGTGGGCCGTGCCCCGGAGGGCCGCCCGCAAGGTGCCAAGCAGCGCCGACGCCGCGGCCAGGCTCACGCCGCCTTGCAGGGCGTTGAAGGGGAGGCCGACGACCGCCGCTTCCCAGCTGCCGGCCAGGAGCGCACCGGCCAGGAAGTAGCCGGCCATCATCCACAGGGCGGCCGCGACGAATCCGAGCAGCACCGGCGGCGTCAAGCCCCGGGCGCGGAACGTCTCGTGGACGAGCCTGGCTGCGATCCAGCCCTCCAGGCCCTTGATAATCAGGGTGAACGGCGCCCACACCGCGTAGCCGGTGAGGACGTCCGCCAGGGCGGAGCCGATGCCGCCGGCGGCTGCCCCCACGAGGGGACCAAAGAGGGCGGCCAGGATAAAGATGACGCCGTCGCCGAGGTTCGCGTAGCCTTGCCCGGCGGGCATCGGGATCTGGATGAAGATGGTCGCGACGGTGACCAGCGCCGCTCCGAGGGCCGGATACGCGATCCGCTGGGCGGGAGAGACCGTCGCAGGCCCGGGCTTGTGCGTGGACATGCCGGCAACACCTCCATAGGGTGTATCCAAATAATCTTCGTAAGTCGATGGGGATTCCCTGCATTGTGGGTGCGAAGGCCGCAGGAGCCCGCCGGGCGCTTTGGGCGAGCCCGGCGGCGGGAGCGCTGTCGCGGCGCGCCTTGCCGGCACCACCGATTTCCCTGCGGCGTCGTGGGACATTTGTCCCTTTTTTGCGGGAGGTCCGTACCTCCCGAGGCCAGACGGGCCTTTGTTAGACTGCCTCTCAAGGAGTGAACGGTGTTGCTGACCCCCCTCGCCCGGCTGGTGACCATGGCGGCCATCGTCGTGGTCTTGTTCGCCGGTTTCCTTGATGCGGACCAGTCGCTGCAGCGGCCCGCGGAGACCGCTGTCGCGCCCGGCGCCGAACCCGTCGAAACGGTGACGGTAGTCATGCGCAACTTGCGCTACGTGCCGGACGTGGTGCGGATCCGTCCCGGGACGATGGTCGTGTTTGCCAACGAGGACGACCGGCCCCACAACGTCGTCCACGGCTCGAGCCCCAAGGTGGGCACGCAGCCGGGGCTGTTCGAGTCGCCGATCCTGCAGCCGGGCGAGGAGTGGAGCTTCTTGTTCACCGAGCCGGGTGAGTACTCAATCTTATGTACCGTCAGCGCGCACCAGCTGATGGGCATGGTCGGAACGATCATCGTCGAAGACATCGCCGGCCGCGTGGAGGACTCCTAAGGCCGGCGACGGCGTCTGGACCAGCCATCGTGTCTTTGGCCGGCGACGGTTCGTGGCTTGAGAATGGAAGCGGCCGCCC
>CALFSR010000181.1 GCA_937916565.1 uncultured Bacillota bacterium | reverse complement strand
ACCCCGGCAAGGCCGACGGGACGCTGACCGAGCAGATTTCGTACGCCATCGTGCAACTGCTCATCCAAGAGAACGTCGACATCGCCTTTGACCTGCATGAAGCCAGCGTCGGTTCCCGGTTGGCCAACACCCTGGTCGCCCACGAGCGGGCCATGGAGCCGGCCGTGTACGCCATCCTGGACCTGAGCGGCCAAGGCCTGCACTTCAACTTGGAGCAGTCGCGGCCCGAGTTCCGGGGCTTGAGCCACCGGGAGTGGGGTGACCACACGAAGGCGCTCGCGTTTCTCACGGAAACCCCCAACCCCGGCCAGACGCCGGGCGTGCCCAACCAGGATCCGGTCAACGACCCGGTGAACCCGCTGTATGACCGGGTCGGCCGGCAGTTGGCCGCCATCCGGGCGGTCCTGGACGCCACGGAGCTTCTGGGCCTGCCGCCCATGACCTACGAAGGCGTGCCCACCTACGCGGACCTCATACGGGACGGCATAGGCCCTTGGCTCAACACGCCGACCGCCCGGCCGTAAGTCTCAGGGACGGGACCAAGACCCACGCCGGCGGCCGGAAACCTTAGGGTTCGCCCCCACAGGCAGGCACGTTACACGACTCGACAACGGACAACGACTCGACAACAGACAGCAAAGAGGTGGCCGATGGCGGCCACCTCTTTTGCTGTACACGATGAACTCGCACCATGAGCCCTATCGCATTGTGAGCCCTATCGCATGGCAAGCCATGGAGCCGGTTCGCCCGCTGCCGCGATTCGGCGGGGCAGCGCAGCCTACTTGATGAGGAGAAACCGCAGCAGGAGCGGGACGAGGACGACGGCCGCCACGACTTGGTCCCGCAGGCGGCGCTGGGTAAGAACCTCCACGGCGCACCCGACGGCCACCAGGAGCGCCAGCACCCTGTACAGCAACATGATGACGTCCATGGACGCTCTCCTCCCCGTCCTTACGCCAGCAAGATCATGCCGACGGCGTACGCGATGGTCAACAGGGCCAGCGGCGCGCAGACGGCCAAGATCCGGCCGTATTGACGCTCGCCCACGACTTGTGCCGCAAAGATGCCCGCCAGGGCCGTCGGCGGCATAAGGTCACCCAACGCAGCCAGAAGCGAGATGGCAGAAACGATAACGATCACGTTGCCGGTGTCAAGGAACGCGAGCACCAGCGGCACGCCCAGCACCGACGCAGCGCCGTACGCGGATACGGCGCCAAAGAGCGGGACGCCCAACCCCGCCGCGGCGTACAGCAACGCAGCCGGCAAGCTCAGAAAGCTGACCACCATCCAGCCGCGCCCTCCGATGAGGGTCATCACCTGGATGAACGCTCCGACGCCTACGAGAATGCCCAGCACGGGCAAGGCCTGCCGCAGGGCGCCCCGCACGGCGCCGAGCCAACCCGGCACCCGGCTGACGAGAAAAGTGACGAGGGCGCCGACGGCAAACGTGAGAGCAAGCCCCAGGTCCGGCAGCCAGGAGACTGCCAGCCGGCTCGCCGCCATGGACAGCACCACCCACAAGAGGGGTGCCCACGCCCAAAACCCGGTAAGCGGCATGCCTGGCCGGCTGCTGGATGCTGCGGCGGTGAGCAGCTCGCCCGGACCGCCCTCGTGGCTGTGGGCCGCAGCCTCCTCCATGGCATCCAAGGCAACCTGCACTTGCGCCCCGCCGCGCCGCAAAAGCGGCCAGCCGACGATGTAGGCGGTGAGAATAGCCACGGGTACCGACGCCAAGAGCAGGGGCCCTTCAAAACCGACGTAGGGAATATCGATGCCTGCCCCGATAATCATAACCGGCAGGTTCACCGGAGGAGCCACCAGGCCGTAGACGCCGCCCATGGCGATGAAGGCGCCCGCCCGCCGCTTATCGAGCCCGAGGGCCATCAAGACCGGCCCGACCAACGCGCCGGCCGTCAGCACGGAGGCCGTCGACGACCCCGACAACATGCCCGGCAGCATGGCCAGGAGCATGAGCGCGGGCAGCAGGACGACCGGGCGGCTCCCAAACGCCCGCACCAGCTGCCGGGCGATGTCGGCCAACGCACCCGACGTACGCATGGCGGCCATAAACGCCATGGCGGTCACGATGATGAGCAGCGCGTCCAGATACAGAAAGCTGCCTTCCACCAAGTGGCGCAGGGCAAGGCCCTCTCCGCCGAGCAGCGCCCCGAGCGCGGCCGCGCCCAAAAGCGATAAGGAAACCGGCAGCCGGGCTGCGGCGAGCGCTATGAACGCGACCACCATCACGATGAACAGCACTGCTTCACTCAAAGCCGAAGCGCCTCCAAATGCTCGCCGTCCCTGTCCGGGCGGCCGTCGTCCATGCTTGGCCGCGATCGGCCAGCGCCGGGGCCGCTGTCTGCCTCACCTCTGCGGGGACTGGAGGTAGGCTCCCAATCCATTGGCCAGCAGTTCGTTGTACCCCGGAACGCCCGTCACGACGATGCCGTCCAACGGGTTGAACAGGCTATGCATGCCGAAAAACGCCTGGAGCGTCGACAAGTGCCGGCCGACCCGCGACTCGATGGGGTGGCCTTCCGGCCCAAAGGGCACGTAGAGGCGCCCCAGCTTCGCCGCCCGCTCGTACTGCTCGTCTTTGCCTTCCAGGACCAACTCGGCGTCGGTGCGGCCCCGCAGCCGGCCCTGGGCGGGATTCGCGCTCTCAAAGAGGGCCGCCAAAGTGTCCGTGAAATCGCCCCATTCCCGGTGGCTCAAGCCCCTCAGCGCCGCGGGCGACTGCTCCAGGCCGATGGCGATGCCCTGCATCTCCAGGTCCATCATGGCCATGACGGCGAGCTCCATCATCCGGGGGTGTGCGACGATGGTGTTAATGACGGGATACTCGGGCGACGCCTCATGCAGGTCAAAGGCCATGGCGACGTTTTCCTGCTCGATGAGGCGCATGACGGCGTAGGCGACCTGCTCGGTCAAGGTACCGTCGGCCCGGCCGGGGTAGGCACGGTTCAAGTTGCGGGTTTCCGAACCGGAAAGCTGCTGTCCCGACGCCTGCACGTACACGTCCGGGTCGGGCCACTGGTGAACCGGATTGGTGGCCCGGGCGCCGTAGCGAAATCGCCGGGTCCCGCCCGGGGTTTCGATGTCGATATAGGCAGGATGGCCTTCCCCGGCCAAGTTGTGGGTAAAGCCGCTGGCGTTGGCCTGGGGGATGACGATGAGCCGGCCCTGCTGGACCTCGGCCCGCTCCACCAGCAGCACAGCGGCCATAAGACCGGCAAACTCGTCCGGGTGGGTTCCGCCGAGCACCAGCACCGTCGCGCCCGGCTGCGCACCTTCCAGGATGTAGACGTCGGTGTCGCCGGGGCCGCCGGCCAGCCCCTTATGGTAGTCGCTTAAGCGCCCCACGGCCGTAACGCCCGGCCCAGGGATGATTGCATCGGGCTGGTGCTTGGCGGCAAACTCAGCGCCGGTCACCCACGCTACGGCCAAGGCCGCCGCGAGCACCAACACGCCGCTTAAGCGCCAGCCTCCTCGCCGCCCCGTTTCCATCGGCTGCCCCCTCTTGCCTTGCCGCTTGTTCCGTACTTTGGCAGCCCGGCGCGGCGAACCTGTTTATTTCCGTTTCTCTCGCCAGCGCACCAGTTTCTTGGGACGGCCCAGCTGCCCGTAGTCCAGCTCCACGTCCACAAGCCCCACGTCCTCCAGGTGCGCCACGTAGCGGCATACGGTCTGGTAGGCGAAACCGGTGATCTCGGCCAGCTCTTGCTGGGTGACGTAGGCGCTGCGTTCCTTGAGGGCGTGGACGACGGCGTCCAGCGTCTGGCGCTGGATGCCCTTGGGCAGCTCCTCCGGAGGACGGCGCTCCAGTTGCTGCTCGGCGGCGGCGAGCCGCAGGTGCAGCCGGATGCGGGCGATAAGGTCGGGCGCCTTGATCGGTTTCAAAGCGAAATCGGTGGCGCCCGCGTCGAGAAACGCGTTGGCCGTCGCCTCATCTTCATCGACGGTGAGCACCAGCACGGGGAGCGACGGGTGGTCCTCCCGCAGGAGGCGCAAGAGCGTCAACCCGTCCATTTGGGGCATGTGGTAGTCGAGCAGCACGAGGTCGTAGTCGTGCCCCCTCCGCAGGCGCTCGAGGGCTTGCTGGCCGTCGGACGCGCCGTCGAGGTGCCAGCCGGCCGCTTCGCAGATGGCGCGGATGGTATACAGGATGTCGACGTCGTCGTCCACCGCCAGGATGCGGACACGGCCATCGGTGGATTCCGCTGGCTTGAGGGGCGTGGGCCTTGGGTCGGGCGCGTCCGGGTTTGCCTCCAGCCTGCGCTCCTGCGGGTCTTGTACCATCATGGCTTGCCCTCCTCCCGGCGGTCTTGGGGTGCGGACGCTTGGGGCAGCGTCACCAGCACGGTCGTTCCCAATCCCGGCACGCTGCGCACGTCGAGCGTGCCGCCGTTTTGCTCGACGATGACTTCCCTGGCGAAACTCAAGCCCAGGCCGGAGCTGCCCTTGGTCGAGAACCCGGGCGTAAAAAGCTGCCCCGTGAGCTCCGGGGGAAACCCCGGACCTTGGTCGATGACCTCAATGCAAAGGCGCGCCGCGCCGGGGGCGATGCGGACCAGCACCGGCTCGGGCGAGTCGCCCATGGCGTCCCGGGCGTTTTGGATCAGGTTGGCCACCGCGCGGATCGTGCGCACGACGTTCACCTCGACGTCGGGCAATTCCTCGGTCACTTCAAACCGGACGCCTTTCCAATGGGCCCCCGACACGTGCGAGTGCAGCATGCGGGCAAGCTCCGCGCCTTTTACCCGGCGCCGGGTTTCCGGGCGCAAGATCTCGGAGATCATCAGGTTCATGCGCTCGACGGCTTGCTCCACCCGGGCCACGTACTCCGCGGTCTTGGCCTGGTCTCCCGTCATGGCGATGAGGGTGAGAAGCCCCTGCACCGTCGTGAGGGGCGTTTTGAGATCGTGCACGAGCCGCTGCATCTCGGCCCGGGAGCGGGCTTCCAGGTTCCTCACGGCGGCCTGGCGCAGCTCGAGCTCTTGGGCCTGGTGGCGGCGAACCAAGTCCATATGGTTTCGGTAGTCCACCATAAACATGGCCATGACGACGGCGATGCCCACAAACAGCCCGCACGACAGAAAGCTCCACTGGTCGAGGAGGGTTTCCTGGCCGAGAAAGGCGGCGGTCGTCTTGACGTCGATGGAAAGGTCCCCCATGCCAAAGCCTTGGCCGGTCAGGCGGGGCGCCATGCCCAGCCACTGCCAACCGAAGCTGAACATGCCAAAGGTAGCCGTCTTGAAAAAGAGCCCCTGCGGGTAGCGGGACAACGCGTGCACGGCGATGACGCCCACCAGCGACAGCACCGCCGGGACGCCAAAGTCGTACTGCGTGCCGACCAGGCGGATCACCTGGTACGACAAGGGGACGAGCAGGGCCGGGATGAGGTACCCGAGCAGCCGCCGGGTCAAGCGACCGCCGGCGGGCACGTACGCTTCCATTAAGACGAAAGCGCCCAAGTAAAGAGGCAGCACCCGCAGGCTGTTGAGCAAGGTGACCTGCGCCGCGATCAAGATCAGCAGGCCCGAGTTGTCCTCCACGATGACGCGGCGGATCAGGTCCACGACCCGCAGGTCCACCGGGCGCAGCAGATTGCCGGCGGCGATCCCCAAAAGCAGCAGGCCGACGCCGAGCAGCGTCTGGGGGACTTGCGGCCGCAGGCCGGCGCTCCGCTGCGGCCAGCCCCCGGCCTGCCCGTTGCGGCTCTCTCCTCGCCCGCTCCAGCCCTCTCCTCGCCCGCTCCAGCCCTCGGCCCGCCCCTGGGGTGCCGGGTTTCGCCTCACCATTCGATTCAGCATGTTCGTGATTCAATTATACCTATCGCTCGGGACCGATGTCGAAGCTGGCATCTGGGACGGCACGCTCACTGTGGCCGGAATGGCTCCCAAAGTCAAAGCTCTCCTCCAGCGTAAAGCGCCCGTCGAAGGGGATGCCGGCCTCGGCTGCCAGGGTGCGGGCGTCCAAAAGGTGCAGCACCGGAACTCCAGCCGCCGCCATGGCGTGCAAGAATCCGGGCTCGCCGCCGGTGCACGGCTGTGCCCCGGTCGTCAGGCCCGACGGCCAAGGCTCGACGCAATCGCCCAAGGCCGCGTGGGGCCCGCCGGCGTTGATGTGAAGCTTTGGCCGCCGGACGCCGCTGGCCTGCACGAGCGCGTGAAGCCGCAAGGCCACAGCCTCGGCGAGGTTCGCGGGCTCTAGCAAAGGCCAGGGGTGCCGGGCCGCCGCGGCCCGCAAGGCGGCAACCCCGGCGTCCGGATCGCCCGCCAGGAGGCTAAACAGATCCGGGCCCCGATCCTGATGGCCACCCAAAAAGACCGCCGCCGTACCCTGGTTGAACAAGCCCGCCCGGCGCACGGCCGCCTCCATGTCGATCCAGGTGAACTCCGGCAGGTTCGCGCCCCACGTGGACGAGCTCAAGGAGGACGCCGCGTACAGGCGCACACCCATCGCCTGGGCCGCGGCCAGCACCGCCAAGTTGAAGCCGGGAAACGACCCCGACAAGGTGGCCCATACCACGTCGCCCGGGTTGACGCCCGCCTCGCGCATTTTCCTCACCACGTACGCCGCCCACAAGGGGTTCGTGGCGGTGCGCTTGGCCCGCAGGTCGCCCAGGGTTGTCGTGATGATGCTCCACTCATCGCCGATAAGCCCCGTGCCGTCCGGGTCGACGGCCCGATCGATGGGGCCGGCGGCACTTTGCCGCGCCTCGGCGACGACGCGGATCGCATCGGCCATCAAGGCGACGGCCTTCTGTTCTACGCTCGCGCTGGCCGCGGCGTCCACCCGCTGCAGGGCAGGGCACCGTGTCGACAAGATGATAACCGACACGGCAAAGATCGATAACGCCGGCCCGGGCAAGCGCAGACGGACGCGCCCGGCTTCGTTTGCGTTTCGCACTTCCATCACCCAGCTCCTCACAAGCGTGCGCCCCGCCGGACATGGTGCTGCACGGTGTTGTCTGGTTCTACGAAAACGGAGCCCGGGCCTTTGCCATTTCCGCCCTCCGGGGACCGTAAGCTTTGGGCAGCGGTGCTGACCGGCCGGGTATTGGCGCCCGCCGGGTCGGGAGTCCCGCAAGGACGTTTCCACGGCCAAAATAGGAAACCGCGGCGTTTGACAAGCCGGGCGCGGTGCGGTATTGTATCATTGGATTTTTCTACGCCGCGATTGCGCCCGAGCGCAACGGGACAATCGGCTGCGCGTCCCGGCCGCCGGTGGTCCGTGGGTGGTCCCACAAGGCGCCGGGTCTTGCAGCCGGCAAGCTGGAGGCACAGCCCGAATGGATGGTTCCGACGGGGGACCAAGTAGCGTGCTGCTTCTGGTGGCGCTGATTGGTCTGGTCCTCTTATCGGCGTTCTTTTCAGGTTCGGAAGTCGCTCTCCTGTCCGTCAACCGATTACGCCTCAGACACCTGAGCGAGCAAGGCAACCGCCGCGCCCGCACCGTCCTCGCGTTGCTCGAGTTTCCCCAGCGCATGCTCACGACGATCCTCATCGGCAACAACATCGTGAACATCACCGCGTCCACCATCGCCACGGCGGTGGCCATTGACCTGTGGGGCGCCCGGGGCGCCGGCATCGCCGCGGCGGCCATGACCGTCATCGTGCTCATCTTTGGCGAAGTTCTGCCCAAGTCCATCGCTGCGTACCGGGCGGACTCCACGGCGAACATCGTCGGCGGTCCCATCGCGTTTCTGACGAAGCTGCTTGCACCCGTCACGTACCTGCTCAACGCGGTGTCCAACGGCATCATCCGCTTGATGGGCGGCAACCCGGCGGAAAAGCCGCGGGTAACCCCGGAGGAGATTCGCACCCTCGTAAACTTGGGCCAAGAGCAAGGCGTCTTGGACGAACAGGAGCACGACTTGATCCACCGGGTGTTCCAGTTCGGCGAAACCACCGTGGGCGAGATCATGGTGCCGAAGGTGGACATCGTGGCCGCTCCCCGCACCATGACGATTGACGAAATCGCGGAGCTCTTTGCCCAGCACCCCTATTCCCGCGTCCTCGTCTACGACGAAACGCTGGACAACATCACCGGCGCCGTGCACATCAAGGACCTCGTCCGGGCGCAGCTGTCGGGCGGCAAGGAGCTTGACGACATCATCCGCCCGGTGCTTTTCGTCCCGGAGACGCTGCCTATCGAGCGGGCGTTTACCCGCATGAAGTCGCTTCGCATCTCCATCGCCGTCGTCCTGGACGAGTGGGCCCAGACGCTCGGCATGGTGACCATGGGCGACATTATCGAGGAGATCATGGGCGAACTCCTCGACGAGCACGACGCGGGTGAAACCGATCCGGTCGCCCTGGACGACCGCTCGCTGGAAGTCGATGGAGGGTACCTGATCGAAGATCTCAACGAGGAGTTTGGCCTCAATATCCCCGAAGACGTGGCCAAGACCATCGGCGGCTACGTCTTTTACAAGCTCGGCCGGGTGCCGCAGCCCCACGACAAGCTCATGATCGCTCCCGGCATCGAAGTCGCCGTCCTGGAGGTCAAGGGCAAGCGGGTGACCAAGGTGCGGCTGTCCCGCAACGAGGTAGCGGCGGCCCAGCCGCCCGCCGCTCCGGTGGACGGCACGGTCCCGGGCGAGGTCTACGGCGGCGGCACTCATGATGGGGCCGGCGACCAGAGCCGGGACGGGGCCTACGCCGGCGCTCCCCGCAGCCCCAACGGCCGGCACCGCTAACCCCCGGCGAGCTAAAAGAAAGGCCGGCAACGCACCGCTGCGCTGCCGCGTTGCGGCGCTCCGCCGGCGCTTAGGGCAGCGGCACGCCTAAAAGCACTCCGAGGGCAAGCCACGCCAAGTGCAAGTCGGCCTCAGCTTTGGCCAGCGTGACCTTGGCCCGGGCGGCGGCAAGCTCCGCCTCGGCCACATCCAAGGGGCTCGCGAATCCCGCCTCCCACCGCCGCCGCACCACGTCCAAGTTTTCAGCAGCCTGGCGCGCCCCCCGGTCGGCCACGTCCAGCGCGAACTGCGCGTCCCGGACGGCCATCCGGGCGCCGGTAACGGCGTCCAGCGCGTCCAGCCGGGCTTGTTCGGTGCGGACGGACGCGGACGCCAGCGTAAGCGCGGCCTGCTGCTCCTGGATGACGGCGAGCCGGCTCAAGTCGAGATTGGCGCTGAGGCTCGCGCTGTAGTTCGGTTTCCCGGCCGACGGCCCGCTCACGGGCACCGTGACGCTCGCGCTGGCGCTTACGCTAAAACGCCTGGCCCGTTCGGCCTCGGCCAGCGCCTGCTCCTGCTGCATCTGGGCCAGCACGGCCTGCTGGTAGGCCAGGTCCATCTCCAGGACCCGATCGAGCCAGGCCGTTTCCGGCTCAGCCAGCGCCGCCTCGATCCGGGAGATGAAGGGCTCCCAGGCCAGGTCGTCGATGAGCTCGCGCCCGGCCAGGACCGAGCCGTCAAGGCCGGGCCGGCACGCGCCCCACACGAGCCGCACAAGCCGCGTCTCGGCCTGCACCACGGCGGACTGCGCCTTGTGCCACGCGACTTCCTCCTGGCGCTGAGCTTCTTGCGCCTCCTGCCACTCCCGCACGCCGATCTGCCCGGCGGCGTACCGCTCTCCGGCCGCGGCGGCCCGCTCCCGGGCCAGGGCCAGCGCCTCGGTGGCCAGGGCCGCGTCCGCGCGCGCCTTCGCGAGGGCGTGAAAGGCGTCGACGACCGCACGGTAGGCGCTGACCAGCGCATGTTCGTGCTCAAGCTCCTTAACCGACAGATCCATCGCTTCGATGGCGCGCCGCAGCGACCGGTCCTCCGGCGGCCACAAGGGGCGAGTATAGTCCACGGTTACCGATTCGGGCAAGTTGGCCGACAGGGTGATGTACTCGAGGAAGTCCCACTCGATCCTGAGGGCCGGCTGCGTGCGTGGCTCGGGGTGCAGGTCTTGCCTCGCGCCGATGATGGGCCGCAGGCTCGCCTGCGCTTGGCGCGCCTTAAGTTCAAGCCGGAACGCTTGCCCCGCGAAGTTGGCGCTGGCAAAGCCCGGTCCGCACACGGCAGCTTCCTCCAAAACCGCGGACAGGTAAAGCGGCTCGGGCCCGCCGGCCCCGGGCGCCTGCGCCAGGGCGGCGGCAGCGGGCATGGCCGGGGTCAGCAGAGCAAGCTCCGGTGCAAGCCCCAGACCAATCCCGAGGGCAAGCCCCAGCGCCAGCGCCGCTAATAGCGCCCGCGCCCGCAAGGAAACCGCCCGCGTCACTCGAGGTCCTCCCAGCCGGCCATGTACGCGGCGATTTCCTCCGGCAGCGGCGGCAGCTCCGGCCGGCCCAAGGTGCGCAGGAAGCGGGCCTTGGCCAGGTTGTAGTCCCAGACGGCGCCGGCGGCGTCGAGCCGGGCTTGCGCGTAGGACGCTTCATCCTTGAGGAGGTCGAGCAGCGAGATGAGGCCGGCTTCGTAGCGGGCCCGGCTTATCTCGGCCCGGGTGCGGGTGAGCTCCTCCTGGCGGCGGCTCATCTCCACCTTGCGCTGGGCGTCCTGCAGCCCGTACCACTCCTGCCGCACCTGCTGGATAACCTGGGTGCGGGCCTGCTCGTACTGGATCTCGGCCCGCTCGAGGTTGAGGCGGGCCCGCACCAGCTCCACGGGCGCCGCGTACGGGGTGTCGGCATGGGCCACATCCCTCCGGGCCTGCTCCACGGCCCTGGCCGCCCGCAGCACTTCAGCCCGCTGGGCGACGGCTTCCGCGAGGGCGTCCTCAAGGCTCAGGCTCAAGGGGGCAAAGGCGACTTCCTCCACCAGGACAACCGGGGCGTCCTCCGGCATCCCCATGAGCTCGGCCAGCTGCCGCCGGGCGTCCACGTGGCTGCGGCGAGCGTTCTCCAGGCTGGCCAGGCTTTGCGCGTGGCTCAGCTCGGCCTCGAGGAAATCCTGCCGGGCGATGAGCCCCGCTTCAAACCGGGCCCGGGCCACGGCCAGCTGCCGGTCGGCCTGCTCCTGGTTTCCTTGCTGGATTTGCAGGAGCTCGCCGGTGCGGAGAACGTTGTAGTACGCCTCTTCGACCTTGAGGGCCACCTGCACCAGCTGGTCGGTGTAGCCGTCGCGAGCTTCCTGCACCTTGTCCCGGGCCTGCTGGTAGGCGGATTCGGGCTGGCCCGCGAGGCGCCCGATGACCGCTTCCCGCAGGCCGATGTCGGCTTCGGCCACGGCAAGACGGGCCAGGGCCAGCTCCGGCGCCCGCACCAGGGCGTGCTGAACGGCGTCGGCCACCGTGAGCCGGATCGCCTGGGCCCAACTTTGAGCATCCTCCTGCGCCCCGGCGGGCGCGGCGAAAAGCACCAGCAGCAGCCCCAACACGGCCGGCCAACGTCCGGCTCTAGCCCACTTGCTCATGGTGATCCGCCTCCTCCATCTGCAGCCGTTGCCGCTCGGTTTCCGGAATGAACTCATCGCCGATGAGCTGCCCGTCGGCCAAGGTGATGAGCCGCGTCCCCCACCGGGCGATCCCCGGGTCGTGGGTGACGACGATGACCGTCATGCCCAGTTCGTTGAGCTGGGCGATGGACTCCATGATCTGCCGTCCCTGTTCGGTGGGCAAGTTGCCCGTCGGCTCGTCGGCCAAGAGCAGCGACGGCGAGTTGGCCAAAGCGCGGGCGATGGCGACCCGCTGCTGCTCGCCGCCGGACATCTCCATGGGCCGGTGGTCGAGGCGATGGCCCAAGCCGACGTGCTCGAGGAGCGCCCGCGCCCGTTCCCGCCGCTGGCGGGCCGGGACGCCGGCGTAGATCATGGGCACTTCCACGTTTTCCGTCGCGGTCAGCTCGGGAAACAAGTTGTAGCTTTGAAAGATGAAACCGAAGTGGTCCCGCCGGATGCGGGCCAGCTCCGCATCTTTGAGCGTGTTGATGTCGACGCCTTCCAGCAGGTACTCGCCGTGGCTCGGCCGGTCCAGCAGGCCGAGGATGTTGAGCAGCGTCGACTTGCCCGAACCCGAGCGGCCCATGATGGACACGAACTCGCCCCGGTACATGGCCAAGGTCACGTCCCGGAGGGCAACGACGGGCTCCTTGAGGTTGTCGTACACCTTGCTGACCTGCACGAGCTCGATCAAAGGGACGTCATCGGTCCAAGCGTCGGTGTGGTCAGTCAACGGCTCTTCCCCCCTCCGGCACCAGGTCGATGGTGCGATGGGTGCGGAATGCGCTGTAGGAGCTGTAGACGATGCGTTCGCCGGGGTCAAGCCCGTCCACGACCTCGATCCACTGCCCGTCCACCGCGCCGTAGCGCACGTCCCGCCGTTCGGCCGTGCGGCCGTCGGCCGCGATGACGTACACAAAAGCGGCGTCGCCCGTCGTAAAGAACGGGCCGCGAGGCAGCGCCGGCCGGTCCGGCCGCACGCCCAGCTCGATCTCGACGGCCACCTCGGCAAACGGCCACAGCTCCCGGGACAGCTCCGGATCCACGGCAAGGCGCACGGGCACGGCGGTGCGCTGCTGCGAACCTTGGGCGCCTTGCGCGGTCGTGGCCTGGGGCGCCACAAAGGCGATAGACGCCGGGAACTCGCGCCCGCCCAGGCGCACGAGGGCGCGCGCTCCCGGAGCAAGCCGGCCCGCCTGCTCCGGCGTGACGGTCGTTTCCACGTGCTGGCGGCGGATGTCCGCGTAGCGCACGAGCTCCGTCCCCCGCTCCACGTGCTGCCCGACCCGGGCGGAAAGTGCGAGGATACGGCCGTCCACGTCGGCGCGGACGGTGAGGGCGTCCAGCTGCTCCTCGAGGCGGCTCAGCTGGCGCTCGAGGTTGAGCAGGTTGCGCTGGGCCTGCTCTTCGGCGAGAACCGCCTGCTGCTCGGCCAAAGCCAAAGCCTCCGTCGCCCGCTGCACCCGCGCCCGCTCTTGCGCCGCCGCGTCGCGGGCGTCCTGCAGCTCCTTTTCGGAAACGCCGCCCAGGGTGTAAAGCTCCTCCAAAGCCGGCAGCCGCTGCTCCGCCGCCGCCAAGGCTTGCGCGGCGTCGGCGAGCTCGCGGCGCTTGAGGGCAATGTCGTTCTCGCGGCTCAGCCGGTGCTGTTCGGCTTCGAGCCGAGCCCGCTCCAGGTCGCCCCGGGCCGCCTCCACCCGGTCGGTCAAGTCGTCGGAAACGAGTTCGAGCAGCACTTGCCCTTGCACCACGTCGTCGCCGGGCTCCACGTGAATTGCCGTGACCCGGGCCGGAGCCGGGGCGCTAAAGACGACCACCGTGTCGGGGGTGACCGAACCGGTGCCGACGATAAGGTCACGGAACGACCGCCGGGTGACCGTCGTGTACTGGTAGCTGTCCAGCACGTAGCGGGTGTCGGCCGGGCGGAGGAAATAGTAGGCGGCGAAGGCGACGCCCGCCATGATTAAGAGGCCGAACAAAAGAAACTGCACCTGCAGCCCCAACCGCCGGCGCTGGCGCACGGGCTTTCCCATCACGAGCGGCGCGCCGCCGCCCTGGCCCCGAGCGCCGCCCGCCCCGGGCGCGATGGGCTTGCCCGGGATGACGGGCGGCCGGGCCGAAGGCTGAGCCGCAGGCACGGCGCCTGCCGCGGGCGACACCGGCGCCGCCGGCGCAGAAGGCGTGCCCGTCGGCGCTGGCGTGCCCGTCGGCGCTGGCGTGCCCGTCGGCGCTGGCGTGCTCGGCGGCGCTGGCGTACGCGGCGGCGCCTGCGTGCCCGGCGCTCCCGGCGTGCTCGGCGCGGCGGGCGCGCCCGGTGCCGCCTGGGGCCGGCGCCGCGCCGCCGCGCCCCGCCCCCGCCGGTCGCCAAAGATCGGCCGGTTGAAATCGCCCAAAGGCGGTCCGGTTCTATCCGCCATCACAACCGTCCCTCCCGCCAAGCCTCCGCCGGCGACATCCGGGCCACCGTCCACGCCGGGTAGAGCGCCGCCGCGGCGCCGACCGCCATGGCCAGAAGCACGCCCAGCAGTCCCACGATCAGCACATCCACCGCGCCCGCCGGCGTCCCAATGGAGCTGTCCATCAGGGGCCGGATGATGAGCTGCCGCATGGGATAGGCAAAGACGACGCCGAGCACCCCGCCCAAGCCCGCCATCAAAGCCGCCTCCGTCACCGCGTCCCGCACAACCCGCGACCGCGTCGCGCCCAGGGCGCGGCTTAGGCCGATGTAGCGGGTGCGCTGCGCCAAGTTGGCCAGCGTCGTCGTAAACATCGCGATGCCCGAAACGACCAGCGCCGCCATGCCCATGGCCGCCAAAAGCTGCAGCCCCTCCAGCTGCGCTTCCCGCAACGACTGCATGGACGTGCCGGCTTCGATGAGGATTTCGGGCGAGCGGCCCTGCACCGTCTGCGCCGTTGCAGGCCGCCCCGCGATGCGGGCCGAAAGCAGCGCCCGCACCTCCTCCACCAGCGCCTGGTCCATGCCGGGCCGGGCCACCACGTACATCTGCCCCTCGACCTTATTCGGATCATCAGCGGCCGACACCGGCAACAAGATCTCGATGGGCGTCGTAAACGGGAATCCAAGGTACCGCGCACCCGCCGGCGGCGCGAAAACGCCGATGATCTGCACGTCCATCCCCGGCGCCCCATAAACGGCGGCGGCGTCCACCGGCGGCGCGTAGCCCGCCAGCAGCTGGGCTTCCTCCATGGGCCGCACGTTGATCACGCTGCCGACAACGTCCACCGAACCAAAGACCGCCCACGCCAGCGCCTCGGACACGATGGCCACCCGGGGCTGATCCGCGGCCACGTCGGCCGCGGTAAAGAAGTTGCCCGCTACCATGCGCAAGTTCATGACCTGCTCAAACCCCAGGTCAACGCTGGCCTCGCCCCGCACCACGTAGCGCTGGTCGCCGACCCGGATGGCGCTGGGAAACCGGGATTGGTACCACGTAGCGGCCTGGACGCTCCCGGCCTCCTGCACGAGGTACTCCGCATCCGACGGCCCAAACACGGGAAATCCCCATGTGGCAAAGCCTTCCCGCACCGCGTAGCGGACGGAAAACGGAACCGTCTCAGGCTCGGAGCCCGCCCGCAACACGGGCACCACTTCCCCGAGCACCGCTGTCACGGCGGCGATGGCAAGCGCCACCTGGAGGATGGCCAGCAAGTTGCGGAACCAGTTGCGGCGCAGGCGAATCCAAAACGCGCTCATAACCGCACTCCCTACTCCACCCGCAGCGCTTCCACCGGATCCTGCCGCGACCCCAAGAGCGCCGGGTACAGCCCAAACAAAAGGCTCAACGCCACGCCCGTGCCAAGACCCACCAACGCGTCGCCGAGGCTCAAGCCGAAACTCCCGTAGATACCCTCCACGAGCTCGCCTCCGCCCATCTGCTGCATAAGAAAAAGCCGCAGCGCCGACACGAGCCCCGACGCGAGCCCCAAGCCGAGCAGGCTCCCGGTAACGCCGAGAAGCAACGCCTCACTGGCCGTCTGCCAAAACAGCAAGCCCCGGCTCGCCCCCAGCGCCATGCTCGTGCCGATAATGCGCTGGCGCCGCAGCACCCGGGCCGTAAACAGGTTCAAAATGTTGACCGCGGCGATGAGCAGGCCGAGCCCCGCCAGCACCAGGAGCGCCGTGGCCGCGGGCTGGATCCAGCTGATGGCCTCTTCCCTCTCGACCTCCGGGTTGCGCACCTCCACCCGGCCCGCCCCGTACTTCTGGCTGAAGTACGCCTCGATGGCAGCCACGAGCTGCGATGTCAAGCGCTCATTCTCGGGGGTGAAATAGACCGCGCCAAACGTGGTCGCCAGGGGGTCGTACGTACCGCCCGAGGCCGAAAGCCACGGCTGCACCGCCGCCGGGACGTAACCGTGCCCCACATCGCCCCCCTGCGCCCATGGCATAAAGGACGCCAGGAGGCCCTCCTCGGGCGCCGCCACGCCGATGACCTGCCAGCGGGAGCCTTGGGACCCGGACGTCTCCGTCAACGTCCGCCCGACCACATCCGCCGGCGCGGCATCCGGGAAAAGCCGCCGGGCGCTCGCCTCATCCAGCACGATGTACGGCCGGCCCGCGAGCAGATCGTCCCACGTGAAAGGACCGCCGGCGAGAAACCGGATTCCCCGGAAGGCGAACTCGTCGGGCGTGACCGCTTCCGCCAGCAGCTGCGGCTGCCCCGGCCCGAGCGGCGGCAAGTCGTCGACGGCCACCACCGGGCCTTGACGCCACACAGCCTCCACCGTGGCCAGCGCCACCCCGGGCACCTCGTCCCGGACGGCCAGCACGTCGGCCAGGCTCAGCTCCACCGGCGGCTCCATGGCGTCAAACGTCACCGGCACCGCCGGCACCGACTGCGTGCCAAAAAACTGGCTCGTCACGTCCACCTGCGCCGGCCGCACCGTCACCGCCCGCCACGACGGCGACGTCTGGGCCACCAGCTCGAGCAGGCCCACCGTCTGGAACGTCACCAGCGTCTGGCCCGTCGTCAGCACGCCGACGCCGAGCCCGATCCCAAGGAGGATGAGAGCGCTTTCAAGCCACCGCTGCCGCAGCTGGCGGGCGGAGAGCTTCAAGACGCCCAGCCACACCACGCTGCGCCGCCGGGCCATCACCATACTCGCATCACCAGACCCGCCCCGTGCCGTCAAAACGGCCGCCGGCACCTCTTTGCTGCTGGGTCATGGCGCTGTGCACCATGAGCACCTCCGCCAAGTTGTCCCGGGTCAAAAGGCCCACGAGCCGCCCGGTTCCATCCACCACGGGCAGCGCCGGGTACTTGCCGTCCATCATCCGCGGAAACACGGCGTGCAGCATCTCGGTCCAGAGCACCACGGGCACGTTGGCCTGCATCACCTCCGCCACCGCGACATCAGGCCCCAGCGTGCGCAAGGCGCGGATCATGTCCTCCCGCCCGAGAATCCCGCACACCCGTCCGTACCCGTCCACGACGGGAAACTCTGTTTGAGATCCCCGCAAGAGCGCCTCCACCGCCTCCGACAAGGGCGCCTGCTGGTGCAGGGGCCGCACGTCGGTCACCATGACGCCCGTCACCGGCATCGACTCGGCGAAATCCCGCAGCACCGCCGTGGAAGCTTCGCTCTCGGCGCCGAGGTAAATAAACAGGCCGATGAAGATGAGCATGGGATTGAGAAAAAAACCAGCCAGCACAAACAGAAACGCAAACGCCTGACCCACCGAGGCCGCTACCTGCGTCGCCCGGGCGTGCCCGAGCCACGCCGCGAGCACGGCCCGCAGCACCCGGCCGCCGTCCATGGGAAACGCGGGGATCAGGTTAAACACGGCGAGCCACAGGTTCGTGACCAGAAGTTGCGCGAGGAGGCTCCCGCCCACAAGGCTGAAACCGCTGAGCGGGTTGGACCACCCCATCACCAAAAGTACTACGTACAAGACCGCCGCGATGGCGACGTTGACCGCCGGCCCGGCGAGCGCCACCACCAGCTCCTCGGCCGGCCGCTCGGGGAGCCGCTCCAGCCGCGCCACGCCGCCGATGGGCAATAGGGTGATGTCGGGCGTGCGAATCCCGTACCGCCGGGCGGCCAGGGCGTGGCCGAACTCGTGCAGCAGCACCGAGGCGAAGATGCCGATGATGAAGGCCAGCGCCGTCAGGGC
>CALFSR010000180.1 GCA_937916565.1 uncultured Bacillota bacterium | reverse complement strand
GCTCATGTTCCTGGGGGCTTTTTCCATGGGGGGCGTGCCGCTGCTCAATGGGTTTGTGAGCAAGGAGATGGTCCTGGAGGCCCTCCTGCACCCGCCGGTGACCGCCAACTGGTTTACGACCCTCCTGCCCGTGCTGGCGGTCGCCGGCAGCGTGTTTACCACCGCCTACTGCTTGATTCTCACCGTGAAGATCTTTTTGGGTGAGCCGACGACCGGAGCGCCCAAGCCCCCCCATGAAGCGCCTTGGCCGCTCCTCGCGCCGCCGGCGGTGCTGGCGCTGTTCATCGTGGCGCTCGGTCTTCGCCCGCAGCTGGTGGAGGGGACGATTGTGCAGTCGGCGGTGGCGTCGCTGCTCGGGCGGCCCGCCCAGGTGCACCTTGGCCTATGGCACGGCGTGACGCCGGCCCTCGGCATGAGCTTGGCGGCGCTCGGGCTTGGTGCCTTCGTGTACTGGCAGCTGCCCCGCCTATTGCCGGTGCTGGCGCGGGTGAGCGGCGGCCGGGTCAATACCAACACCGTCTACGAATGGCTCGTGTCCCGCTTGGAGCTCACGGCGCGGGCGTTTACCCGGCGCTGGATGACCGGGCGCGTCGGCGACTATTTCGCTTACATCCTGGTCTTTGCCATGGGGCTGATCGCCATCGCGGCCGTCCGCAGCGGACTGCCCGGCCGGTGGGCCGCCCTGGCCGCGGTAAGTCCCGTCAGCTGGCTCGAACTAGTTATTTGCCTGATCCTGATGGGTGGAGCGCTGCTGACGGCGGGAGCGGCTTTGCGCATCTCCATGGCGCTGGGCCTGGCCACCGTCGGGTTTGCCGTGGCCGTGCTCTGGTTTCTTTGGAACGCGCCGGACCTTGCCCTGACGCAGACCATCGTTGAGACGGTCTCGGTCATCCCGCTGTTTCTCGCCTTTGGATTTTTGCCGGCGCTCCGGCACCGCTGGACGGAGGCCAAGGTGAAGCGGCGCAACGTGGCCGTGGCCGTTCTGGCAGGCGCGGTAGCCGCGGGCGTCACATGGCTTGCCCAGGGCAACCGGCTGTTTTCCTCCATTTCCCACTTTTACCTCGAGAACAGCTATGCCCTGGGCGGCGGCCGCAACGTCGTCAACGTGATGATCGTCGACTTCCGGGGCTTTGACACCGTCTTTGAAACCGTGGTGTTCAGCCTCGCTGCCGTCGCGGTCTACACGCTGGTCGCAGCCCGGCGCGAGCAGGGCGGCGTTGTCATGCGCCAAAGCCCCCTCCTGATCAACCCTGTCATCGTCCCGGCCATTTCCCGGGTGCTGTTTTATATGGTGCTGGTGTTTTCGCTGTATCTTTTCTTCCGGGGCCACAACCACCCGGGCGGCGGGTTTGCCGCCGGCGTTATGGCCGCCTCGGCCGTGGTCGTTTGGGCCCTTGCGTATGAGCGGACGGCGGCCATGGCCATGGTGCCCGTGCACCCGCGCTACATTATCGGCACCGGGTTGCTCATCATCGCAGTCGTCGGCCTCGCGGGGGTCGCCGTGGGCAAACCTTTCCTGACCCACGCCTTCGTGCACTTCTTCGTGCCGCGGACGGGCGAAGTGGAGCTGGCGTCGGCCGCCCTGTTTGACCTGGGTGTGGCGTTCGCTGTCTTTGGCGCGATTCATTGGCTGGTGGCAGCCATGTCCGACGGCATCCCGCTGGAACAGGACCACATCAAGCGGATCGTGGAAGCCCGCGCGGTGAGCGGGAAAGGGTGACGCGGGATGGAAATATTGCTGAGCATCACCATTGGGGTCGTCGTCGGCAGCGCCGTCTACTTGCTGCTTACCCGGGAGCTGTTGCGGGTCATCGTTGGATCGGTGCTGCTTGGGTACGGCATCAACATCGCGCTGTTCATGTGGGGCGGTGTGGCGCCCGGGGCCCCGCCCATCTTGGCCGAGGACGGGAGTATGCCTGCTCCGGTCATGGACCCGATACCGCAGGCGCTTATATTGACCGCCATCGTCATCAGCCTGGGCGTTTTCGCCTTGCTGCTGGCCCTCGGCTACCGGACCTTTGAGGACCATGCCACGACGGACGTGGCGTCGTTGACGGGGGTGGAGCATGAATAACCTGGTTGTCGCGCCCATCGTGGTTCCCCTGGCGGCGGGGGCCATCCTCATGCTCACCCGGCGCCTCGCCTTGCAGCGCCTGATCAGCCTCGTGTCGGTGGCGCTCGTCCTCGCGGTCGCGTTGCAGCTAGCGGCCCAGGTGTGGACCGAGGGAGTCCAGGTCCTGTACGCGGCCAACTTGGCGGCACCGTTCGGCATCACGCTGGTTGCCGATCTGACCAGCGCGGCATTCGTGGCGTTCACCGCGATGGCGGCGCTCGCGGTTCTTCTGTTCGCGTTCCCAAGCCTTACGCGGGCGCAGGAGGAGCACTATTTCTACCCGGGGTTTCAATACTTGCTGGTCGGCGTCAACGGGTCGTTTCTCACCGGCGACATCTTCAACTTGTTCGTCTTTTTCGAGCTAATGCTCATGTCGAGCTACCTGCTGGCCGCCTTGGGCGGCCGCCGGCGACAGTTGCGGGAGACGCTCAAGTACGTCCTGATCAACAGCGTCGTCTCGGGCTTTTTCCTTCTGGGCGTCGGCGCGCTGTACCGCACGTACGGCACCTTGAACATGGCGGACCTGGCCGTGCGGATCAGCCTGTCGGATTCGGGCGGGTGGCTGACGGTGATCGCGTGCATGTTCCTCGTCGTGTTTGGCCTTAAAGCAGCGGTTGTGCCGCTGCACGTATGGCTGCCCGAGACGTATACGGCCGCGCCGGCCGCGGCTGTGGCGTTTTTCGCCGGCGTCTTGTCCAAGGTCGGCATCTACGCGATCTTGCGCACATACACTCTGCTCTTTGTGGAGGATCCGGCGTTTACCCATCATGGGCTGCTCCTTTGGCTCGCGCTCGCGACGATGATCATCGGCATCGTCGGTGCCGTGGGCCAGGCGGACTTTAAGCGCCTGCTGGCCTACGATATCGTCAGCCAGATCGGGTACATGCTGCTTGGCATCGCGCTCTACACGCCCCTCGGGATCGCCGGGACCGTTCTATTCGTGGTGCACCAGATGGTGGTCAAGACGGCTCTCTTTTTGTGCGCCGGCGCCGCGGAGCGGGTAGCGGGGACGACGCACCTTTTGCGCATGGGCGGGCTGCTCACGACCCATGGGCCTCTCGGGGTGACGTACCTGGTGGCGGCCCTCGCCCTCGTCGGCGTACCGCCCCTGTCGGGGTTTTTCGGCAAAATCGCCCTGGTGCAGGCTGCCCTCGAAAGCGAGCGGTTCGCGACCGCAGCCGTTGCCATCGTCGTCAGCCTAGGTACGCTGTATGCCGTCATCAAAGTTTTCCGCCTGGCCTTTTGGGGCGAGGTGCTCGGAGACCGGCTGGTCAACAAGCACAGCCACGAGTTCCGCGCCATGCTGATCCCTATCGCGGGCCTGCTGGTCGTGTCGGTGGCCATGGGCCTTGGGGCGCAGCAGCTGCACTTTTACGCTGCGGCAGCGGCCGACCAGCTCCTGAGCGGCCAGGCGTACATCCGGGCCGTGCTCGGCGAGTTTGACCCGTCGTCGTACGGGTTGTAAGGGGGGACCCGCGGTGTGGCAGCAGCTCCCGATCCACATCCTGATCACCCTGGGCTGGATGGCCCTGTGGGCTTCGTCCGCCTGGTACCACATCGTCGCCGGGGCCATCGTGGGCGGCCTGATCTTGTACGCCTTGACGAAAGGCACGAGCCAGCCGTTTTACATTAACCGGGTTGTGGCCTTTGTCAAGTTCATCCTTGTCTTTGTGGGGGAACTGGTCAAAGCGGCGAACTTCGTCGTGCGCATCGTAACGGCGCCAAGACCTAGTCACCGGCCGGGGGTCGTGGCGTTGCCGCTGCGCCTTAGAAGCGACACCGCCATCGCTGCGCTGACCCACCTGCTCAGCTTAACCCCGGGCGCCGTGCCCATCGACATCAGCCATGACCGGAGCGAGATCTTTATCCACTGTCTCGATCTCAACGACCTGGAGGCGGTGCGGGCGTCCAAGGAGCGGTTTGAAGACTTGCTCTTGGAGGTGACGGAGTAATGGTCGAATGGGCGGCGACCGTGGCGCAGGCGATGATCGGCCTGTCGCTGTTGTTGAGCGCTTTCCGGGTGTTGCGGGGGCCGACGGTGCTGGACCGGACGGCGGCCTTTGACACGTTGTCGGCCAACCTGGTGGCGATGATCGCGGTGGAGGCGATCCGGGACGCGACGGTGGTCCACTTGGACCTGGTCCTGATGATCTCGCTGGTGCCCTTCGTGTTCAGCGTCGTCGTGGCCAAGTTCATCGTAAAGGGTGACATCATTGGTCGAGATACTAACTAGCTCGCTCATGCTGGCCGGTGCATTTCTGATCTTGGCGGGCGCGGTCGGTGTCGCCCGCTTCCACGATTTCTGGAGCCGTGTGCACGCGGCCAGCGTTCCCAGCACCCTCGGCGTTGCCACGGTGCTTGTCGCGAGCGCCGTGTATTTGTCCGCCCGCCACGACCAGGCGCTGTGGCGGCCCGTGCTGGCTATCCTCGGGCTTTTTCTGACGGTGCCGCTGGGCACGGAGATGCTGGCTCGCGCCGCCTACATTACCAATGTTCGCCCGCCGGAGGACTACGACCGGGACGACGCCGAAGAGCGGCACATGGAGCACAAGGAAGCGGTGGAGTAGGGGCGCGGTCAAAAGCACCCCCTGGAAACCGGCGGCGCCCGGGATTCCCGGGCGCCGCAACGCGTCAGTCACACTTGGCATCCTTGGGGTTGGCGGCTGCCCGCCAAGACGGCGACCCGCTCAGACGGGGTAGCTGCCGGCCTCCAGCACCTTGGCCGCGACGGCACGGCCAAGGGCGATGCTGTTGATCGGGTCGCGCCGGGTTAGGCGCCGGGCCACACCAAGCTGCACCCGCAGCGTGTCGCCTTCCTCCAAGGCGGCCAGAGCCCGGCGGGCGACCGCCTCGGCGGCATCTACCGCTTCGTGGACGAACAGCCGCGTCATGATCGTCGGAAGCTCCGGGTATCCGGCCTTTGCCGTGCGCAGGACGGCGCTCTCCGAAGCGTAAAGGGCGATGCCAAGATCGGCGGCCGCCGCCAGCAGTTCCTGCTCGTTTTCGATTTTGTCCAGGTACTTTTGCACACCCAAACCCGCAACCATGAGGGTCAGCTTGCGCAGGCCGTCGACGAGGCGCCGCTCCTCGGCCAGCGGGTCGTCGCTGGAAGGAGCCGCTTCACCGAAGGCCGGAGCGAACTGCGTGAGCTCCTTCTGCAGCTGCTGCATGGCTTCCATGAGCGGCAGTTCACCCTTCATGGTGCGGCGTAGCAGGGTGCCGGGGATGAGCAGCCGGTTGATCTCGTTGGTGCCCTCGAAGATGCGGTTGATGCGGGCATCCCGGTAGGCCCGCTCCACGGCGTACTCCTTCATGTAGCCGTACCCGCCGTGCACCTGCACGCCTTCGTCCACCACGAAGTCCAGCACTTCGGAGCCGAACACCTTGTTGATGGACGCCTCCACCGCGTACTCGCTGATGGCTGCGGCAGCTTCCTTGCCGACGGACTTGGTCAGGTCCAGCGTGTGGATGGCCTTGTCCAGCTGCCCGGCGGTGCGGTACACCATGCTCTCCAGGACGTAGATGCGGGTCGCCATCGACGCCAGCTTCTGCTGGACGAGGGGGAAGCTGGCGATCGGCTTGCCGAACTGGTGGCGCTCTTGGGCGTAGGTGGCGGTAAGCTGGAGCACCGTCTTGCAGCCGCCCAGGGCGCCGGC
>CALFSR010000179.1 GCA_937916565.1 uncultured Bacillota bacterium | reverse complement strand
CTATCGTGCAGGTAGCCAGCATCGCGAACATCATCCAGTCGACCATCGCGTCGGCGGAGCGGGTGTTTGAGCTGTTGGACGAGGAGGAAGAGGTGCCCGAGCCCGCGGATCCCGTTACCATCGCTTCCGCGAAGGGCGAGGTGACGCTGGAGCACGTGTCCTTCCGCTACAAGCCCGACGTGCCGCTCATCGACGATTTGAACCTCACGGGCAGGCCCGGCCAGGTGATCGCCATCGTCGGCCCGACGGGGGCCGGCAAGACGACGCTGGTCAACCTCTTGATGCGGTTTTACGAGATCGATCAGGGCCGCATCGCGATCGACGGCGTCGATATCCGCAGGATGCGCCGCGGAGACCTGCGGCGCTTGTTCGGCATGGTCATGCAAGACACGTGGCTTTTCCACGGCACGATCCGGGACAATATCGCCTACGGCAGGGAGGGGGCGACGGAGGAAGAGATCGTCGCCGCGGCCAAGGCGGCTTACGCGGACCATTTTATCCGGACGCTGCCTGACGGCTACGATACCGTCATCGACGAGGACGCGTCCAACTTGTCCCAGGGACAGAAGCAGCTCTTGACCATCGCCCGGGCGCTGCTCGCGGATCCGGTCATCCTCATCCTCGATGAGGCCACAAGCAGCGTCGACACCCGCACGGAGCTGCAAATCCAGCGGGCGCTGCACGACCTGATGCAGGGCCGCACGAGCTTCGTAATCGCTCACCGGTTGTCCACCATCCGGGATGCCGATCTGGTGCTGGTGATAAGGGATGGCCGCATCATCGAGCAGGGCACGCACGATCAGCTATTGGCCGCGAACGGTTTCTACGCCAGCCTGTACCGGAGCCAGTTCGCGGAGCTTGAGGCGGCCGCGAGCTGACGGAGCCGGCCGGTTTATTCCACGGTGCTGGAGGGCCTAAGGATAGGTCAACGACATCGCCGGGAGCGCTGGAGCGCTAGGTGCAAGGGGGCGCGACAGGCGAAATCGGCGGCCGAAACCCGAGTCCGCGGACAGACGGACCCGGTTTCGGCCGCCGTGTTCTTTAGAACCGGTGCGAGGCCCGCTCGATGACCTCGGGAGGAATCGTCAGCCCCATACGGCGGGCGGCGTCCTCGTTGACCGCCAAATCCAGCACCTGCTGGATTTCCACCGGCATCGTCGCCGGTTCTGCGCCTTCAAAGAGAATGCGGAGGGCCATCTGCCCGGCTTGGCGGCCCAGTTTCACCTCGTCCACGCCGTACGCCGCTGCGACGCCCCGCTGGGCGCTGGCGATGTCCGACGCGATGACGGGCAGGCGGAACCGCTCGGCCACGAACAGAACCGACTCCAGCGCGGACACCACCGTGTTGTCCGTGGGAAGGAAGATCACGTCCACGTTGCCGACCAGCGACTCGGCGGCCTGCCGTACGTCGTTGGTGGAGACGACGGTGCGCTCCACCAGCGTCAGGCCGTAGCGGGCTGCCCACTGGCGCGCCTCGTCCACCTGGATGACGGAGTTGAGTTCGCCGGCGTTGTACAGGATGCCGATGCGGCGAGCATTCGGCATGATCTCCAGCACCAGCTTGATCTGTTCGCTGACGGGCGTCCAGTGGGATGTGCCGGTAATGTTGCCCCCGGGACGCTCGAAACTTTCCACGACGCCGGCGCCTACCGGATCCCGCACGCCGGCGAACACAATGGGGATCGTGTCCGTCAGAGCGGCCGCGGCCTGCACCGGTCCGGTGGCGATGGCGAAAATGAGGTCGACCTTGTCCTGCACGAACTTTTCCGCGATGGTGCGGGCGACGATGAAGTCGCCTTGGGCGTTGTGATAGTCAAGGATAATGTCGGTGCCGAGCCCGTGCCCGGAGTCTTCGAGCGCTTGGACGAATCCGAGACGGAACGCGTCCAATGCCGGGTGTTCCACGAACTGGACGATCCCGATGCGCACCGGACCGGCGGCGGCGAGCCCCGTACCGAACGAAGCGGCCAGCAGCATGGCGGCTACCGTGAGGGTGAGAACGAGGGTCCGGCCTTGAACGCGCGGCCGGGCCTGCGCATGCGTTGCAGCAGTCTTTGCCATGGTGAGTCCTCCTTCGTTTTGTGCTGAGGTAATGACAATGGCAGTTCGAGGTGTTTCCCGCCGATCCTTCATCGGTTTACGCCAGGCTTTCCAGCCGCTCGGCGGTGATGCTGACCCCCTCGCCGTGCCGGTCGATTTTGCCGGACACCTGCAGCAAAGGACTGACGAACAGGTCTTGTCCCCAGCGCATATAGACGTCCTCAAAGACGGTGACGTCGATCAGCCCCGTCTCATCCTCTAAGGTCAGAAACACCACCGTGCGGCCGCTTTTGGTGGGCGGGCGGTGGGGACGGATGCACAAGCCCGCGGCGGTGACCGGGTGTTTGTGGGGCAGCTGCAGCGCCTGCCCGCACGGCACGACGCCGCGCCGGTCAAGGCGCGGTCGCCAGTGCTGCATCAGGTGGCGTTTCACCGTGACACCCAGCGCATAGTACTCGCGCAAATCCCGCTCCAGAGGAGGGAAATCGTCCACGTCCGCCACGGGCGTTTCGGGATACAGGCGCATATGCCCCTGAAGCTCCCGCTCCCGGCGGCTGTCGCCGAGCACCGCCGGCAATTGCCACAGCAGGGCGCGACGGTTGGTGTTGAGCCCGTCGAAAGCGCCCGCCAGCACCAGTTGCTCCGCCTCCTCGATCGTCAAAGGAGCGACCCGCCGGCAAAAGTCGGCCAGCGACCGGAAAGGACGCTCCGCCCGCGCCGACAAGATGGCCTCCAGGGTGGTCGCGCTCAACGAGCGGATTTGTCCAAGGCCGACGCGAATCGCGCCGTCCGCCTCAATCGTGTATGCCGGGGCGCTCTGGTTGACGCATGGCCCGCGGACGGCCACACCCCGGCGCTTGGCTTCCCACAGCAGCGTGTTGGGCGGGTAGTAGCCCATCGGCTGGTGGGCGAGCAGGGCGGCGTAAAACTCCGCCGGGTAGTGCTCGAGCAGGTAGGCGGTCTTGTAAGCGATGGTGGCGAAGGAGGCGGCGTGGGCCTCGCAAAAGCCGTAGCCGGCGTAGCCTGCGATGTAGCCGAAGATGGTGCGGGCCACCTCAGGCGTGCATCCCCGCTCGATGGCTTTCGCGATGAACTCTTCGCCGATGCGATCCATCTCCGCCTGTGACCGGAAGGAGGACATCACCCGGCGCAGCCGGTCGGCTTCACCGGGCGTGAAACCGGCGATCTCCCGGGCGATCTCGATCACCTGCTCCTGGAACAACACGACCCCGTACGTCTTTTCCAGGATCGGCCGCAGCTTGGGGTGGATGTAGGTGATGGGCTCCTGCCCGTTGCGGCGGGCGATGAAGGGGCGCACCATGTCGCCTTTGATGGGCCCGGGCCGGATGAGGGCCACGGACGCCACGATATCCTCAAACTCCCGCGGGCGCAGCCTGGGGTGCAAGGCCCGCTGGGCCGGGGATTCGAGCTGAAACGCGCCCACGGTTTCTCCCCGGCGCAGGCGCTCGTACGTCCGGGGGTCGTCGTCGGGGATGCGATCGTAGTCAAACCCGGCGTCGCGCCGCTGGATGGCCCGGGCGGCCGTGTTGACCGCCCCCAGCATGCGCAGGAACAACAGGTCCAGCTTCATGAGCCCGAGCGCTTCCACGTCGTCTTTGTCAAATTGGCTCATGATCACCCCCTTGGCGGACATTTGCAGCGGCGTGATGTCCACAAGCGGCGCCGCGCTGATGACAAGGCCGCTGGAGTGGGTGCCCAGATGGCGCGGGAACGCGGCCAACGCCTGCGCCAAGGCGAACCACTGGCGCCGCCGCACGTCGCCGTCCATGGAAACCGGCCGCAGCTCCGGGTAGCGGTGCAGCGCCCGTTCGATGGCGTCGGCGGGCAGGTGGGGCATGCGCTTGGCTACGGCGTCGATCTCCTCCGGGCTAATCCCGAGCGCCTTGCCCACTTCCCGCAACGCGCCGCGGGCGTGGTAGGTGTGGTAGGTGGCTACCGCCGCCACGTGGTCACGGCCGTAGCGTTCGTAGACGTAGGCCGCGACCTCGTCGCGCCGCTCGGCCTCAAAGTCGATGTCGATGTCGGGCGGCTCGCCCCGCTCGATGGAGAGGAAGCGTTCAAAACGCAAGTTGCGGCGGAACGCGTCTACGTCCGTGAGCCCCAGGCAGTAGGCGACGACCGAGTCGGCCGCCGAGCCGCGGCCGCTGGTGCGGATGCCCCGCTCGCGGGCATACTGAACGACATCCCACGCGACGAGGAAGTAGTCGGCCATATCCAAGTGATCGATGATGGCGAGCTCTCCCTGGATCCGCTCGCGCAGGGCGGGCGAAATACGGCCGTAGCGGCGCTCGGCTCCGGCCCAGGTGAGCTGGTGCAGCAGTTCCCGGGCCGTCTGGCCTTCCGGCAGCGGAAACCGGGGGTGCCGGGGCTGGCCTAGTACCAGGGCCGGTTGGCACCGTTCCGCGACCGCCAAGGTATTGGCCAATCCTTGTGGGTACCAGGCGAACCGCTCCCGCATGGTGCCTGGCGGGATCAGGTACAACTGATCGTTGAACGGCCGGCCGGGATGCGGATCGTCGACGGTGACGCCCAGCGCGATGCAGCGCAGGATGTCGTGGACGGGGTGGCGTTCCCGCGTTGCATAGTGCACGTTGCCCGTGGCCACCGCCGTCAGTCCCAGGCGCTCGGCCAGCTCCACGAGAGTTTCGTTGACCGCGTGCTGGCCTGGAAGCTCTGTCGCCTCCAGGGCCAGCAAAAAGCGCTCCCGGCCCAGGGCGTCCGCATAGCGGCGGGCGGCGGCTTCGGCTTCCCGGAAGCGCCGCTGGTAGAGCAAGGCGGCAATCTCGCCCCGGCGGCATCCGGAGAGGAACAGCACGTCTTGTCGCCAACGGACAAGGTCGTCCCAGGCGGCGCGCGGTTCTCCCCGGGCATTGTCCAGATGGGCCGCGGAGACGATGCGGCACAGGTTGGCATAGCCTTTGGGCGAAGTTGCCAAGGCCGTCAAGTGATGGCCGCCGGCCAAGGTCAGCTCGCAGCCGATGATGGGCTTGATCCCGGCCCTGGCGCACGCCTGGGCGAAACGGACGGCGCCGCTCAAGTTGTCGTGGTCGGTGAGGGCCAAAGCGGGCATCCCGAAGTCCGCCGCGCGCCGTACCAGCTCGTCGATGGCGCTCGCGCCGTCCAAGAACGAAAAAGGCGAGTGGACGTGCAGGTGCACGAAACCCGCGTCAGTCATACACCCGGTATAGCCTCCACTGTTTTGCCGCTACATCCAGATACAGTTCAAACACCCCTCCGCCGGCCGTCTCCACCCGGAAGAAGCGCCATTCGCCTTCGCCGGCCCACCAGCGGCCCACGTACGACCAATGATCGGCGACGCGGGCCACGCGGTAGGTGCGGTTTTGCCAGCGAAAGCGCGCCGGCCGGCCTTCTTCCAGCGCGACGTCGACGGGGACGTCTAGCAAGCGCATGCATCATCCCTACCCGTCCGAGAGCCGGAAAAAGCGATTCATAGCCTCATAGCGGGCGACCGCTTCCCGGGCGCAGCCGGCAAGCCGCGCCGGGGAGCAAAACGTGTGGCCAAAACGGGCGCGGACCGCGGCCAGGGCGGGGTGATGGCGGGCGCCGCCGGGACGGTCGGGTTCCCATAAAAGTGCCTGCCGCCCTGCATAGCCCGTTGGGGTGACCTCCAGCACGCAGTCGTCCTGGATTTCCAGCGGCGACGGCTGCCCGCCCCGGCCCGCAGTACGGGCCCATCCCGCCACAGCTTGCTTAGCCAGCCATATCGCAGCCCGGGCCAGCTGTCCGGCGCCGGCGATGGGCGGGGTGAAGCGCCGTTCGTGCCGGGACCCGCCCCAGACGATCGCCAGCTCGGCGCACGCCTGGCCCGCGGCGTGCAGGCGTGCGGCCAGAACGCCTGCCGCTTGGGCGAGCAAAGTTTCTAGGCGCCCGGAGTCGGCGCCGGCCATCGTCTCCGCAGGAATGCGGTGCGTCAGCCGCTCCGGCGGGTACAGGGCCCGCACCGGGCGCGGGTCGTGGCCTCGTGCCCAGTCCAGCAGCGGGCCGGCTGCCGCGCCGAGGCGAGCGTGCAGGAGATCCCGGGGGCTTGCCAGCAGCTCCCCCAAGGTGTTGACGCCGAGCGCTGTCAAGGCGGCCTGTACGTCCGGATCGAGACCGGGGAGGAGGGCCACGGGCAGGCGGGCTGCGAACGCTGGCAGCGCCTCGGGACGCAGCCAGTGGCCGCCGGGGACTGGCCGGACGGGCAAGACGGCGGCGGCCTTGTCGATCCCGGGAGAAGCCAGCACCGCGGCGGCAAAGCGGCACGGCGCCACGCCCAGCCGGTAGGGGAGAGGTCCGGCACCGGCAGGCGGCGTCTTGTGCTCAACGCTCCGTG
>CALFSR010000178.1 GCA_937916565.1 uncultured Bacillota bacterium | reverse complement strand
GAGGATGTTTACCGCGCCGGCCAAAAGGACGTCGCCACGCTGTATGAGTACTGGGTCTTCGTGCAACTCGGCCGGATCGTGTCTGAGCTCTGCGACGAACCGCTGGACATGGAGCGGCTCTTGGAACCAGGCGGCGACGGTCTGGACCTTCAGCTCAAACGGGGAGCGCAGCGGGTTCTTCAGGGACGTGTGAACCGTTTCGGCCGCACCCTCGAGCTCGAACTCTGGTACAACAAGACATTTTCTCCCGGAGCCCTGGGAGAATCCTGGACGCTCCGGTTGCGCCCCGACTGCTCGCTCAAGATCCAGGTGGCTGGATACGGTGAGGCGGAAGACGCAATATGGCTTCACTTTGACGCCAAATACCGGGCCGACACGCTGCTCGAGCTCTTCGGGGGTGACGGAGAAAACGGTGAAGCTGAGACGGAACGGGCCACCGATCCGGGCATGAAGCCCGTCCCGGACGACCTGCTCAAGATGCACGCTTACCGTGATGCAATCCGGCGTTCGCCGGGCGCGTACGTGATTTACCCCGGAAACGATGAACAAGTGCTACGCCGCTACCATGAGATCTTGCCCGGGCTGGGGGCGTTCGCGCTGCGGCCCACGAGCACCGGTGAACCCGACGGGCAGGAGGCCATCCGGCGCTTCATCGCCGACGTCCTCGAGCACGCGTCGACGCAAGTATCGCAACACGAGCGGTACCGGTATTGGAAAGCCGAGATCTTCAGGCGTCCTCCTCCCAGCGAAGGCAAGACCACGGCTCCTGCGGTCCGATTCCTGACGCGACCGCCAGCGGATACCCGAGTTCTGCTCGGGTTCGTTCGCGACGAGCAGCACTTCGGCTGGATACGGCGGACAGGACTCTACAACATGCGTGCGGACGACCGTACCGGCAGCGTCGGCCTCGGCTCACAGCAGCTAGCCGCAGAGATCGTCGTGCTGTACGGGCCGGCGCTGCCCCAGTCCTCTTTGTGGCGAGTCGCCGGTGACCCGCTGCTATTGACGAAGAAGCGTATGGTCGAGCTGGGGTACCCAAACCCCCGTAGTTCCGCGTACTATTGCCTGCCGCTGGAGCCCGTAACCCAGGACACCGAACTTCTCCGTGCACTTACTCACGAGTTCGTCGCCGGCGTTGTGCGGGAGATCGCGCCAGACAGCGCCTACGGCGCACCGGTCGCAGCAACGTGGGCCCGTTTGGTAGAGTTGATCACCCAACACGGCGTACTAGCCACATAGTACAACGGACTAGCGCGAGCCGAACTCACGAGTCGGTAACAACGGCAACCTCCTGCGAGAGACCGCGGTCAAGTAGGTGACGCGACATGCCCATTGGTTCTTGCATGCCGGCCGGTGAAGCGGCCAGGCTGTACAAGCTGCTCGAGGACGCGGGCGGCATCACGGTCTGGATCGACGGCGGCTGGGCGGTGGACGCGGTGCTCGGCCAGCAAACGCGGGAGCACGGCGACCTGGATATTGCTGTAGAGGCGCGCTTTCTGGACCGGCTGCGCGCCGTGTTGGCCCGCGAGGGGTTCCAAGAGGTTCCGAAAGAGGACTCCCGGCCGTGGAACTTCGTGCTCGGAAACGACGCCGGCCTTGAGGTCGACGTGCACGCCTTCGTTTTTGACGAGAACGGCGACGGCGTGTACGGCCCGCCCGAGAACGGCGACTACTACCGCGCCGAGGCGCTGACCGGCGAGGGCGTCATCGCCGGGCAACGAGTGCGATGCATTTCTCCCGAGTGGCTCGTGAGGTTCCGCGCAGGCTACCCGCCGCGCGAAAAGGACTTCCACGATGTCGCCGAGTTGTGCGGGCGGTTTGGCATCGAGCCGCCGCCCGAGTACCGCGGTCGCGGGATATCCAGATAGGAGCCTTTTGGAATCCCCGGGGCAAGACTCCTCAAGCAAAGTCGCGGGTGGTGTCACATGGCTTTCGCTACTCCTGGCCGGTCGTGCCCGCAGACCAGCGCCGTGCGCGTTGCGGGGTTTATCGATGTGGAAACAACCGGGCTTGATCCTGCGTCGGACGAAGTCATCGAGCTTGCTATCGCTCTCGTTGGTTTTGACGCCAATACGGGTGCCATCGCCGGGGTGCTGGAGGAATATGTTGGGCTGCGGGATCCGGGAAGACCGATCCCGCCCGACGCCGCCCGCGTGCACGGTATTCGGGATCGGGACGTCCGCGGCAAACGCCTCGATGATGACCGCGTGCGCGCCATGCTCGAGCGCGCCGAGTTTCTCGTGGCCCACAACGCTTCCTTTGACCGGGCATTCGTGACAAAGCTGTATCCGGAGGCACGTCGCAAGCGCTGGCTCTGTTCCATGCGCTCCATCCCGTGGAAGGAACTCGGTTATTCATCTAGGAGCCTGCACTACCTGCTCCGCGCCCACGGAATTGCGCTTGAGCAGTCGCATCGCGGGCTCGATGACGTTAAGGCTCTTGTCACGCTCCTCTCCCGCTCAGACGGCAACGGAGGCACTTACTTTTACAGCCTGGTTCAAAAATCATCGCGGCGTCGCCCGACGAAGTCGCCCAGGAAGCCGGCCGCAACGCCGGAGCAGGTCGTGACCCGCGACCGCAGGGTGCGCGCCTTTGAACCCTACATTCCCGTACTCGCGGAACAGGTGACGGGTCGCCCGCTCCCCTCATTGGGAGCTCTCGTCCTCCTGCCCTTTAGATTGCTCCTCTGGATCGTTAAGGCTCCGTTCCTGCTGCCCACCTGGCTGCTGCGCCGAGGGTCCGTTCGTACGCCCAAGAGCGGGCGCTCTCTATGAAACACGCGGCATGGCAGGCCGCGTGACCACTGCACGCAGCCGCCGCCGGCCGCGCCGGCGTTCGTACGCTGCCCGGCCACACAGGAGTGCCAGCGGCCGCTTGCTGGCCGGGGCAGGAACCGTCGACCGGGCGGACCGCTCGCCGGTCGACGCGCCGGCCGCGCCCGGCGCCGCGGGTGCCGGAACGAGACGCCTTACGAGTCCGGCCACGTCGCCGTCGATGTAGGCGCGAGCCAATCCGGCGGCGTCGGCGTTGGCGTGCGCCGGGGCTGGTACCTGAGGGGATTCTCCACGGTGCTCGGCGGCGTTCTTTCTTGACGCTCGCCTATCCTCGCTGTTTCGGTCGGGTGCGCCCGTCTCCAGTGCCCGGCGGGCCCGGTGCAGGGCGGCCTTGACGGCGCCTTCGGAGATGTTGAGCAGGCGGGCCGTCTCGCTGCCGGAAAAGCCCAGCACGTCGCGGAGGATGAAGACGGATCGCTGCAGCGGGGAGAGGCGTTCCACCAGCAGTCGGAAGAGCTCCTCCATCTCCAGCCGGCCGGCGGGGTCGGCCGCGCCTGCGGCCACCTGCTCCGGATCTGGTACGTCGCCGGGAGGCAGCAGCCGCTCGGCCGCCGCCTGCCGCCGGAGGCGGTCGATCCACGTCGTCTTGGCGATGCGGACAAGGAGCGCCTCCTGGTTCGGGTGGCGCTCAAAGCCCTCCGTCTTGAGCGCCTTGGCCCAGGCGTCCTGGGCCAGGTCCTCGGCGTCCCAGCGGGAACGGGTGAGCGAACGGCAATACCGCCGCAGCCGGGTGTCCAGCTGCGCGATGGACGGTTTCGGAGCGCCGCGATCGCGCGCGGGGACGGATTTCGACTGCGAAGACGGTTGTGATATCCAAGAGCTCTCGTCAGGATGATCGGCGGTCACAGGATGGTCGGCGGTCACACGGTGACCTCCTTCCGCGCGTCGGAGCTTAAGCGGCGGGGCTTGCGGCCCCGAAGCGGCTGCCGGACGCCGGGCAAATGCAGGGCGGTGCGGCATGCGGCCGCTTCCAGCCCGCAGGAAAGGGTTCCCAAGTATGTAGACGAACGGGCGGCGCGAAAGGTTACGCTTCGCCGCCCTACTTTTTTCGCGGGCTTCGCCCCCGGTTTCCCGTAACCTTTGCCTCCTGCCGTGCGGTTACTTGGGCAGACGGGCCGATCGCGCCCAAGACACGAGAGGAGGTCAACCGCATGAACTACATCCCCTACGTGGTCGAGCGCACCCCGCACGGCGGCGAGCGGGCCTACGACATCTACAGCCGGCTGCTGCAGGAGCGCATCGTGTTTGTGGGGGCGCCCATCGACGATCAGCTGGCCAACAGCGTCGTCGCGCAGCTGCTTTTCCTGGAGGCCCAGGACCCGGAGAAAGAGATCAGCATGTACATCAACTCGCCGGGCGGGTCCATCACGGCCGGTTTCGCCATCTACGACACGATGCAGCACGTGAAGCCCGACATCCGCACCATCTGCGTAGGGCTTGCCGCTTCCTTCGGCGCCATCCTGCTGCTCGGCGGCACGCCGGGCAAGCGCCAGGCCCTGCCCAACAGCGAGATCGTCATCCACCAGCCCCACGGCGGGGCGAAAGGGCAGGCCAGCGACATCGCCATCGCCGCCCGGCAAATCCTCAAAAGCCGCGAGCGCATCGTGCAGATCATGGCCGAACGCACGGGCCAGCCGCCCGAGAAAATCGAACGGGATATCGAGCGGGATTTTTACATGACCGCCGAAGAAGCGGTCGCGTACGGGATTATCGACAGCGTCGTGAAGGCGGCGTAGCAGGAGGTGAGGTGTGAGCGGCGGGCAAGAGCGCCGGGAGTTCTTTGACCGCTGGGCGGAGCGGTACGACGAAGCCGTGCGAAAAAGCACCGGGTTCCCGTTCGACGGCTACGACGACGTCCTCGAGGCCGTCGTGCGCAAGGCGACGTGCAGCCGAGCATGTGGTGGCGGATGCCGGCATCGGCACCGGACACCTGACCGCCAAGCTGCCAAGGGACGGCGTCGAGCTGTGGGGAGTGGACTTCTTCGCCGCCTTGCTGGTGCGCTGCCGTGCCCGGCTGCCCTGGGCCAAACTCGTCCAGGCGGATCTGGCGCAGCCTTTGCTCGAGGAACTGGGCTCAGGCTTTGACCGCATCGTGTCCGCCTATGTCCTCCACGAGTTCGATCTGCCGGCAAGACAGCCGTGCTCCAGACGCTGGCGGGACGGCTCGCGCTGGGCGGCTTCCTCGTCTGTCATCGGCGAGGCGTCGTTTGCCACGGCCGCGGAAAGGGAAGCCGCCCGGGCCCGCTGGGCGGACGCGTGGGATGGCGACGATCACTACTCGGCCGCGGACGAGGCGGCTCGGGCGCTCGCGAGCCTGGGTTGGGTGGTCGAGGACGAGCAGGTTTCCGTGTGCGCCGGGGTCTACACTATCCGGCTGGGGTGCCCAGGCGGCTAACCAGGCATGGCTGGCCGTTGCCCCAGCCTCTTCAGCATGGCCACTCGATCGCGCACGTTGAGCCGGGTATAGGTTTCGCTCACGGTGGTTTTGACGGAGCCCTCGGACAGGAGAAGGCGGCGGGTGATTTCCCGGTTCTTCAGGACGACGGCGATGGGCTCGAGCACCTCTTACGGCCGGGGCGTTAACGACTCGGCGGGTGGGGTGTCGTCAACTTCTCCGTGGGGCACGCGGCCGGGGTACGCGCTTCCGGCCCGGGTGCGCCGTCCGCCGCTCGGCCGGGGCGGGATGCGGCATCAGGCAGAGTGCTGACGCGACCGGCCGAGTCGTGACAGCTGGCCTTTCGCAACTCTTGTGTGAGACCAAAGCTGCCGACGTTCCTCCGGCGGCCGGGTAAACCACATGCGCAGCCGTCTTATCCCAAGCCTGACCCGCACTTGCCCAGCAGCCGGCTTTCCAGGGTCACGCGTCCGCAACGTCGCGACGAAGTCCTTCACCGTCGTTCTCGCGCCTTGGTATCCAAGACCGCGAATTTACCGGTACAGCTCGGCAGCGTTATGGCAGCCCTCGTTCCAGCGGCGCACAATGTGTTCAATGAGTGCCACCCGCCGCTGATGACGCTCGCGTTGTTTCGCGTCCTTGCGGGTCTCCCGAGGCGGGAGCGGAGGAGCCGTCCACCGCCTTGGCCGCCCAGGAAGACGCCGATGCGGGTCAGGAGAGTGTCTAGACGCTCTGTGCGCCGGGCGCGGGAACGAACAAGCTGGGGAAAGCGCTCGGCGACGAAGACGCGCCGACGACACTGGCGATTGACGCAGCGGAACCGCCGAACGGAAAGCAGGATGCTCACCGTCCGGCCGTCGGCGGGCACATCCATGAGAAGGCGCGTATAGCTGCTATGACGACGTCGGGAGACGGAGCCGCAGACCGGGCAATGGGCCTCTTTCGCCGCGCCAGTTATGTCGGCCGGGGCAATCTGATGGTCCAAGATGCGCAGACCGGCGCGCCGGAGAAGTTCCCACATGCCGCGAAACCTCGACAAATACGGTCAGAAAGTGGTTCGCGGCTCTTCACAGAACTCCTCCTACCCGCGTTCCTCCTGCACCGAAATTGCGGGAGAGCCTATTTTATCCCGGCGATAACATGAGCTCAGCTAGTCGTAATAGCTGCAATGATAATCACGGGAGCCTCAGGGGCGGGGAATAGCACCAACTTACAGAGCAGGACTTCTGGAGATGAACACTCGACACGCCTCACTACTATCACCAAAGAGCCCCTTGAGCAGCACAAGCTCCCAAGGGGCCTGGCCTCTCGGCGCGTTGTCATCACAGTCAGTGGTCACTGCTGCGAACCGAGTCGTCAGAACACGGCTGCAGCGTACTTATCGATGTCCTCCGGGACCAACCTCACTCGGTCCAGCGGGGACTCGGCGCCTTTGAAGTGCACCACCACTCGCCTCTGCGGATCCTCCCTCGGCCCGACCTCCGCCACCAACGCCTCGTACTGCCCTTTTTCTACCGCTGCGTCGAGGAAGGTTGAATAAATCGCAGGAACGTAGCCTAGTAACACTCCTGACGGCGAAAAGACGCGTATAGCGTTCGGGTCGAAACGATTCTGCCGATCGAGTTCTAACCTCAGGCGCTGTCCTGGAGACAGTTCGGCCATCGCTTCTTCACCCGAGTAATAACGCCAGCCAGCAATCGGAAAGCGCACTGTGTATGTAGGCCCTTCCGCAGCTTCGGCGCGTCGCTCGATAGGCTCGAGAAACTCCAACGTATCTGTAGGAAGGCGACCACCTGTGACACGCAGTACCTCCAAAGGGTCTTCCACATCGATCCCGAGCTTCCGCAGGACCTCGTGATGCCTCGCCCGCGGCAACCTCCGTAAAAACGCGGGGAACAGGGTTTCGGATCTCCATTCCCCATCCAGTTCCGGAAAGGCATCAAGTAGTTGAAACCCAGCCTCACGCGCCTCATGGAGGGAACGTGAGTGGTCCGTAATGTACCTGAAGCAGTATGTACCCGCTTCCCGTGAAAGCCGGCCGATTAAGTATCGCTGTCGGGATCGGGGCTGCTTCCACACGACGAGCAGTTCGCTTCGTGCTTGCTTAAGCACCATAGATGGCCACCCTCTCCCGAATGATCGTGCGGCGCCGTAGCAACAGCGTGTAGGCGAACTCCTTCCTATCCTGGGATAATGCGCTCTCGGGTATGCTATGCAATGCCGCCTCAACGGCATCCTCGGTTAATGCCTCGAGGCGCTCGATGAAGGAGTAAAGCTGGGGATGCCAGTCGAGCAACGTCCCGAGCAACTCGTCAATACGCCCCTTTATTCCGGGTCGAACAGTCATTTCGTATTCAAATCCGCTGTCAAACTTCCTGCGCGCGTTCTCATCGGTTAGATATGCGCGGACTTTGCTCGGATCAAAGTTGCTTCCGAATGCGGATCCATTGTCATAGAAGGGAGCCATCCGAACAGGTTCCCCTCGTTCAGCAGAAACCAACACGCCCCAATTTCCCTGGTGGCGGTCTCGGTTACCAATAAGGATATCAAAACAGACGAGGTGAGTCAGCTTCTCGGACGCATCGCGCCAATCGAGATGGCGAGAAAGAACATCACGGATTTCGTTGAGGGAGAAACGTTTCTTGTCATCGGGATTCACGTTGGTGAGGTCCGTACCTTCGCGGAGTTGGTAAGAGAGATCGACAAAGTTCCAAGACAGACAACAGACCCGGTCTTCGAAGGACACGAGCTCTATTTCGGGAACATCCAGCCTCAACCGCTGACCCACTTTGGCGGCCAGGAACTCGGCTCCCGCTTCTGCACACTCGAAGGGGACACCCCTAACGCTTAGCTTGCGAGACATTTTCACCAATCCGGTGCGTAACGTCTCTGGATCCCGCACCCACCAACCTTCACGACTTCCTCTCTTCGATTCAATGCGTTCCCACGATCCGACGTCGCGCATGGTACTATCACCCACCACCTCGAATACCGCCCACGGAAGCACCCAGGGGACGGCGTTACTTCACCGTCGGTTTGCGTCCCCCATATCTATTCTGCTAGGAACAGGATAGATCAAAGCCGAAACGACCTTGCAGCCCCAGACGAGCGTCGCCAGACCGTTCGGAACGCAGCCGCTCCAAGGTTTGGGCAACCTATGAAGTTGCTGGCTCGACCTCGCCTGTTCGGGAGGACCGCGCCGGCACAAGGCGAAGGTCCTTCCCACTGTGATACTCACCGTCACCCTCAACGCATCGCTGGACAAGACGTACTCGGTGCCCGGCTTTGCCGTCGGGCGGGATCTTTCGGCCCAGCGGGTCGAGTGCACGCCGGGCGGCAAGGGCCTCAATGTGGCCTCCTTCGCGCATGCGATGGGCGCGAGCGTCCTCGCCACCGGTATCCTCGCGGGAAACACGGGGCGGATTGTGGAAGAACTGCTGGCCGCCCGGGGCATCGCCCACGACTTTGTCTGGGCGCCGGGCGAATCCCGCAGCTGCCACATCATCCACGATCCCGAGGCCAACACGCTGACCCAGGTCAAGGAGCCCGGACCGGTGGTGCCGCCGGAAACCCGGGCCGCCGTAGCGACGAAGGTGCGGGCGCTGGCGGCCCGGGCCCGGATCGTCGTCTTTTCGGGCAGCCTGCCGCCGGGCATGGAACAGGACGCGTACCGTGCGCTCGTGGCCATCGCCCGGGAGCAGGGCGTGCCGGTAATTCTGGACGCATCGGGCCAGCCGCTGGCCCTTGGCCTGGAGGAACGGCCGGACTTGATCAAGCCCAACCTGCAAGAGCTTGAGGACTTGGCCGGCCGCCTCGGGCTCGCCGCAGGCCGCTGTCCCGCGGGGGACGCCGGCGCCGGAGCGGTGCGGGCTTGGGCCGCGGCGGCCGGCCGGGAAATTCACGCGCGTTTCAGGGCCAAGGTCGTGGCGTCCCTCGGCCCCTTGGGAGCGGTCGTGGTGGAGGGCGACGGCGCCCGGGCCATCGTGCCGCCGCCCGTCCAAGCCGTCAACACCATTAGCTGCGGCGACGCGCTGGTGGCAGGCATCGCCGTGGGCTGGACCCGGGGCCAAGGGCTCGTGGAAGCCGTGCGGCTCGGCGTCGCCATGGCCACGGCCAAAGCCCGGCGATTTGCCACCGGGCTCGTCGACCCGCAAGACGCCCAGCTTCTGCTGCCGCAGCTTGAGACCGTGGGTATCACGGGCGCTTGAGCGCGCTCTTCGTCGAAAATCCCCGTCAACCGTGCCGCCAAACGGGCGGGCGGCCTTCCAGCAGCGCCTGCCGCTCCTCCCGCCCGTCAGCGGACTTGGCGCAGTCCGACAACGGAATGCCGATATACCCGAACGCGGTCGTGCCGCCCCGATCCCACAGGAACTGGTCCCAGGCCCGCTTCGCGACGGAGAGGGCCTGGAAGCTGGCGCCCGCGATCTTGTGGGCCACACGGCGCGCCTCCGCCTCCAGCTGCTCGCCGGGCACCACCCGGCTCACCAGGCCGCTCAAGAGCGCCTCGTGGGCCGGCATGGGCTCGCCCGTGAGCAGCCAGTCCACCGCCCTCCTCGAGGGCAGGTGGCGGACTAACTCCAGTGCCGGCGCGGTGGCAAAGAGCCCCTTGGCGATTCCCGGCGCCGCAAACCGGGCGCCCGTCCCGGCCAGGACGATATCGCAGGCGGCCACAAGCCGGCAAGCGGCGCCGGTTACGGTGCCGCGCACCTCCCCGATGACGGGCTGCGGCACGAGCCGGATCAGGCTGGCCAGGGGGCCGATCCGGTCCCACCCGTCGGGCCAGGTGCCTTCCTCCGCTTCCACGACCCAGGCGAGATTATCGCCCGCGCAAAAATCCTGCCCCTCCGCCCGCAGGATGACGGCGCGGGCCGGGCGCTCCCGCTCGCGGCCGACGCGCATGAACGCGTCGTGCAGCTCCTCGATCATGCGGGCGGTCAAGGTATTGCCCGTCTCCGCCCGGTTGAGGGTAATCACCGCCACCGGCCCGTCAAACGAAAGCACGATGTCCTCGTGCTTTTCCAGGGGTTCATACGCCCATTCATGCAAAGGCTTCGTCGGCACGGCCAGTCCCCTTTCTGTCCGTATTGACACGAAGCGGATCAAAAGAGCCTCTCCGCGAGGAGAGGCAACACAAACTCTTGTAAGCCCCCGGTGACGCTGCGCCAAGTAGCTTTTTCCGGTTTCGCCGCCACCGCCTGCTCCACCAAGAAACCGGCGTCCAAAGCGCCTTGCCCTGCGGGGCCGGACCGTCAGCCTTTGAGCGAGCCGGCCAAGAGGCCCCGGATGAACCAGCGGCCGAGGAAAATGTAGATGAGGACCGTCGGAACCGCCGCCAGCACCGACCCGGCCATGGGCAGGTTCCACTGCACCGCCTGGCCGCCCGCGAGATTGGCCAGCGCGACCGTGATGGGCTGCGAGGCGGGCCGCGTCAGCGTCACCGCCCACAAAAACTCGTTCCAAATCTGCGTAAACTGCCAGATGACCGTCACCACGAAGCCCGGCACCGACAAGGGAAGGATGACGCGCCCGTAGATGCCAAAGAAGCCCGCCCCGTCCAGCTGGGCCGACTCGAGCAAGTCGTTGGGGATCTGGGCGTAAAAGTTGCGGAAAATGAGCGTCGTGATGGGCAGCCCGTAGACGGTGTGCACGAGGATGAGCCCGGGCAGCCCGCCGTACAGCCCCGTGATGCGCAGAAACTGGAACAGCGGGATCAGGATGCTCTGGTACGGGATGAACATGCCAAACAGGATGAGGGGGAAAATGACCTCCGAGCCGCGGAAGCGCCACTTGGACAGCACGTACCCGTTCATGGAGCCCATGACGGTGGAAAGTAGCGTCGCGGCCAAGGCCAGGACGAAGCTGTTCTTAAGCTGCGGCGAAAAGCGCTCCCACGCCACCGCGTAGCTCTCCCAGTACAAGGCCCGCGGGAACTCCCACGCGGTGTCAAGCCGGATGTCGGCCGGCGCCTTGAGGCTGGTGGCGATGGTCATGTACAGCGGGAGCAAATACGCGGCCGCCAGGAGCAAGAGCGCCCCATACAAGACGACCCGCGTCCGGCGCACGCCGCCCCCGCTCATGCCTGCTCCCCCCGGGAGCGAAACGTGGACACAAGATAAGGGACGATGAGAAGCGACACCAGGGCCAGGAGCACCACCGCGACGGCCGCGCCCTTGGCAAACTGGTTTCCGCGAAACGTCGTCAGGTACATGGAAACCGCCGGAACGCTGCTGGCCGCGTTGTCCGGGCCGGCCATGACAAAGACGAGGTCGAAACTTTTGAGGGCGATGTGCCCCAGGATGATGACCGCGCTCCAGATGATGGGCTTAAGCAAGGGCAGCTCCACGTAGCGGTACTGCTGCCACCACGAGCAGCCGTCCACCCGGGCCGCCTCCCGCAGTTCGTCGGGAATCCCCCTCAAGCCCGCCAGAAACAGCGCCATGGTGTAGCCCGACATCTGCCAGACGGCCGCGACGACGATGCCGATGAGGGCCAGGTTGAAGCCGTGGTACTCGGCGTAGGGCAGCACCTGCACCTCCGCCGCGCCCGAAAACGCCCACGAGAGGGCCGCCGCCCCCGCCACGCCCGCGGCCGTCGCCTTGCGCCGCCCGCCCGCCAGCCACCACCGGATCCCGAGCCCGGCGCAGGCCGCGGCGGCCAGGAGCCCGAGGATGGCCGGCACGTCCTGCCAGTTCCACTGCCCCACCTGGTCGCGGCTCGTCAGCCACGCGAAGTCAAGGCGCGGCAACCCCACGAGCTCCGGCAAGATGTTGACGCCTCCTCGCGGCTGCAGCATCCACCGCCAGATGGTGCCGGTGACGATGAACGAGAGCGACATGGGAAACAGGAACACCGTGCGGAAAAAGCCCTCGCCCCGCACGCCCTGCTCAAGCAAGGTCGCCAGCAGGAGCCCCACCGCGAGGCAGCCGACCACAAACAGCACCGAGAAGGCCAGCATGTTTACGAGGTCCTGCCGGAAGCGCACGTCGAGAAACCCGGTGAAAAGCTCCCGGAAGTTGTCCAGGCCGACGAACGACAAGTCCGGATTGACGGCCAAAGCCGCTCCCCGCCCCCAGTCGGACATGGACACATAGAGCGTCTGGCCGATGAAGCCGTAGACGAACACGGCCAGCAGCACCAGCGAGGGCGCGATCACGGCGACGGCGATGGCGCGGTCCTGACGCGACTTCATGCCGGTTTCCTCCGGATGGGCGGCGGGCGGCCCGGGCCCCGCGGGGCGTCCGGCTTTTTCGCCGGGACGCGCCGGCCGCAAGGCCCGGGCCCGCTTAATGAAAGGCGGCGCGGCGCCGGAGGCGCCCGGCGGGCGGCATGTGCCAGGTAGCACGGGCAGGTGCCGTCCGGCCCGCGCCGCCTTTTTGGCCGGCTACCGGCCGATGCCCGACTGGATGGCGATGGCCTGGGCGGCGTTGGCCGCGGCCTGGCTGTTGCGGGTCGCCAGGAAGATCTCCATGGCCGTCGCGAAGTCGTTCATGAACAGCTCGTTGGCCACGACGCCGTGCGCGAGGCTGCCGGCGATGACGTTGGTCTGCCAGTCCGCCGCCGCGCTCCGGCCGTACACGTCGTACTTGGCCAGGTCGCTGTCCAGGCGCGGGCTGATGGAGCCCTTGAGCGGGTTAAAGATGTCCTGCGCGTCGCGGCTGCCAATCCACCGCAGCCACTCGAGGACGCCCTCCCGGTTGGGCGACCCGACGGGCAGGCCAAAGGAGTCGGACAGCATCATGAAGATGCCGCTCGTGCCCGGCGACGGCGCCCAGGCAAAATCCGTCCCCGGCGTCAGCCCCAGCGTGGTGGACATGTAGCCGGCGGCCCAGTCGCCCATGACGTTAAAGGCCGCCTCGCCGTTCACGACCATGTCGGTGGCCTGCTGCCAGGACAGCGAAGCCGCGTCCGCGTTGGTGTACTGCAGGATCTGGCCAAACAGGTCCCACACCGCGACGGCTTCGGGCGCCGTGAACGGCAGCTCGCCCGTCCAGAGCGCCTGCCACTTCTCCGGCCCGAGCACGGCCAGGGCCACGCTCTCCCACAGGTGGGTGGCGGTCCAGTTTTCGCCCAGGGACAGCGGGATGACGCCCTGAGCCTGCAGCGCCGGCGCGATGGCCAGGAACTCGTCCCACGTGGTGGGCACGCTCACTCCCCAGCGCTCCAGGTTGGCCGGGATGTACCAGAGGACGTTGGAGCGGTGGATGTTGACCGGCACCGACCAGACGCCGTCCGCCGTGCTCAAAAGCTCGATGAGCCCGCTCGGGAATACGTCGTACCAGCCCTGCTCCCGGAACAGGAAGCTCAAGTCCTCCATCCGGCGGGCGATGACCCACGTGCCGATAAGCTCCTGCCCCGCGTGCACCTGGAACGTGCCCGGCGGGTCGCCGCCCAGCATGCGGGTCTTGAGCACCGCCTTCGCGTTGACGCCGGCGCCGCCCGTCACCGTGGCGTTGTTGATGCGCACGCCCGGGTTCCGCTTCTCGAACTCGGCGATGATGGCTTCCAAGGCCGGCCCCTCGTCGCCCGCCCACCAGGAGAAGATCTCCACTTCGCC
>CALFSR010000177.1 GCA_937916565.1 uncultured Bacillota bacterium | reverse complement strand
GCCCTGGACGTGGCCAAGCGCTGGCGGCTCGACGAGCGAATGGTGCCCACCGGGGAACTGGAGGACTTCCCTTTCCGGGAGGATCTGGCGAGGGGCATGTCCCTCGCGGGCGTAGCCCTGGACGACGCGTTTTACGTCGGGGATGAGGCCAGGCCCAGCGTCGCGACGCTGACTTACGCCGCCGGTACGGAACGCCTGGCGGTGCGCTACCAGGCCGACGCGAATTTCCGGCACTGGGTCGTCTACACCGCCGACGGGAGGAGCGGCTTTGTGTGCCCGGAGCCGTACACCTGGATCACTAACGCACCCAACCTGGACCTGCCGCCCGGACGGACCGGCCTGAGGGAGCTCGCGCCGGGTGCCCGGGAGCGATTTGCCACCGCCATTTCCGTCGAGCCGATAAGTTGATAGGACCCGGCCGACCCGTCAGGCGGCGCTCGGCCACCCTGGGGTCCGAGCGCCGCCGTCGACCGGTCTACGCCTGCAGCCTGCTGACGCCGGCGAAGGACTGCTTCAGCGCCGGGTACAGCGACTGGTAAAAACGAAAACGTTCTTCGTACTCTCGCGCCGCTGCAGGATCGGGTTGCACCGCGTCCTTCACCCGCACCGTCTGCCGGGTGGCGTCATGAATGTCGCGGTAGACGCCGCTGCCGACGCCCGCGAGCAGCAGTGCGCCGAAACCGGGCCCCTCGTCCATCGCCATCCGGGCAACGCCTACGTTCAGGATGTCGGCGGTCAGCTGGTGCCAAAACGCGCTCTTGGCCCCGCCGCCCACCAGGCGCACTTCCTCGGCGGCGACGCCCATGGCGCGAATAGCGTCCAGGGCATCCCGCAGCGAGTAGGTGATGCCTTCGAACACCGAGCGGATGAGGTGAGCCCGCTTGTGGCTGGCGGCCAGGCCAAACCAGACGCCTCGGGCGCTCGCGTCGGCATGGGGCGTGCGCTCCCCGCTGAGGTAGGGGAGGAAGTACAGTCCCTCGGACCCGGGCGGCGCCAGCTGCGCCTGGGCGGCCAGCAAGTCGTAGGCGCTGGTGCGGGAAAGGCTGCCGGCCAGCTGCTCGAGTTGCCCCAGCTCGTCCCGCACCCAGCGCAAGGAGAGACCGGCCGCCAGGGTGACGCCCATGACGTACCAGGTGCCCGGAACCGAGTGGACAAAGGTGTGGACGATGCCCTCCGGGTGCAGTTGGGGCGTGGCGGTGGGCACAAAGACGACGCCCGAGGAGCCGATGCTGACCAGCGCCTGGCCCGGCCGCACCACGCCCGCGCCGATGGCGCCGCAAGTGTTGTCGGCGCCGCCCGCCACCACCGGCGTGCCGGCCTTGAGGCCCGTGGCGTTGGCGGCCGCTTCCGTCACCGTGCCGACAACCTCCGCGGACTCGGCTACCCGGGGCAGCCACGCCGGATCGAGGCCCAGGCCCTCCAGCACGGGCGTGGACCACTCCCGGCGGCGCACGTCGTAGAGCAGCGTGCCGGCGGCGTCTGAGACGTCGGTGGCGAGCTCGCCCGTCAGGCGCCAGCGGATGTAGTCTTTGGGAAGCAAGACCGTCTTGATGCGGTTGTAGCTTTCCCGTTCGTGATTGCGGAGCCAGATGAGCTTGGGCGCGGTGAAGCCCTCCAGCGCCGGGTTTCCCGTCAGCTCGATGAGGCGCGCCCGTCCGCCCAAGTCCGTCTCAATCTGCCGGCATTCAGCGGCGGTGCGCACGTCGCACCAGAGGATGGGCGGGCGCACCACGTGGCCGGCCGCGTCCAGCAAGACCGAGCTGTGCATCTGGCCCGTGACGCCGATGCCGGCAATTTCCTCAGGCTTTGCCCCCGAGGTCTGCAACACGCGTCGAATACCCGCCGACGCCGCGTTCCACCAGTCCTCCGCGTCCTGCTCCGCCCAGCCCGGTTTCAAGGCGTGCAGCGGGTAGTCCACGGTGGCAGTGGCTGCGACTTCTCCGTCGACGCGGGCCAAAAGCGTCTTGGTCCCCGATGTGCCCACATCAATCCCGAGCAAGTATGTCAAATGGTCCAACCCCCAGCCTTGTGGCAGCAAGCCGGGCGCGGCAGGCGGCGCCCGGCCTTATCGCACACCCATGAGCAAGTCAAAGAGAAGCTGGTCCAGCCGCTCGTAGGCGTAGCCCTTCGCGCCCCACGCCCGGCGGTCGAAACCCGAGGGCAGCAGCTGGTCCGGCCGGACGCGGTCGTAGGTGAGCGGCTCATGGTCGTCTGGGCGGATCTCCCGCAGAAGCTGCTGGATCTCCGGATCCTCGTTGAACTGGCGGACCTTTTCCTTGAGGATGAGGTAGCTGCGCATGCAGCCCTTGGCGAATTCCCGCACCCCGTTGATGTCCTCGGTGCGGTAGGCGTGGGCGTCGAAGTGCCGCGGCCCGTCGTAGCCGCCGTCCTCCAGGACCTTGACCAGGAAGAAGGATTCCTTGTAGTTTTCCGAGCCGAAACGCAGGTCCTGGTCGAAGCGGCCGATCTTCTGGTCGTTGAGGTCGATGTGAAAGAGCTTGCCCATTTCCAGCGCCTGGGCCACGATGTGGTGAAACGGCAGGCCCGCCATCACTTCGTGGGCGAACTCGGGGTTGACGCCGACCATCTCCGGGTGGTCCAGGGTCGGAATGAGGGCAAGATACGCGCCGGTGGAAGGGAAATAGAGGTCGCCCCGGGGCTCGTTGGGCTTGGCCTCCAGCGCGAACCTCATGTCGAATCCTTGCTCCAGCACGTACGCGCACAGGTAGTTGACGGCTTCCCGGAAGCGCTTAATGGCCTCCGCGGGATTGCGCGCCGCGTTGACCTCCGCGCCTTCCCGGCCGCCCCAGAGCACGAAGATTTTGCCGCCCAGCTCGTGGGCGAGATTGATGGCTTCAATGGTCTTGCGCAGGGCGTAGCGGCGAACTTCCGGTACGTTGCTGGTGAACGCGCCGTCCTTGAAGACGGGGTCCGTGAAAAGGTTGACCGTACCCATGACAAACTGCAGGCCGGTATCGGCCAGCGCCTTTTTGAAGCGGGCGACGATGGCGTCCCGCTCGGCCGGCGTGGCGTCAATGGGTACCAGGTCGTTGTCGTGGAGATTGACGCCCCAGGCGCCGATCTCCGCCAGCATGTGAACGGTGTCTACCGGATCGAGCGGCGGGCGCGTCTCAAGACCAAAGGGATCCCGCCCCCGGTTGCCGACCGTCCACAGGCCGAACGTAAAGCGATCTTCGGGCTTTGGCGTGTACATCGCTGGACCTCCCGTTTTGGAAGTGGGCGAGCGGAAACGGGCGGCCAGCGGAAATGGAGCACTCTAATGCCATTTTATCGCAATTGCGAAGCAGTGTCCAGGTCCGCCGCCGGCTCGCAGGCGCGGCCCGCAAAGCACGGGCGCACCGCGGGGCAGCCCGCCCTCCTGCCCGGCAACGCGATGTTGCCCAACGGAGGGAGCGGAGCAGCCGGCGACGAACAGGTGATGCCCCACGGCACCGCCGGGTCCGCGATAGGTGCCGGCGAGCGGTGGAAAGGGAGGGGAACGCCGTGGCTGCGTTGCAGGCAACACAGCTCAATACGCTCCAGGACAAGGCGCGGGGGGCGCTGGTGGGTCTGGCCGTCGGGGACGCGCTGGGCGCAGCGGTGGAGTTTAAGCCGCCGGGAACGTTCGAACCCGTCACGGACATGGTGGGCGGAGGCCCTTGGCGCCTGGAACCCGGTCAGTGGACCGACGACACGTCCATGGCGTTGTGCCTGGCCGAGAGCCTCATCGCGCGGCGGGAGTTTGACCCGCGGGACCAAATGGAGCGCTACGTTCCACACGCCGGGCGCGTCGTAGCGGGGTGACCCGGTGGCAGCCGTCCTCACGCCCATCTCGACATCGTCGCGCGGACAAGTCCCGCTGGCATTGACCTCCCGCAGCGGCCCCCCTCCGGTTCCTTCATGCACACCTCGCCCGGGTTTACTCTCGCTTTCCCGGGATTGGGTATCTGCGGCTATAATGGAAAGAGTATTGTTTTGAGAAACGGGGGACGCGGCACGTTGTGGCAGGACGTTTGGAAGCAGTACGTGGACAGCTTGTCGGAGGACCAGCGGCGGGAAATCTTCGAGAGCATGGGGCTGCAAGTGCGCGGTTTCCGCAAGGGTGCCAAGACAACGCCCGCCACTGCCATTCGCAACCAGTTGCAGGCTGCTCCCTCCAAGCGCGACGGTAAATTGTTTTTGCACTGGTTCCGGAACGCGTACGCCGGGCTGCTCGAGCATCTTGAGGAGGCGCCCTGGGAGCAGCTGGACGCCGAAGTTTATGAGCTTGTGCAAAAGTATCCGAGCGCCATCGTCCGGATTGCCTTTGCCATCGCCCGGCCCGAACTGGCTGAGGCGTGGGAGGACCGGCTCAAGTACCTGGTTGAGCTCGAGGCGCGCCACCATGAGCAGCGGGAGCGGCTCATGGAGGAGCTGGGCGCCGTGAAGAAGCGCATCAGCGAGCTGGACGGCGAATTGCGCAAGGCGGGGCGGGAGCGGGAAAAGCTCGAGGCCGAGGTCGAAAAGCTGCGGCGGGAGGTGGCGGAGTGGAAGCAGCGGGCCGACGAAGCCCGCCGCGAAGGTGCCCGGGAGCGGGACGCGCTGGCCGGGGAACTGGAGCGCCTCAAGCAGCAGTATGATGAACAGCTGCTGAGCGCCGCGGCGTTGCAGGAACGGCTGGCGCAGGCTGAACGGGAGCGGGCTCAGGACGCCGCGACCATCGACCAATTGGCGCAAAAGGTGGCCGCCTACCAGCGACGGCGGCTGTAAGCCGAGAGCCTTTTCCAGCTTTATCAAGCCCTCGCGGGCCGGGTCGAGGCGCTGCCCGAGGAGGCGGTCGCCGCCGGCTACCCGGAGGATGACGCCGACATGCGGTTTCTCGTCGTCGGCGATGAGTTTGAGGCACAGCTTGTCAACGTGCAGGGCCGGCTCCTCCGCTTTGAGTCGGCCGCCGCGCCCGAGCATCCTGACGACGCCTTCGCGGCGCGCTGCGCCGGATACGACCGGGTCATCTTGCTCTCCGCGTGCCCGCACCGCACCCGTCTTTGGATGTACCAACAGCTGGGCGCCCGGGTCATCGAGGTGTCCAGCCTGAGCCAGCTGCGGCCGGAGCTCATCGTTGGGGAGTGGGTGCGATGATCCGGCGCGAGTGGAACTGCCTGCTTCCGGGCGTACTCGTCCAAGAGTGGGACCGGGAAGGCGCCCCCGTCTTCATCAACAGCCGCGGCATCGTGCAGTTTTCCGTCCGGCCCATCGCCGATCCGCCCAAAGGCTTGGCCGACGTGCAGTATTACACGTGGTGGG
>CALFSR010000176.1 GCA_937916565.1 uncultured Bacillota bacterium | reverse complement strand
GAAAAGGTGACGCTGGTGGGCTTTGGCACGTTCGAGGTGCGCAGCCGTGCAGCGCGCCGCGGCGTGAACCCGGCAACGCGGGAGGCGATCCAGATCCCGGCGGGCAAGGTGCCGGCGTTCAAGGCGGGCAAGTCCCTCAAGCAGCAGGTGGCTGGCCGGTAATCGATGGATAAACGCCCCCGGGCCGACCTGCAGCCTCTTCTCGACGTCATGGCCCGGCTGCGTTCGCCGGAGGGCTGCCCGTGGGACCGGCAGCAGACCCACGACAGCCTCAAGCGGTACCTGCTGGAGGAGTCGTACGAGCTGCTGGACGCCATTGACGCGGGCGACGATACGGCGCTCGTCGAAGAGCTGGGCGACGTGTTGCTGCAGGTGGTGTTCCACGCCCAGATCGCCGCGGAAACCGGCCGCTTCAGCATGGCGGACGTCATCGACGTCCTGGTGCGAAAGCTCATCCGCCGCCATCCGCACGTCTTCGGCGACGTCCAGGCCGAAGACGCGGCGGCCGTCGTGCGCAACTGGGAAGCCATCAAGCAGGAGGAAAAAGCCGGGCGCGAGCCCGGCCCGGAGGCGTCTTCGATCCTGAGCGGCATCCCGCGCCACCTGCCGGCCCTCATGGAGGCGGAAAAGGTGCAGGACCGGGCCGCCCGGGTCGGTTTCCAGTGGGACGACGTGGCCGGGGCGTGGGAGAAGGTCCAAGAGGAGCTGGGCGAGCTCGAGCAGGCCCTTCGCGGCCGGAGCGAGACGGGACAGGAGCGGGCACGGGTCGCGGAGGAGTTCGGCGACGTCCTGTTTGCCCTCGTCAACGTGGCCCGCTACTTGGAGATCGATCCCGAGCAGGCCCTCCGGTCGTCCACCGCCAAGTTCCGGCAGCGCTTCCGGCATATCGAAACCAGGGCGCGGGCGCAAGGGCGCGATTTGCGCGACATGACCTTGGCCGAAATGGACGCTCTGTGGGAAGAGGCCAAAGAGTAGCAAGACGGGGCCTCACCGGGCCGCCCAAATGGGCGCCTGGCGGGGCCCCGTGCGTCTTTCCGCGGGCCGGTTTCGCCGCGGCGGCGCCGGGCCACAAGCGCCCGTGCCGCCGCCTTGTGCCCTCACTGCTCCATCTGCTTGGCGAGAAAGCCCGCCGCGGTTTCCACGAGCTTGAGCTCGAGCTCTCCCATCTTTTTGTCCGCGTCGCGGGTGCCCAAGATGACCGCACCGATGGGGTCACCCTCGGCGATGATGGGCGCGATGACCATCGACGCAAAGGACCAGACCTGGTCGTCATCCTCCTCGAGGGTCACGCCCGGCTCGCCGGGCTTGGGCAAAAGCAGCGAGCGGCGGTTCTCCATCACCTTTTCCACAAGGGACGGCACCGGCTTGTCCATCCACTGCTTCTTGGGCGCGCCGGCGACCGCCACCACCGCGTCCCGGTCGGAGATCAGGGCGATATGGTTGGTGGTCTCATGCAGCGAGTCGGCGTACTCCTGCGCAAAGTCGCCCAACTCGCCGATGGGGGAATACTTTTTGAGAATGACCTCGCCCTCGCGGTCCACAAAGATCTCCAGGGGATCTCCTTCCCGAATCCGCAGGGTGCGGCGGATCTCTTTGGGGATAACGACGCGGCCGAGGTCATCGATGCGGCGCACGATCCCGGTTGCTTTCACTGTGAGCTGCCCCCCTCCTTTGCCATGTAGTTGCCGGCGTCTTGGGCTTGGGCGCCGGGGATTAGGCCCGGCCCCTTAGGCCCTGCCGCCTTGGACCGCCTGCACCCGGGGTGGGTCGGCCTTGTTGTTCGTGCCGGCCTTGGGCCATGCGTCCCGCATCTCCCGCAACACTTCCTCAATCAGCTTGAGGAGGTCCCGCTCGCCGAGCCCCCGGCTGCGCAGCTTGACGAGGGCGGTGCGGGTCGGCGAAAGCAGCACCCGCCCCCGGAACTTGCGGCTCAGCTGCAGCGCCCCTTCCCTGGGCAGCACCACACCGGCGAGCAGCCGGATGACGACCTCGTCCTTGTCGCCGCTGACGGCGGCAACGTGGCTCTCCTTGGCCAGCACCTTGATGCGGGCCACCGCCAGGAGGTTCCGCACCGGCGCCGGCATGGGGCCGAAGCGGTCCTCCAGTTCCTCCTGCAGGTCGGCCACGTCCTCGACGCGGCGTACGCCGACCACTTTCTTGTAGACCTCGACCTTGCGCTGCGGGTCCGGCACGTAGTCGTCGGAGACGTACGCGTCCACGTTCAGGTCGATGACGGGATCCGGTGGTTCCTGGACCACCTCCCCCTTCACCTCGCGCACCGCTTCCTCCAGGAGTTTGCAGTAGAGCTCAAAGCCCACCGAAGCGATGTGGCCGTGCTGTTCCGGGCCGAGGAGATTGCCCGCGCCCCGGATCTCCAGGTCCCGCATGGCGATCTTGAAGCCCGACCCGAGCTCGGTGAACTCCCGGATGGCCTGCAAGCGCTTCTCCGCGTCCTCGGTCAGTATTTTGTCCCTGCGGTAGGTGAAATACGCATAGGCAACCCGGTTGCTCCGGCCCACCCGTCCCCTGAGCTGGTAAAGCTGCGCCAGCCCCAGCCGGTCCGCGTCGTCCACGATGAGCGTGTTGACGTTGGCGATGTCCATCCCGGTTTCGATGATGGTGCTGCACAGGAGCACGTCGACTTCGCCGTTGAGGAAATCTAGCATCACCCGCTCCAGCACGTCCTCGTCCATCTGGCCGTGGGCGATGGCGATGCGGGCTTCGGGCACCAGGTCCCGCAGCCGCTCGCCAAACCGCTCGATGTCCTGCACCCGGTTGTGGACGAAGTACACCTGGCCGCCGCGGGCGAGCTCCCGCAGGATCGCCTCCCGCACCAGCTCGTCGTGGTACTCCACCACGTACGTGCGGATGGGAAACCGGTCTTCGGGCGGCGTCTCGATGACGCTCATGTCGCGCACGCCGACGAGGGCCATGTGCAGCGTGCGGGGAATGGGCGTGGCGCTTAACGTGAGCACGTCCACGGACCGGCGCAGCTCCTTGAGGCGCTCCTTTTGGGCGACGCCGAAACGCTGCTCCTCGTCGACGATGACAAGGCCCAGTTGCTTGAACTGCACGTCCTTGGACAACAGCCGGTGAGTGCCGATGACGATGTCCACCGTCCCGGCGGCCAGGCCCTTGAGGATCCGGTTCTGCTCGGCCGGCGACTGGAAGCGGCTCAACGCCTCGATGCGCACCGGATACTGGGCAAACCGATCCCGGAACGTGCGCAGGTGCTGCTGGGCGAGAATCGTGGTGGGCACCAGCACCGCCACCTGCTTTGTGTCCATGACGGCCTTGAAGGCGGCCCGCATGGCCACCTCCGTCTTGCCGAAGCCCACGTCGCCGCAAAGGAGCCGGTCCATGGGCCGCGGCCGCTCCATGTCGGCCTTGATCTCTTCGATGGCCCGCCGCTGGTCGGGCGTCTCTTCATACGGAAACGCGTCGTCGAACTGCTGCTCCCAGACGGTGTCCCGGGGAAACGCGTGGCCCGGCAGCGCCTCCCGCTCCGCGTAAAGCTTGAGCAATCCATGGGCCAGCTCCTTGACGGATTCGGTGACGCGCTTTTTCACCCGGCTCCAGTCGCTGCCGCCCAGGCGGCTCAAGCGAGGCGCCTGGCCTTCGACGCCGATGTACTTTTGCAGCATGTCGACTTGCTCGGTGGGCACGTACAGCTTGTCGTCGCCCGCGTACTGCACCACCAAGTAGTCCTTGTGCACGCCGCTGATAAGCAGCGTCTCCACGCCCAGATAGCGGCCGATCCCGTGGTTGACGTGAACGACCAGGTCGCCGACTTTAAGGTCGTCCAGGCGCGCGCCCGTACCGGTGCGGGGCCTGGTGCCGCGGCGCACTTTGCGCTGGCCAAAGGTCTCAAGCTCCGTAAGGAGCAAGAGCTTCAGACCCGGCACCTCGCAGCCCGCGCTCAAAGGCGCCGTGACGATGGTCACCGTGCCGAGCGGCAGCGGCGCCTGCGGGGCGCGTGTGGCGCCATTGGACTGGGTGCCGTCGGATTGCGCGCCGTTGGATTGGGCGCCGTCGGATTGGGCGCCGTCGAATTGGGCGCCGTTGGATTGAGCGCCGTCGAATTGGGCGCCGTTGGATTGAGCGCCGTTGGATTGGACACCGTTCGATTTGGCACCGTTGGAGTGGGCGCTGCCACCTGCCGGCGCGCCGCCCGCCGCGACCTCCCGGTCGCCGGCATCGCCGGCCGCCTTGCCGTTGCTGCCGGCGATGCTCGGCGCCGCCGCCCGGCGCACGGGGATCTCCTCGTCCCGCAGCACCGTCTCCACCCGCTCGGCCCGCTCGGGCGTCGCGGCGGCGATGAGAATGCGCCATCCTTGCCGGCGCCGCTCCCGCACCGCGTCCACGAAAGCCTCGATCTTGCCGTGAAAGCCGGGAGCCGGGCGCGACGACACCTCAAGCTCCGCCACGTCCTCAAGCCCCGGCACATGCTGCTTGAGGCCGCACGTAAACAGGGCGGGCCGGCGCCGGGCCGCCCGCAGGAGATCGTCCCAGTCGGTAAACAGCTGGCCCGCCTCCGGCAGCACCCGCCCGCGCTCCAGCAGTCCCGCGTGGTTGTGCGCGTAGTCCGAATGGAAGAGATTGAGCTGCTCCCGGGTGCGGGCCGGCTCGTCGACCACGACCGGGCCGTCGGCCAAGTAATCGATCAGCGTCTCGAGGGCCGGGTAAAAGAAGGCTTTGTACTGCTCGACGCCGTGGAAGCGGCGCCCCGTCAGGATCGCCTCCGCGTGCGCGTCCACCCGCTGGCGCAGGTCGGCCTTGGCGGCCTCAAACCCGGCCCGGTGCAGCCGGTTTACCTGCCGCTCCGCGGAAACCTGGATCGCCTCCACGGCGGCTGCCGGGTCGGCCGGTGCGGGCGCTTCCCACGCGGGACCGATGACAAGCCGCTCGGCAGCGGCGGCGGAGCGCTGCGACTCTACGTCAAACCAGCGGATCGTGTCGACCTCGTCGTCGAAAAAGTCGATCCGGGCCGGCTGGGGCGCGGTCATCGGAAACACGTCGACGAGCCCGCCCCGCACGCTGAACTGGCCGCGCCCTTCGACCTGGTCGACGCGCTCGTAGCCGACGTGCGCGAGGTAGCCGGCCAGCGCGCCGGGCTCAAGCCGCTGGCCGGGCGTGATGGTGCGAATCATGGCCGCCAAGACGTCCCGGGGCGCGAGGCGCTCCACCACCGCCTGCACGGGCGCCACCACCAGCACCGGCTCTCCCTGGGCGAGCCGCTCAAGCACCGCAAGGCGGGCGACAGCCACTTCCTTGGGCACCGGCAGCTCTTCGTGGGGCCAAACCTCCCGGGCCGGGAAAAGGAGCACGTCCTCCCCGGGCAAGGCCGCGGCGAGATCGTCCCGGAGCCGCTCGGCCTGGTTAGGGCCGGCCGCCACCACCAAAAGCGGCCGCCGGCCGCCCTTGGGCCAGCCGGCGCGGTAGAGGGCGGCGATCAGCAGCACCTTGTGGGCCGGCGTAAAGCCGTGCAGCAGGCGAGCAGGCGGATCCGCCCCCACCCGCTGGCCGCCGTAGAGCCACCGGAATTCGCGCGATTCGCTCAACAAATCAAAGATGCCCGTGTGATGCAAATGGATTCCCCCCGTCCGCCGCGCGCGGGCATACCGCCCCGGCGCCCGGCGGCCATCCCCGGTCCTGCATGCGAGGGACGCGCCCGTGTGCGTGCATGGGCGCGTCAAAACATTTGAAAAGGCGCTGCCGCCCCTATGGGGCATGGTCGCCTTTGCCGCGTCATCGAAGCGCGATCCGCCCTTCGAATGGCAATCTCATTATAGGCACGGCCGCGGGACGCGATCAACCAAGCCCCGTCACGGCTCGTATTATGGCGCCGCCCCATCGGCCTTATTCGCTTTATTGTACTTGTTCATGGCCGCCGCTGTGCCTTCCAAGACCCACGTGCGCGCCGCCTCCGCGCCCTGTTTCGCCAGCGCCTCAAACAAGGCGGTCTCCTCGCGGTCCAGCGGCTTAAGCACGTACTCCGCCGCCGTCAAGGGCGCGGGCGGGCGGCCGATGCCGAGCCGCACCCGGGGGAAGTTTTGGCTGCCCAGATGGGTAATGATGGACTGCATCCCCTTGTGGCCGCCGGAGCTGCCGGCGGGGCGCACCCGCAAGGTGCCGGCCGGCAGGTCGAGATCGTCGTAGACAACCAAAAGATCCTCGAGATCGACGCGGTGGTAGCGCACCAGCGGCTCCACCGCCTCGCCGCTCAAGTTCATGTACGTCTGCGGCTTGACCAGCATGACGGGGTGGCCGCCCAGGTTGCCGCTGCCCACGAGGCTCTCGCTCCAGTGGCGGCGGCAGCGGACGCCAAGCTCTGCGGCGAGCAGGTCGACGACCCAAAAGCCGATGTTGTGGCGGGTCCGTTCGTAGCGCGGGCCCGGGTTGCCCAGGCCAACGATGATCTTCAGGGTTCGCTAGCCCTCCTTGGCGTCGCCGGCGCCCTCCTCTCCGGCGTCGTCCGCCCCTGCACGCTCCGCCTCGGCCGTCCCGGCGGCGTCATCGCCCGGGGGCTCCTGCGGCATCGCAGCGTCCTCCCCGGCCGCGGCAGCCCGGTCGACCCGCGGCCGGGCGATGGTCAGCACGACGTCGTCCGCGTCATGGCGGATCCTTACGCCCGGCGGCACCGGCACGTCCCTGACCGCGACCGCATCGCCCGGCGACAGGCCGGAAACGTCCACCTGCAGGCGGTCGGGGATGGCCGCCGGCAGGCACGCCACCGCGACCTCCCGCAGCACCAGGTTGACGATTCCGTCGCCCTGCGGGCTGCCGGCCGCCTCGATCGGAACAGTAGTCTCGATCTCGCGGTCGAGGGCAACCGCGTGAAAGTCGACATGCCGCACGACGCCGCTCACCGGATGCCGGTGCACATCCTTGATGAGCACCGGCTGCCGCACGGAGCCGTCCTCGTTCAAGACGAGCTCGACCAAGACGTGCGCGCCGGCGCCCTGGAGGATGCGCTCAAGCTCCCGCGCATCGACCGCCACCGGCACGGGCGACCGCCCCGGACCGTACAGGATCCCCGGCACTTGGCCGCCCCGCCGGACTTGCCGGGCGCTGCGGGTGCCCGAGGCCGGACGTACGGTCACCGGCAACGCTTGCGTCTCCATCCCGATCCCTCCTCGCTGCGCCTGTCCTATGTGCTTCCCCAAGGACAGGGCGGCTAGTCGCGAGGGTCAGGACGGCAACGCGCCGCAGGCGCAAGACGCTGCTTTTCCCCGCGGCCGGGGCCGCGGCCTTTGGCTGGCAGGCGCCCCCGGCGCGGCGGTTTCCCGCCCTAGGCCCACGGGCGCCTGGACGTTCGGCGACGCTAGACTTCAAACAGCTTGCTCACGGAAATCTCTTCAAAGATGCGCCGGATCGCCTCGGCAAACAACGGCGCGATGGAAAGCACCCGGATCTTGGGCACGCGCTTGTGCACCGGGAGCGGGATCGTGTTGGTCACGACGATCTCCTTGATGGGCGACGCCTGCAGCCGCTCCGCGCCGGGGTCCGAGAGCACCGGGTGCGTCGCGCACGCGTACACTTCCTTGGCCCCTTGCGCGAGCAGCGCCTCGGCCGCCTTGACCAGCGTGCCGCCGGTATCGACGATGTCGTCGATCAGGATGGCCGTCTTGCCTTGCACCTCGCCGATGACGTGCATCACTTCGGCCACGTTGGGCTGGGGCCGGCGCTTGTCGATGATGGCCAAAGGCGCGCCCAGCCGCTGGGACATCTCCCGCGCCCGGGCGACGCCGCCCACGTCGGGCGAGACGACGACCACGTCGTCGAGGCCTTTTTGGGCAAAGTAGTCGGCCATGATGGGCAACGCCTTAAGGTTGTCCACCGGGATGTCAAAGAAACCCTGGATCTGGCCGGCGTGCAAGTCCATGGTCAGGACCCGGTCCGCGCCGGCGGCGGTCAGGAGATTCGCCACCAGTTTGGCGACGATGGGATCCCGGGGCTGGGTCTTGCGGTCTTGGCGAGCGTAGCCGTAGTAGGGGATGACGGCGGCGATGGAAGTGGCCGACGCCCGGTTTAAGGCGTCGATCATGATCAGGAGCTCCATGAGGTTTGAGTCCGCGGGGTTGCAGGTGGGCTGGATGACAAACACCTCCGCCCCCCGCACCGTTTCCCCGATGCGCAGGTTGATCTCGCCGTCCCGGAACCGCCCGACCACTGCGTCGCCCAAGGGCAGCTCCAGGCAGTCGCAAATTTCCCGGGCAAGCTCGGGGTGCGCGGTGCCCGTAAACAGCTTGATCTTTTTCTGGCTGACGGCGCTGACTCGCATGTTCCTACGGAGCCTCCTGTGGCTTGCTCGATTGTCGCTTCTTGGCCGCCCATCCCGGTTTGACGAGCTGATTTGCGCGTTCGACGGCCAGCGCATCCGGGGGCACGTCGCGGGTGATGGTGGAGCCGGCGCCGGTGTACGCCCCGGCGCCGATGCGCACCGGCGCCACCAAGTTGGTGTTGCTGCCGATGAACGCGCCGTCCTCGATGTACGTCGGGTATTTCCCGAAACCGTCGTAGTTGCAGGTGATGGTCCCGGCGCCCACGTTGACGTCCCGGCCGACGGTCGCGTCCCCCAAGTACGAAAGATGGGGCACCTTGCTGCCCGGGCCGATGACGGACTTCTTGATCTCCACAAAGCTGCCGGCCTTCGCCTTTGCCTCAAGCACGGTCCCGGGACGCAAGTACGCAAAGGGCCCGACGGTGCAGCCGGGGCCGATGCGGCTTCCCCGTACCACCGACCGCTCGACGGACGCTCCCGGCCCGACCTCGCTGTCCTCGATCTCGGCGTGCGGCCCGATGCGGGCGTCTTCGCCGATGACGGAAGCTCCCCGGATGAAGGTGAAGGGCATGATGACGGCGTCCTTGTGCAGGACGGCTTGCGGGTCGATGTAGACGGTGTCCGGGTTGGCCACGGTGACCCCTGCCAGCATCCAGTGCTCCACGATGCGGCGGCGCAAGATGGCCTCGGCCCGGGCCAACTCCACCCGGTCGTTGACGCCCAGCACCTCCCGGGCGTCGGGCGCCACCACCACTTCCACCGGCCGCCCGTCCCGGACCAGCAGGCCGAGCACGTCGGTCAAGTAGTATTCTCCCTGGGCGTTTTGGGGCCGCACTTCCTTGAGCGCGGAAAACAGGCTGGGCCCGTCGAAGCAGTACGTGCCGCTGTTGATCTCGCGGATGGCCGCCTCTTCCGGCGTCGCGTCCTTTTGCTCGACGATGCGCACGAGCCGCCCCGTGGCAGCGTCCCGGACGATACGGCCGTAGCCGGTCGGGTCGTCCACAAAGGCGCTGAGAAGAGTGGCCGCGGCGCCGGCGGCCCGGTGCCGCGCGAGGAGATTCGCCATGGTCTGGGGGCGAAACAGGGGCGTGTCGCCGTAGGTGACCAGCACTGGCCCCTCATGGCCGGCCAGCAGCGGCTCGGCCTGGGCCACGGCGTGACCGGTACCCAGCTGCTCCGCCTGCAGCACGAATTCGACGCCTAAGTCGCCGCACGCGGCCTGCACCTGATCCGCCAGGTGACCGACCACGACGATGATGCGCCCGAAGCCTGCCTGCCGCACCGTGTCCACAACCGTATGCAGCATCGGCCGCCCGCCCACGGGGTGCAGCACCTTGGCATGCTTGGAGCGCATGCGCGTGCCTTGGCCGGCGGCCAGGATGACGGCAACGGCTCCGGACATATGGGCATTCCTCCTGGTTCGCAAACGGGTCCCGCCCTTGGGTCCCGTAGCGACAGCTTCGGCGCCGCGCCCGGCTTTCCTCTCGCCCCGGCGGGCGGCCGTCCGGGCGCAGGCCAATCATAACTTGTATGACGCCGGGGATAGGATCTCCTGTTGGACTCCCGGCGCCGTTTGACAGCGAAACCGGCGGGAAAGTATAATATGGGTGCTGCGGCCGGCGGCTTGCCGGCGCTTGACGTCTAATGGGGCGTGGTGTAACGGCAGCACTACTGCCTTTGGAGCAGTCGGTCCAGGTTCGAATCCTGGCGCCCCAGCCAAAAGAGGCCGCCTCTCGGCGGCCTCTTTTTGATGCCCTAGCTTCTCGCCACGCTCCCCATGCACTCCGGGTTCCCTCACCTAGAGGGCCGAGCTGACGGCCTGCGCCACCGGCGTGCCGATCACCCGGTAGTTGAGCACGCCCTTGACCAGCAGGACGAAGCACAAGATGCCCGCCAGCGCCGCGACGGACGGAGCCGGGTAAAACATGGCCACGAAGGCGAGCAGCGTCAGCGCGCCGCGCCCGAGCAAGTCGGCGGCGCGCTCTTTCGCGAAGCGGCCAAACATGGCAAAGGTCAAGCCCAGGCACGCGGCGCCGACATACAGGGTCGTGTAAAGTTGCGTCCATCCCGGCTGCGTGAAGATCTCCTGCCGCACGAAGATAGCGAACGACAGGACGAACATGGGCGAGCAGATCCGGAGGGCTTCCCAAGCCGTACGCATAAACGACGCCCCCGAAATGCTCGAGGCCACCGCGGCCGTCAGCGACGTGGGCGGCGTCAGCTCGCCCCAGACGGAAATCAGGAAGGCGAAGAAGTGGGCAACCCACGGGTCGATGCCAAATCGGGTCATGGGCGGCACGATGATGACCGCCACGATGATGTAGGTCGCCGTCGGCGGCAGCCCGGTGCCGGCCAGCCAGCCAAAGAGCCACGCCATCACGATGATGGCCGCCACGTGCCACTCGCCCAGCTGCAGCATGAGCTGGCCCATGCGCAAGATGAAGCCGGTGATCGTGAACAGGCCGATCATGATGCCCAAAACCATCATCAAGATGATGATGTAGGACGCCAGGTCGGCGTAGGTCTCAAGGGCCTTGGCGAGCTGCGCCAAGAGCCTGTTCTCGGCGAAGTCCGGGTGCCGGAGGACGTACTTGTAGTACATCTCGATCGCGACCATCGCCGCCAGCAACGCGAAGCCCGCGTAGACGGCCGAACGCATGGGGCTCATGTCGAGCACGCCCATCATCACCACGAGCAGGACGATGCAGCCAAGAAACGCCAACGTCTTGAGCTTGGCGTATGTGGGCACCGGCGGCTGCTTGATCTCGCCCGGCTCGATGTAGCGCAGGCCGATCAGGTACACGGCGAAAGCCACGACCGCGTAGTAGATAAACCCGGTGGAGAAGCCCCGCTGCACCACGTCCCAGTAGGTGACCCGCAGGAAATCGGCCATCATGAAGGCCGCGGCCGCCATCAAGGGCGGCATGATGAGCCCGCCCATGGAAGCCGCCGTTTCCACCGCGCCGGCGAACGCCGCCGGGATGCCGTACTGCTTCATCAGCGGGATCGTCACGCTGCCGGTCACAGCGGAGTTGGCGGCGCCGCTGCCGCTGACCATGCCGACTACCAGGGAGCTCGCGACGGCCGTCTGGGGAACGTGATGCTTGTGCCGGCCAAAGATGCCCGTAACCACCTTCAGGAGCGACTCCTGGGTGCCAAAGCCGTCGCCCACCGAGGAGAGGAGCAGGAACGCGGCGATGAGCGTTAGGCCCATCTGGGGGTACTTGCCAAAGACGCCCGTGGCCAGCTCAACCGTGGACGACGTGACGATCCGCTCCAGCGACGCTCCCGGGTGCCAGAAGAAGTCGATGGGAATGTACGCGCCCCACAAGGAATAGCCGATGAGCACGATGTTGACGATGAACAGCACCGTGTGGGCTTTCCGGGAAATCTCCATCACGAGCAGGAACAAGATCCAGCCCACGATAAGGTCGTTGGTGTTGTACGCCCCGGCGCGGTAGATGAACAGGTTTTGAAACTCGCTGCGCAGGTACAGCATGGGGATGAGCGCCGCGATGACGTAAATCGTTGCAATGACGGTGTTCGCGATCCGCGGCAGGCGCGGGTAAAGTTCGTTGTCCCGGTACGCCTTAAGGACGTACAGGATGAGGGCGACGGGAACGAGCCGGGTTGCCAGCTCGAGAGCTCCGCCCGCGCCCGTAAAGAAATAGATGAGAAGGTCGACGAAAAAGTACAGCGACGCCAGCAAAAAGAGGTTGTGGGCGTTCACGATCCTCTTGAGCTGTTCCATAGCGGGTTTCGTCTCCTCGCAGCTGTCTCGCGGCGGCCGGGGCGGCCCCCGCTCAAGTCGCCGGCCCGGCCGGCACAAGGGCAGAAGGGGGGCCGGCTAACCGCCAGCCCCCCAAACCCGTTACTGGGCAATCGTCCAGCTGTCGTTCCAGGCGCCCCGCTCCTGCAGGAACCGCGCCAGGCCCGCGTGCACCGGGATGTGCGGGTTGGCGGCGATGCCCGCCACCTGCAGGCCGACGAAGTCCTCAGCCAGCGGCGTGAAGCCGGGGTCGAGGGACGGCAGTTGCGGCGCGGCCTTCTCCAGGGCCGTCAGGATCTGGTACACCAGCTCCGGATCCGCGTCGGCCCGCATGTTGTAGCCGAACAGGATGGGCACGCCCCAGATCTCGTCGACGCCCACGTTCTGGGTAAACGCCCGGCTCGGGTCCACGCGCCGGGGCGCAAGACCGGCGGCCGTCAGCTTCTGCATCTCCTCGGGGCTCGGGTTGACGACCTTGACGGCGATGCGCAGTTCGGCTTCCTTCCAGAACGTCGGCAGCGACGCGCCCGCGGTCGTGTAGGCGCCGGCGCCCACGATGGAGCCGGCCCGCAAGGCGTCAGCCAGGAGGGACGAGTCGATCTCGACGTGGTTGAACTGGTAGCCGAGCGCGTCGAAGATCCGCTGCAAGTTGCTCCAGTTCATGTAGCCGGCGGGGGTGAAGTAGACCGGCTTGCCGCTGAAATCGCCCCAGGAGGTGTAGTTGGCCGCCTGGTCCGCGGGCACCGCCAGGAACGTCTCCATCGGGTACACGTACAAGGTGTGCACCAGGTCGCCGACGCGCGGCGTAAAGCCCTGGTGCGGGCCGACGCGGGCCCACAGCTCCGTCATGCCGACGTCGGCGGTGTAGGACATCTCGCCCTCGCCGTTCATGACCGCCCGCATGGCCGCCGTCGTGCTGGCGTAGGGGTGCACGGTCACGACGTACTGGGACGGCAGCTCCCGGTTGAGCACGTCCGCCAGGATGCTGGACACAGCATACCCGTAGGAGCCTACGTCGGCCGTGGCCATGCGCACCGGAACCCGCTGCGCGAGGGCCGCGTCCGAAAGCGCTACTCCCGCCAAAACGAAAAATGCGATCAAAAGTACCGCTGTCCTACCCATCCACCGAGCCACCAACAAAACCCTCCTTTTATAAAAATTCGCGGTCGATGGGGTCGACTGATGATTCGCTACTTCCACTCGTTGCCTCCGGTCTCCTGCACCAATCTGATTCATTCCAGATTTATCCTGATTCCCCGATCCTTATGACCACCTCCGCCTCCCCCTGCACCGTCGTCGCTCCCCGCCCGTTGCGGGCGTACAAGCTGACCAGAGCCCACCGCTCCCCGCCCGCGTCCTCCGCTCGCTCCACGCGGCCGCCAAACTCGAGCACGTCGCCGGGCACGTCCATCCCCGTGTAGCGCACTTGAATCCGGCGAATCCACCCGTGCGCCCCCAGCTCCCGGTGAAGGAGGCGGCAGAGAAGGGCCAGCTTGTAGGGGCCGTGCATGATGACGTCGGGCAAGGCCTGCTCTTTGGCAAAGGCCTGATCATAATGGATGGGATTGTAGTCTTCGGCCGCGGCGGTCCAGCGCACCAGCATCTCCGTGGTCATGGGGCCGACCACCAGCGGCGGCAGTTCAGCGCCCGGTTTCCAGTCCAACCGGTTTCCCTCCCTCTTGACCCGAGGCTCGCTGCGGTCGGCCTACCGCCGGACGATGGTGGTGCGGACGATCATGGCCACCTCGTCGTCGTCCAGCAAGTACTCGGTTTCAAACTTGAGAAACACCAGGCTTCCGGAGCGGCCCGTCTTTTCCTGGATGTCGACAAGGCGCGTGCGGGCCCGGACGGCATCGCCGACCTTGATGGGCCGCAGCACGATGAGCTCGTCCTCGCCCCGGACCCGGCGCGTCGCGTGCAGGGGCACGTGGAAGCTGCGCTCGTCGCCTGAGTCAAAGCGCGTCAGCGGAAAGGTGAGCGGCATGGGCCGCCCGCCGTAGACGCTTGCCCGCGCGGCCTCCTCGTCAAAGAAGATGGGGTTGTCCTCCCCGATAACCTTGCAGAAACGCTCGACTTCGTTCGCGTGGACGACGACGGGATTGCCTGGCCCGATCTGCTGGCCGACCAGCTCCCACGCCTCCGGCGGGACGAGGCTCGCCCCGGCGCCCTCCCGCGCCCTGTCGCCGGCCGTTTCGCTCATGATGGGCTCCCTCCTCCCGGGCTGCTCCTGGCCGCGACGGCGTCCGCGAGCGCCAAGATGCGGCGGGCCCTTTCGGCGATGGGCCTTTCCACCATGGCCTCATCGGCTTTGCCCGCGCCCCGGCCTGCGGCCAAACTGGCCTCAAAGGCCGCGAGCACCTTGCGGGCCCACGCGACGTCCGCCTCGGACGGGGTAAACGCTTCGTTGATCGGCCCGATTTGGGCCGGATGGATGGCCAGCTTGCCGAAGCATCCGAGCTCCTTGGCTTGCCGGAGCTCCGCCCTCAGGCCGTCTTCGTCCCGAAACGCCGCGTACACCGTATCCACCGGCGGCTCAAGCCCCGCGGCGCGGCTTGCGATGGCGAGCAGCCCCCGGGGCACCACGTAGCTCAAGCCCCCCGGCACGGCCCGGATGCCGAGCTCGGTGGCGAAGTCTTCGCCGCCCAGGATGACCCGGGGCACCCGCCGCTGGCCTTGCACGATGGCCGGCAAGTTCCAAAGGGCGTAGGCGCTTTCGACGAAGGGGATGATGCTAAAGGGCGCGTCCTCCCGGCCCGCGGCCCGCAGGAGGGCCGCTTCCGTCGCCGCGAGCGTCTCGCGGGATTCGACCTTGGGCACCATGTAGCCAGTCACCCGCGGGTGGTACACGGCTTCCAGGTCCTTGTGAAACCACGGCGTCATGGCCCCGTTGACCCGCACAAAGACGGCCGGTCCCGGCGCGTCCCAGTCCATGGCGTCCAAAAATGCCGCCAGGTTGGCCCGGGCCGCGTCCTTTTGGTCCGGCGCGACGCCGTCCTCAAGATCAAAGATGACCGCGTCGGCGCCGCTCGCAAGGCCCTTTTCCATCTTGCGGGCGTCGCTCGCGGGGCTAAACAGATAGCTCCGGTACATGCCCTAACCCCCTTGGTCCGGTCCGCTGCCCGCCGGGCGGCGCCACGCCTGCCGGGCTTGGCGGTACAGGTCGCTCCCCTGGGCGTCGATGGCCACGATGGCCGGAAACCGCTCCACCCGCAGGCGATGGATGGCCTCCGGGCCCAAGTCCGCGTAGGCCACGACCTCGACGGCGGTGATGGCCTTGGCCAGGAGGGCCCCGGCTCCGCCCAAGGCGGCGAAGTACACGCCCCCAAAGCGCTGGAACACGGCGGCCGTCTCCGGCGGCCAGTCGCCCTTGCCCATCAGCCCCGCCACGCCGGCGGAGAGCAGCGGCTCAAGATACGGCCGAAGCCTGGCCGCGGTCGTCGGCCCCGCGGAGCCGATGACCTGCCCGGGCTTGGCCGGCGTCGGTCCGACGGCGTAAATTATCCGGCCCCGCAAGTCGACCGGCAAAGGCTCGCCCGCCGCCAGGACCCGGGCCAGCCGGCCGCAGGCCGCGTCGCGGGCCGTAAGCAGCTCGCCGGTGAGGAGCACCTGGTCCCCGGCCCTAAGCCGCTGGATGTCCCCGGGCGGCAGCGTCGGTTCAATGCAGAGTTCGATGGCCATTGTCCGTCCTCCAGGCAGCGCCCGCGCCTACGCCGGCGGCGCCGGTGCGCCCGCCGGGGCGACCCGTGCACCCGCCGGCGGCAAGGCTCAGCCGTTCGCACCCCACGTTGACCCGCCCCGGGCCCGGGGGCCGCCGGCGACCGCCCGCCGCGGGCTAAAGCCACGTGTCCAGGTGACGGTTGGAGTGGCAGCCGATGTTGACGGCGACCGGCAAGCCGGCGATGTGCGTGGGGTACACCTCCACGTTGACCCCGAGGGCGGTCTTGATCCCGCCCATCCCTTGCGGCCCGATCCCGAGCCGGTTGATCTCCTCGAGCAGCTCTTCTTCGAGCCGGCGGATGTCTTCCCGGGGATGGCGCCGGTTGATGGGGCGGATAACGGCCTGCTTCGCAAGGCGCGCCGCTAGCTCAAAGCTCCCGCCGATGCCGACGCCGACGATGACGGGCGGGCACGCCTGGGCGCCGGCGCGGTCGACGGTTTCCACGACGAACCGCTTGACGCCCGCGATGCCCTCCGCCGGAGTCAGCATGGCCAGGCGGCTCTTGTTCTCGCTGCCGAATCCTTTGCACGCTACGGTGACGTGCACCCGGTCGCCGGGGATGATGTCGACGTGCAGGACGCCCGGGGCGTTGTCCCCCGTGTTTTGACGCAGAAGCGGGTCGCCTACGACGGAGTTGCGCAAATACCCGGCGCGAGTCCCCTCGCGGATGCCGGCGTTGACCGCCTCCCGCAGGTCGCCGCCGACGAGGTGCACGTCTTGCCCGACCTCAAGAAACACGATGGTGAGCCCCGTGTCCTGGCAGGCGGGCACCCGCTCCGCCCGGGCAAGCTCATAGTTGGCCACCAGCTGCTCGAGAATGTCGCGGCCAAGGGGCGACTGCTCCTCGGCGGCCGCCTGGCGCAACGCGTCCAAGACGTCGTCGCCGACGCGGTAGTTGGCCTCCACCAATAGGTCCGCCACCGCCTGCCGGATGGCGTCGACGCTTACCCGCCTGGGCACGCCTGGCTGGGCCTGCCCGCCCGTCCCGGCATCCTGTGCGCCTGCCGCAACCCCTTCCGTCATGGGACCTGCCTCCCCGCTTGCGCGCCCCGCGCTCTGCCCGGCGTCCCCGTGCGGCGCCCGCTACACCGCGTACAGCTCCGCGAGCCGGTTGGCGATGACGACCCGCTGGATCTCGTTGGTGCCCTCGCCGATGATCATGAGCGGCGCGTCGCGGTAGTACCGCTCCATGTTGAAGTCGGTGGTGTAGCCGTAGCCGCCCAGCACCCGCATCATGTCGAGGGTCACCTTGCCGCACACTTCGCTGGCAAACAGCTTGGCCGCCCCGGCCTCCAGGTCCACCCGCTCGCCCCGGTCCTTTTTGGCCGCGGCGTGCAGCGTCATGTAGCGGGCGGCCTCGATCTGGGTCCAGGCATCGGCGATGAGCGCCTGGATGGCCTGGTGCCGGATGATGGGCTTGCCCATGGTCACCCGCTGCTGCGCGTAGCGGATCGCGTCCTCAAAGGCGGCCCGCGCTACGCCGACGGCCCGGGCGGCCACGTTGATGCGCCCGACCTCCAGGCCGCTCATGACGTGCTTGAAACCGTGGCCTTCCACGCCGCCAACCAGGTTTTCGGCCGGGATGCGCACGTCCTCGAACCCGATCTCGCACGTGTCCAAGCCCCGGTAGCCCAGCTTGTGGATGTCCCGGCGGACGGTGAAGCCGGGCACCTCGCCTGCGTGCTCAAAGATGAACGCCGACATGCCCCTGCTTGGCCGCTCGGCGTTGGGGTTGGTCTTGGCCAGGACCAAAATGCCCGTCCCGTTGCGGGAGTTGGTGATGAACGTCTTGGTGCCGTTAAGGACGTAGTGGTCGCCGTCCCGCACCGCCCTGGTCTGGATGTTGGCCACGTCGGTGCCGGCCTCCGGTTCGGTGAGCCCCAGCGCCCCGCGCAGCTCGCCCGTGGCCATGCGGGGGAGAAACCGCTGCTTTTGCTCCTCGGTGCCGTACTCCTTGATGACGTAGGCCATGATGGAATGGGTGCCCAGCACGCCGGCGACGCTCATCCACGTCGCCGACAGCTCCTCAAACACGAGGGCGTACGTAACGTGGTCGAGGCCCGCCCCGCCGTACTCCTCCGGGATCGTCAGCCCAAACAGGCCCAGTTCTTGCATGCGCTCGACGATGGGCCACGGGTAACGGTCCTCAGGTTCGTACTGTTTGACGACGGGCTTGACCTCCCGCTCGCAAAACTCCCGCACCATGGCCAAGATCTCTTTTTGTTCCGCGGTCAGCTCAAACATCGCCGGTCCTCCCCATCTGCGCATCGGCCGAATCGTCGTCATCCGGAACCGGTCCCGCCAGCACCCCGTCGCGCCAGAGCGCCCGCAGCTCCTCCGCCGGGTAGCCGGCGTCGGTCAGCACCGTCCATGTGTCCTGCCCCAGCAGCGGAGCCCCCTGGACGACGGCCGCCTGGGGCAGGGCGTCCAGGCGAACGGGCACGCGCGGCACGCGCAGGACGGGGATGTCCGGGTGATCGGCGGGCACGAGCATGTCGAGGGCCTCAAGCTGGGGGTCTTGGATGAGCTGGTCCACCGTCTGGATGGGCCCGCAGGGGACGCCGGCCTCGGTCAGCCGCTCGATCCAGGCGGCCGCCGGCTCCTCCCGGAGCCGGGCGGACAAGAGGGCATCGAGTTCGGCCCGGTTGCCGACGCGGCCGGGATTGTCCTTAAAGCGCGGGTCGTCGGCCAGGTGCGGAAGTCCCACCGCTTCGCACAGGCGGCGGAAAAGCCGGTCGTTGGAGATGCCGATCACGATCGCGCCGTCCCGGCACGGGAAGCTCCCGTAAGGCGCGAAGGCCGCGTGGCCCCCTCCCTGCCGGACAGGCAGCTGGCCGGTGGCCTGGTAAGCCATAAGGTGGTAGTTCATCCAGCCGGCGCCCGTTTCAAAGAGGGAAGCCCCGACCCGCTGCCCCTCGCCGGTCACCGCCCGGTGATACAGCGCCGTGATGACGGCTACCGCTCCCCACATGGCGGTCCCGCCGTCCAGGATGGAAACGCCCGCCCGCACCGGCGGCCCTTCGGGCGTCCCGGTGACGCTCATAATCCCGGTTCTGGCCTGCAGGATGGAGTCGTAGCCGGGCTTCGCGGCGTCGGGCCCGTGCGGGCCAAAGGCGGAAACCGAGCAGTAGATCAGGTCCGGGCGGATGCGCCGCAGGTCGTCGTAGCCGAGGCCGACAGCCTCCGCCTTGCCGCGGCGGAAATTTTCGACAAACACGTCCGCGCCCGCCACCAGCCGCTGGACGCATGCCTGGCCTCGGGGGTCCTTGAGGTTGACGGCGATGGAGCGCTTGCCGGTGTTGATGGCGAGAAAGTACACGCCGTGCCCGTTCCAGAGCGGTCCCATGGCCCTGCCTTCGTCGCCGTCGCCGGGCCGCTCCACCTTGATGACGTCGGCGCCCAGCTGGGCGAGTATCCACGTGAGAGTAGGCCCCGCGATGTTGGTCGTCACATCAACCACGCGGATGCCCGTCAACGGGCCAGGCAAACCGGATCCCCCCGTGCCGGCGGAGTCTGGATCCAAGGATCCAACAGGAGACACCGCGTGTTTTTCCCTACCAATTGGAGATTTCCTGCCAAACAAACGGCGTTTTCGACAATCTCGCGCAACTGAGGGAGAGATCGGCTCTACGTTCGGTGTATGGGCTTTACGCTCGGTGTATGGGCTTTACGCGCCGGCGTGAGCGTCTTATGCGGGGCTGGCCCCATCGCGGCCCCGGAAATCAAAGTAGTCCCGTTCGGCGTTGGCGATGTGCTCCAGCATGGCTGCGGCGGCCATCTCCGGATCCCTCCGGCGCAGCGCTTCGACGATGCGCCGGTGCTCGGCCACGGAGCGGGCCGCCCGGCCCGGCAAGAAGAGGGGACCGTAGACCGGGTCGCCGGTCCACACCCGCCCGATGAGCTCAAGCAGCCGCGGCGAGCGGGCCCCTTCGTGGATCGTGCGGTGAAAGGCGTTGTTGAGCTCGACGAACCGTTCGCCGTCGGAAGCGGCCGCCGCGGCGCTGCTGGCCTCGTTGATGACCTCCAGCTTGCGCCAGTCCGCGGGCGCCAGCCGCTCGGCCGCGAGGCGGGCAGCCTGCGTTTCCAAGAGGCGCCGGAGCATGTAGATCTCCCGCATGTCGTCGGGACTGTAGGCCCGGACAAAGACCCCGCGCCGCGGCTGGTGCACCACGAGGCCTTCGGCCTCCAGGCGCCGCAGCGCTTCCCGCACGGGCTGGCGGCTGATGCCGAGGCTCCTTGCCAGGTCCTCCTGGACGAGCTTTTCCCCCGGGCGCAAGCGCCCCTCCAAGATGGCTTTGCGGATATGCCTGGCGACCAGCTCCCGCAGGGACGTGATCACGTCTTCGGGCAGCGGCTCGAGGACTTGCATCGCGACTACCGCCCCAGATCCCAATCGCCCGGCGAAAAGCGGCCCGCCGCCGCCGCCGCGCCGTCCGCGGCAGCCGGACCGCCGGCGATCCACTCGCTCGCCCGCACCTTCACGGTGCGGGTCTCCTCCTCGACGGCTTCGAGCACCACCAGCGAGACGTAGTCCCGCACCAGCTTTTGCCGGGGCTCGAGCGTCTCGATGAGGACGCCGACGCCCACCACGGGCGCGCCGAACTCGCCCATGAGGTCGACAAGGCCCCGGGCCGTGCCCCCGGCCTTCATGAAGTCGTCGATGACCAGCACCCGGGTGCCCGGTGCGATGGCCCGCCGGGACAAGGACATGGTTTCGATGCGCCGGGCGGAGCCGGAGACGTAGTTCATGGTGAGCACCGTGCCCTCGCTCAGGCGGGTCGAGCGCCGCACGATGGCGAGGGGCACGTTGAGCGCCCGAGCGGTCATGAGGGCGATGGGGATCCCGCGGGTTTCCACGGTGACGACGGCCTGGGGCTCCCGCTCGTGAAACCGGGTGGCAAACAGCTCCCCGATGCGGGAAAGCAGGTACGGAGCGGCCACGATGTCGCTCATGTACAAAAATCCGCCGGGCAAGATCCGCTCGGGTTCCGACAAAGTCGCCACCAGCTGGTCGACGACGGCCCGCATCGCTTCGCGGCCGAGAAGGGGGATGTAGCGGACGCCGCCCGCGGCGCCCGGCAACGTTTCGACGCGGCCTAAGCCCAGCTGCTGGCACGTGTCGCGGATGATCGCGATATCTTCGCTCAGGGTGGACTTGGCGGCGCCCAAAAGCTCGCCCAGCTCCGCCAGGGTGATGATCTGGTGCGGGCGGTCCACCAGGAGTTTGGTGACCGCGCTGATCCGCTCGCTCCGCCGCACAGGTCTTCCCTCCCCGCCTTGCGGGCCCGCAGGGGCCGCCGGCCGCTGGGTGACGCTATCGATGGCTTCCCCGCTCACTCGCCGGCCAGCATGCGCCGGGCCAGTTCCAAGTCATCCGGCTTGTCCACGTCGAAACCGATTTCCGCGTACGGCGTCTCGATGACCGCGCCGTGGATGCCGAGCTTGTCGGCCACCACCCGCTCGATGTCCGCCGCCGACAGCCGCCGCAGGAGGAACTTGAGAATAAAGCCGAGGCCCAAAAGGCGCGCCATGCGCACCGGGTCTTTCCGCAGCGCGACGGCCTGGTCAAAGATGGCCCGCTGCTTAAGAAGCAGCGCCGGCGACAGGAGCACGCAGTTGCCGCCGGTAAAGACGCCTTCGCGCAGGTGCACGTAGGTGCGGCGCCCGCCGGGAAACCGGGCTCTGGTCGCGGCGCGGTTCACCATCGGGTAAAAGGCGTCGAGACCCCCAGGCCGCGCCGACGCGGCGTCCCGGGTCCGGCATCGCTCGAGAAAGTCTTCGACCGCCGCGGGCGTAAGGAGCGGGATATCCGAGGTGACGCACAAAAGCCGCCCCCCGGAGACCGCTTTCCCGCCGGCGTCCCCGTTTTCCCCTTGCAAAACCCGGGCGCCGCGCTCGAGGTTGTCGAGCAGACCCCCCACCGGAGCGATGAGCTCCACGCCCTCCATCTCCGGGACGCCTCTAAGCTCGGCCACGGGGCCGACGACGCCGATGCGGCCCACCGACGGCGCCTGCCGCAACGCGTCCAGCACGTAGGCGATCATGGGACGGCCGTTGATCTCGATGAGCGCCTCATACGAGGCGTCGCTCACCGCAGCCAGCGGCCCGCGGTTGGGCGCGCCGGCCAGCACCAGCGCCGCGACGGACGGCTCCGCGGCCGGGGGCGAAGTCCTCGTGCTCATGCGTCACCCCGGATGTTCTGCGAGAGCGTGAACTCCTCGGTGATCAGCTTCATCAGGCTGCTGTGGGCGCTCTCAATATGGGCTTCGGCCAGCGACTTGGCCAGCTCCGAGTCGCGCCGCCCCAGGGCCTCCACGATGGCCTTGTGCTCCTCGAGGGCCACCTTCATGCGCTCGATGCGCCGCAGCGTGCGGGACCGGAAGCGCTGGATCTGCTCCCGCAGGACGCTCAAGATCTGCACGAGGCGCTCGTTGTGGCTGGCTGAGAACAAGAGGTCGTGAAACTCGGTGTCTTTCTCGATCAAGCCGTCCACGTCGTGGCGCTCGATGCACTCGCCGATGGCCACCAGCAGCCGCTCCAGCCGCTCAAGCTCGTCTTCGCTGGCCCGCTCGGCGGCCAGCTCCGCCGCCAGCCCCTCCAGCGCGCCGCGGATCTCGAACACCTCGGCGATGTCCTTCATGGAGATGTCCGCCACAAAAGCGCCCTTGCGGGGCACCATAACGACGAAGCCTTCCTGCTCCAGCTTGCGGATGGCCTCCCGGACGGGCGTCCGGCTCACGCCCAGCTCCTCCGCGAGCTGGATCTCCATCAAGCGCTCGCCGGGCTTGAGATGGCCCGTGATGATCGCCTCGCGGATCGCCTCAAACACCAGCTCCCGCAGGGGTTTGTAATTGTCAAGCTTGATGGGCATCAATGGTCCTGGCATCGGACACCCCTCCTTCACCGGGCGCAGCCCGGACGCAAGACGCTGCCGGCGGCGCCTCGGACACCCGGCAGCCGTCGGGACGAAACCGGCACACGACCACAAAGGGCGCCTTGCCCGCGAGGGCGGCGGCCAACTGCCGGGCATGGTCCTCGTCGACGGCAAGGCCAAAGACGCTGGGCCCGCTCCCGCACAGCACCGCGCCGGCGGCCCCGGCGGCGAGCACCTCGCGCCGCAGGGCGGCGATCTCCGGGTACAAGCTCTCCGCCGCCGGCTGCAAGTCGTTGTACAACAGCGCGGCCACGGCCTCCACGTCCCCGCGCACGAGAGCATCCGCCATGGCCGCCGCCAGGCCGATCCCATCCGGCCGGAAGCGGGGGCCGGCAGCCCCGTTTTGGCTCGATGCGGCCGCCCCGTGCAGCTCATCGTAGCGGCGGTAAACATGAGCCGTGGACACCGGGAAACCGGGGTTGACGATGACGCCCGCCAAGGGCGCCGCGCCCCGCACCGGCTCGAGCTCCTCGCCGATGCCCCGGGCGATGGCCGTCCCCCCGTACAGGCAAAACGGTACGTCGGCGCCGAGCTGCACGGCGATCCGGGCCAGCGCCGCCCGGTCGAGGCCAAGCCCCCACAGGGCGTTGGCCCCGATCAGCGCGGCCGCCGCGTTGGCGCTGCCGCCCCCGAGGCCGGCCGCGACAGGGATGCGCTTGTGGATCCGGATCGCTACGCCGCCCAAGGGGCCGCGCTCAGGCGGTGCGGCCGCCCGCAGCGCCTGCACCGCCCGGGCCGCGAGGTTGGTATCGTCGGTGGGTACACCGGGGCCGTCGCACCGGATCACCGTGCCGCTGGCCGCGGGCGAGAGCTCGAGGCGGTCGGCCAAGTCGATGGCCTGCATCACGCTCTCGATCAGATGATATCCGTCGGGGCGGCGGCCATTGACCGCCAGGGTCAAGTTGAGCTTGGCGGGCGCCTCGATGGACAGCACGCCCGTCGCCTACTCCCTGCCGGAGACGAGGTCCCGCAGCCAGCGGAAAGCCCGCACCAGGAAATTGGCGCGGCCGATGTCCGCCGCCGCGATGGCCTGGACGCGGCCGACTTCCTCGTTGCCCACGTACGCCACGATTTCGCCGACAGGCTCATCCACGGCCACGGGCGCCGTCAAGCCTTCGCGCGGGATGACGCGATAAGAGACCCGGTTGACGTCGGCCCGGTGGACAAACGCCCGCAGATCATCGGCCGCCCGCACGGGCAGCTGCTCCTGGGCGCCGTCGGGCAGCCGCACGCTGCCGACGTTTTGGCCCTTGGGCAGCACCACGTGCCAGTTGAAGTTCAGGAAACCGTAATCCAAAAGCCTCGTGGACTGGGAAAGGCGCGCCTCGTCGCTTTCCGTGCGCATGACGACCGAGATGAGCCGCACGCCGTTGCGCTGGGCCGTCGCCACCAGGTTGTAGCCGGCCGCGTCCGTCCAGCCCGTCTTGAGGCCGTCCGCGCCGGGGTAGCGCAGGATGAGCCGGTTGGTATTGGTCAGGACGAACGCGGGCCGGGAGCCGACCGCCTCCCGCAGCGTCTCCTGCCAGGTGGATGTGAGCTGCAGCACCTGCGGGTAGCGGGTAATGAGCTCCCGCGCCAGGATCGCCACATCCCGCGCCGTGGTCAAGTTAGGCTCGCTGCCGGGCGGCACCGGCAAGCCGTCGCTGTTGACGTAGCGGGTATTGGTCATGCCCAGTTCCCGGGCCTTGGCGTTCATGGCGGCCACAAACGACGCCTCGCTGCCCGCGAGGTGCTCGGCGACCGCCACGGTGGCGTCGTTGGCCGATTGGATCGCGACGGCCTTGAGCATCTGCTGCAGCGTGAAGCTCTCGCCGGGCGCCAGCATGGCCGTGGACCCGCCGACGCTGGCCGCGTAGGGGCTCGCCACGACCCGGTCGTTCCAGCTCGCGATCCCGTTTTCGACGGCCTCGTAGACGAGGAGCATCGTCATAAGTTTGGCGAGGCTCGCCGGCTCCGTCTGCATGTCCGGGTTTTTGGCCCAGAGAATCCGCCCGGTGCTGGCCTCCATGAGCAGCGCCGTCTCAGCGGGAATGTCAAACTGCAGCTGGGCCAGGGCCGGCGCAGCGACCGTCCCGAGCACCAGTACCGCAAGGCAAAGCAGGAGCCAAACGCGCTTCTCCACGCTCACAGCCTCCGCATCCGTTTAGATCCTTGTGCGAATTCCGCACCTCACATCGATCTCCTGCCGCAGCGGGATGGGGATTGCTCCCGCACGCAAAATCCGAGGCCGGCATAGGATTGCGGTACCGGCGGGAGCGGTACCGGCGATAGCGGCACCGGCGATAGCGGCACCGGCGGGATAAGTCGGTTTCACGCCTGCCGGCTCAAGGCGGCGCCGGCAGGCGCCCGGGGGCCCCGCCGGCCGGAGGTGCTTGTCCCGTGTGGCATACCCGCATCACCCTGCGTCCCGGCGCCCGGGGCCCGGCCGTGCAATCCTTGCGCTGGCGGCTCTCGGCTCTCGGCTATGCGCCGCCCGCGGGCGGGCCGGACGAACCCCCGGCGCGGGCGTTTGACCGGGAACTGGAGGCGGCCGTGCGGGACTTCCAGGCGGCGTGCGGGCTGGTCCCCGACGGCGTCGTCGGACCCGCGACTTGGCGGGCGCTTTTGGCTGGCCACCCCGCCGTCCTGGCCCCAACCCATGCGTCGCCGGGCACCCGTTCGCCCTGGGCGCCGCCGGCCGGGGAAGCGCCGGCCAGCCGGATCGAGGTGCGCCTGGACGAGCGCCTCCT
>CALFSR010000175.1 GCA_937916565.1 uncultured Bacillota bacterium | reverse complement strand
GAACTCCTGAGCGTGGGCTCGGGGCACTTGGCCGCGTGCTTCAAGAACACTGACTACCAGTCCGTGCGGGAGAAGGTGAGCTAGGATGGGCCAGGCGCAGGCACCGCTGCTCGAAGTCAAGAATCTCGTCAAGCACTTTCCCATCACCAAGGGCATCGTCTTCTCCAAGCAGGTGGGCGCCGTCAAGGCTGTCGACAACATCAGCTTCCACATCAACCCCGGCGAGACGCTCGGTCTTGTGGGCGAGAGCGGGTGCGGCAAGTCCACCACCGGCCGCCTGATCCTGCGGCTGATCGAGCCGACGTCAGGCGAAGTGCGCTTCGACGGAAAGGACATTCTCAAGCTGTCGCGGTACCAGATGCGTGAGCTGCGCAAGGAGATGCAGATCATCTTCCAGGACCCGTACGCGTCCTTGAACCCCCGCATGACCGTCGGCGACATTATCGGCGAGCCGCTGCTCATCCACGGGCTTGCCCGCGGCCAGGCGCGGGAGAAACGGGTGCAGGAACTCTTGGAGGTCGTCGGCCTGGCGTCGTATCATGCCCGCCGCTATCCGCACGAGTTCAGCGGCGGCCAGCGGCAGCGCATCGGCATCGCCCGCGCCCTAGCGGTCAACCCCAAACTGGTCGTCTGCGACGAGCCGGTTTCCGCGCTGGACGTGTCCATCCAGGCGCAGGTCATCAACTTGCTTAAGGACCTGCAAAAGGAGTTTGGGCTGACGTACCTTTTCATCGCGCATGACCTGGCGGTCGTGGAGCACATCAGCGACCGGGTCGCGGTCATGTACCTGGGCAAGATTGTGGAGCTGGCCGAAAAGAAGGAACTGTACAAGAATCCGCTCCATCCCTACACCCAGGCGCTGTTCTCGGCTATCCCGGTGCCGGATCCGGATTTTAAGCGGGAGCGCATCATCCTCCAGGGCGATGTGCCGAGCCCCATCAACCCGCCCAGCGGCTGCCGGTTCCATACCCGCTGCCCGTTCGCGCAGGCCGTTTGCCGCGAGCAGGAGCCCCAGTTCATCGATGTCGGCGGCGGTCACCATGTGGCGTGTCATTTCGCCACGCCCGAGTACATTGCCAAGGGCGAAAACCCGACGGCGGAAAAGGCCGTCCGGCAAATCAACAACAAGCGCTCGTCGGCGGCGTAGCGCGATCGTTCGCGGCGGAGCACCGGTTCCGCCCATGGGGCGGAGAGGAAACCGATAGCGTGGCTTTCCAGAGGCGCCGTAGGGCGCCTCTCTTTTTTGGCGTCCAAGGATTCGGCAGACGTTGCAGAAGAGGTGTCGGCGTTGGCCCGTCGGGAGCTTGCTGTTTTCGCCAACTTGTGCATGGTTTGCGACGATCGGGGGCGCGTGCTGGTCCAAGAACGGCGCAAACCGCCGTGGAGCGGTGTCGCGTTTCCCGGGGGGCATGTGGAGCCGGGAGAATCGTTTACGGAATCCGTCATCCGTGAAGTCTACGAGGAGACCGGGCTGACGTTGCTCAACCCGGTTCTGTGCGGCGTGAAGCAGTTTCCGGTAGACGACGCCCGGTACGTCATCTTCTTGTACAAGGCTAACAGGTATACCGGCAGGCTCAGATCGTCCGACGAGGGCGAGGTGTTTTGGGTATCCCGGGGGGAGCTGCCCAAGCTGAATCTCGCCTTGCACATGATGGAGATGCTCCCCATCTTTGAGCAGGAAACTCCCAGCGAGTTCTACTACTACCTCGACGACGGGGTGTGGAAAACAAAGATACTCTGAGCGGCGCGGCCGCCGCCAGCGAGGAGCGCCGGTGCGGGCGGAGGGCATGGGCGGTGACACGTCCATCCCCTCCGCCCGCGTCGCGTAGCCCGCGGGGCTGACGGCAAGGGGCACGCCGGTTGCCGGTTACTCGGCGCCCGTGGGCACGCCGAACACCCGCGCCGCGTTTTTGTAGTAGATCCACGGGAGCACGTCCTCGGGCAGGTTGATGCCCCTCAGCACCGGCGGTCCATCGCAATCGGGGTCCTCGATGGGAAGGGGGCAGACGGTATCCGTTTCCCAAAACAAGGTGTGGATCCAGTAGCGGGACGTGTACCGCAGCGGCTCCGGGTTCTTGATGGCCACCTGGTCGGTGCCGAACAGGATGCGTTCCTTGTACCCCTGGAAGAAGTCCCGTGCGGCCGCGGGCTTTTTGCCCAGCTCCCGTACGATCCACTTGGTGGCCGACGTGTCCAAGTACAGGTTCGGATACCGTTCCAGCAGTTCGGCCAGGTGGTCCAAGTTTTCGGGGTCCCCGCCCATATGCGCCGCGATGAAGGGGATGCGAGGGTGCTTGGCCAGCCGGTTTTCCAGCTGGGGGTACTGGTCCGCCTTGGTGCCGTACAGCGCCGTGTCGGTGTACACCCGCTCAAACCAGACGTCAGGGTCCGACACGTGCGTGAGCACGCCTAGACCGTGCGCCTCGATCTCCTCAAAGACGGGATCCAGGATGGGATCGTCCATGCGCTTGCCGGTGCGGCCGACAAAACGCGGCGCGAACCACATCTTGATGATGCGGGCGCCTTTGGCCGCGGCGCGCCGCACCATGTCCACGCTGCGGGCCGTAAACTTGTCCGGCTCGCCGATCAGCTCCTGCTCGATGCGGGGCACCATCTCGGTTTCCGGAAACCGCCGGCGCAGCTCGAGGGCTTGGTCGAGGCTGGTGATGGCCGCAAGGCGCGTGATGCCGTAAAGCCGCGCCGCCTCATACAGCGGATTGGCCGCCGGGTCCGCGGGCGAATGGGCGTGGATGTCCACGATGGGGCACGAGACCTTGCGCTTGGGCGGGCGGGCGAAGCCCTCCTGCCGGGCTTGTTCGACCAGTTGTACGTTCACGCGAAGGATCGCCTCCTGACCCCACAGATTCGTACCTATCCGGCCGAATCCTTGCCGACCCGGGTTCGTGTGCTAGAATGGTCTTGGCTCGCCAACACGTAGATGAGGAGGGAGACAATGGAATTCGCAACCCTCGGCAGTTCCGGCGTGCGGGTTTCCCGGGTCGCGCTGGGAACTTGGGCCATCGGCGGGTGGCTGTGGGGCGGCACCGACGTGGAGGAGTCCGTCCGGGCCATCCACGCCGCGCTGGATATGGGCATCTCCACGGTGGATACAGCACCCGTCTACGGGTTTGGCCTGTCTGAGGAAATTTTGGCTGACGCCCTCGCCCGCCGAAGGGTGCCCCGGGAGCAGGTCGTCATCGCGACCAAGTTCGGCATGGAGTGGGACGATAAGGAGAACGTGTGGCGCAACGCGAAGCCTGAGCGCATTCGCAGGGAGATCGACGACAGCCTGCGGCGCCTGCGCACGGACTACATCGACCTGTACCAGATCCATTGGCCGGACCCGGAGACGCCCATCGCGGAAACCGCCCAGGCGGTCAAGGAGCTCTACGACGCGGGCAAGATCCGGGCCGTCGGGGTGTGCAACTATTCGGTGGAGCAGCTTGAGGAATGGCGCCGGCACGCTCCCCTTCATTCGGTGCAGCCCCGCTACAACTTGCTGGAGCGCAAGATCGAAGCCGACGTCCTGCCCTACTGCCGCGAGCACGGACTGGCGGTGCTGGCGTACAGCCCGCTGGCCCGGGGCCTGCTTACGGGCAAGTTTACGGAAAACCCGACCTTCAAGCCCGGCGACAACCGGCAGACCGACCCGCGCTTTACCGGCGAAAACTACAAGCGCAACCTGCGCATCGTGGACCAGCTCAAGGCGATGGCCGCCGAAAAGGGCAAGACCGTCGCTCAGCTCGCCGTTCGGTGGGTGCTGGACCAGCCGGGGGTCACGGTTGCACTTTGGGGCGCCAGGACGCCGGCGCAGATCCAGGAGGCGGCGGGAGTGAGCGGCTGGCAGCTGTCGCAAGAGGATCTTGAGCGCATCGAAACCATCTTGCAGGAAGCCTCCCAGGAAGCGGCACGGTGATCCGTGGGGCTGAAGGCCACGATGAACAGCCTTGTTGGTTCGCGCCCCGGGGGTACGAGCAGTTGCGTTCATGATGACTAATGGCGGGGGGCTTGGGAGCAACCGGGTCACATTCCTCACGAGAGGGGCTTGAGAGCGTTGTGGCAACGGTTATCCCTTTACGGGCTCGCCCGCTGGCTGCTTCCGCTTCCCGCCGGTGCCTCCAGAAAGCCCGGTGAGGAGGCGCCGCGTTACGCCCGGTCTCGCCTCAAGCCCACCCCCAATCCCGGTGCCCACCCCGGACCGGGCGCGAGTCCCAAGGCCGATCCGTACCGCATCCCCAACTCCAATCTGCAGGAGGACTCTCACCTTCGGCCACTGCCCCGCCCCAAACCGGCGGCCGTTTCCGCACCCATCCGCAACCATGCGCCGGTGCTAAATCCCAAACCCGTGCCCTTGACGGACAAGCCTGCTCCTGACGGGCGACTCCCGGGCCAGACGGAAGTAGCGGCGTCGGCGAGGCCGCACGCTGACGCAGACTTAGGTGGTGACCGTCTTGCGCCCGATACGTTCCGCGATTGGGCAGCGCAGGTGCTCCGGAAGCTGGACGCGTTGCACAGGCAGGCGTCGTGGACGGCGCTCGAGAGGTTGGCCGACGAGGCGCTGCGCATAACCGCGCGGGCGCCTCGCTCAGGCAGCATCTGGCCACCTGGTGCGGGCAAGGAGTACGAGATGGCGTTGGAGCGCTATCGTGACGCCGCGAGGCTCGAAATCGCCCACGAGGCGTGGCGGCGGGGGGAGTTGGACAAGGCCGTGTCCATGTACCAGCGTGCTGTTGCAGGGACGCGTGGGATTTGGGGCGGAGCTCGCGCGGGCGAGCAGGGGGCCACGGGTACCACCGCCGGCGTGCCCGCCCTGCCGGAGGTGGACTCGGGCCTCGGCCTGGCAGGCGTGCGGCTGGCGCTGTGGGGATCCCGGCAGGGCGAACGGGATGTCGAGCTCATCGGGTCACTGCCGCGCCGCGCCAAAGCCGAACTTGCCCGCCTGGAAGGGTCCGGAGCGCCCTCGGCAGGGGAAGGGATTCTCCGCAAGATGCTTGCCACGGCCGTCGTCATCGACCGTTTTTTGAGGGAGGAAGGTCTGGGCACTGACGGTCCGCCGGATCGACTCCCAACCGTTCTGCCCAAGGATCCGCCTGCCGTATGGATGCATGCCGCCCATGCCGGGCTTGGCCTGCAGCAGTGGCTCTTGGTGAGGGCGCTGCTGGCTACGGACACCCCGGCCGTTTTGGTCCGTGACAGCGCCTTTGGGAGGTGGGTGTGTCTGCACTTCTATCGCGCCGCAGCACCCTGGTTGGCAGCCGCTGTGGTCCTGGCGGGCGCCGCGGCATGGCTTGGTGCCGATCTGCTCAGCTGACGCTGGACGGCGCTTGTGCCCGCACGGCTTGTGGCACGTACTGGCAAGAGTCTTCACCCCCACGCTCCTGGACCCACCGGCAATGAGGACCGGGTCTGTCCGCGATGGCTGGTATCGTGAAGGCAAGACCAGTCAAGGAGGTATCCTGAGTTGGGGGTCCAAGCCTTCACAGTTCATGTTGGGGATGAAGCTTTAGAGGACCTGCGGACGCGGCTCGCCGCCGCCCGCTGGCCGGCCGAGCTCGCCGGGGTCGGCTGGAGCCGCGGGGTGCCGGGAAGCTACCTGAAACCGCTGGCCGAGTATTGGAGGACACAGTACGATTGGCGCAAGGCGGAGGCGAAGCTGAACGAGCTGCCCCACTTTGTCACCGTCATCGACGGGCAACCAATCCACTTCTTGCACGTGCGGTCGCCGGAACCCGGCGCGACGCCACTGATGCTCATCCACGGATGGCCCAGCTCGTTTCTGGAGTTCCTCCCCGTGATCGGTCCACTAACGGATCCCCGCTCGCACGGTGCGGATCCGGAGCAAGCGTTTCACCTGGTGATTCCTTCGGTCCCCGGCTTTGCGTTTTCGACACCGCTCCGGGAGGCGGGTTGGCACCACGGTCGTATCGCCGCAGCGTTCGTTTCACTCATGACGCGCCTGGGCTACCAGCGTTTCGGCGTGCAGGGCGGCGATACCGGAGCGTTCATCGCGACAGAGATGGGCCGGACGGCGCCCAGGAACGTCATCGGCGTTCATGTGAACGCGCTCTTCGCGTTTCCGTCCGGAGACGAAGGTGAGCTTGATGGTTTGACGGAAGTGGAGCAGCAGCGCCTGGCGGCCATGGGGTCTTTTAATGACGGCTACATGCAGATCCAGTGGCACAGCCCCCAGACGCTCGCCTACGGGCTGAACGACTCGCCCATCGGGCAGCTTGCCTGGATCATGGAGCAGTTTCATGCATGGACCAACTCGCCGTCCGGGGCGCCGGAGGACGTTATCGACCGCGACCTACTCTTGACCAACGTGAGCCTGTACTGGTTCAGCGGGTCCGCGGGCTCATCGGCGCAAGTCTACTTTGAGGCGCGGCACAATCCGCAAGCATGGGAGCCTCGAGCCCGGGGCGTCGTGCCGACCGGAGTGCTCGTGTCGACGGCACGGGACATGACGGTGCGGCGTTTCGTCGAGCGAGATCACAACGTGGTGCACTGGTCCGAGTATGACGAAGGCGGGCACTTCTTTGCCCTGGAGGCGCCGTCCGTCTATGTTGAGGACGTAAGGACGTTCTTCGCCAGGCATTGCCGGTGATCGAAGAGGGGGTTTGGATGTACGACCCGACGAGCCGGGCCCTCACGGTGCTCGAGCTGTTGCAGGCAAAACCCATCGTTCGAGGTCCTGAGCTGGCGGAGAAGCTCGAGATGGATGTCCGCACCGTGCGGCGTTACATCACCAAGCTCCAAGACGCAGGGCTGCCTATCGAAAGTATTCCAGGACGCTACGGAGGGTATCGACTCCGCGCCGGGTACAGGCTTCCGCCGCTGGTGTTCACGCTGGAAGAGGCTCTCGCCATATACCTGGGCCTGCGGGGCACGGCAGGCGGGACCGCCGGCGTCGGCAAAGCGGCGGCCGAGAGTGCACTGTCCAAGGTATCCCGGGTGCTCCCTAAGGAGGCCCGGGATCGCCTTGAACCGGTCATCTCCGACCTGTATGTCTTCCCGTCGGGCCCGCCTGAGGTCCCGCCACAGACGTCGGTCTTTCTCACATTGAGCGAAGCCGCTCGGCAAGCAAGGTGCGTCGAGCTGACCTATACATCGCGGGATGGGGCCACGACGACGAGGATCGTGGAGCCTTACGGTATGGCCGGCAGAAACGGGCAGTGGTACCTCGTGGCGTTTTGCCGCCTGAGGGTGGGTTTTCGTACGTTTCACCTGGCTCGGGTGGGCGAGGTTCGCCTCCTTGCGGACGGCTTCCGAAAGGATCCCGGATTCGATTACCGAGCTTTTGCGGCGGCGCGGCTCGAGACGTACGGCACCATGTGGCGGATGGTAGTACATTTCGAGGCAGATATGGCGACCATGAAGCGGGTGGCGCCGCCGTACGCCACGCTCAGGCAGGTTCCGGACGGAGTCATTATGGAATGCGCGACGGATGACCTGTACGCGGCGGCCGGCCATTTGATGCTGTTCGACGTCCCGCTGGCCATTCTCCAACCACAGGAGTTGCGGGACGCCCTGCGTGAACTGGCAGCACGGGCCGGACGCATGGCGGCGCGCTCTAGACCCTAAAGCTGCTTATCTTGCACAGAAACGCTGAAAGCGGCCTCGCAAGGCCGCTTTCGTTGTTCGCATGGTGCCCGGGATCGGATTTGAACCGATACGGGTTGCCCCACACGCCCCTCAAACGTGCGCGTCTGCCTATTCCGCCACCCGGGCTTATCGGTGGTCGCAATCGTGATCTTACCATCCCGCCCGGCCTTCCGTCAACCGTCACCGCCGTTTTCCCCGCCGCATACCGTGGAATCTGCCTGATTGGGTAAGCGAGGAGGAGGGGTCTCATGGCATTGTCAAAGCTGGGGCGTGGGCCGCGGCTGGGCGCCCTGCTGGCGTCGCTGGTGGCCCTGGCCGCTGCGGCCGTACTCGCGCCGTCCGCGGCGGCGCAGGAACTGGAAACCGTGCGGCTGTCGGAAGTGGTGCGCTCCGTTTTTTACGCCCCGCAGTACGTTGCCCTGGAGAAAGGCTTTTTCGCCGACGAGGGGCTGCGCATCGAGCTCAGCACGGCCTGGGGCGCCCACAACGGCATGGCTGCCCTCATCTCGGGCAGCGTGGACATCGGTTTCTTTGGCCCCGAGGCCACCATCTACGTCTACAACCAGGGCGCGCCCGACCCGGCCATCGGCTTTGCGCAGCTGACCCAGCGCGACGGGTCGTTCTTCATGGCCCGGGGCAGGGTGGAGGAGTTTAGCTGGGACGACGTGCGGGGACGTCTCATCGTGGGCGCCCGCAAGGGCGGCGTGCCGCAGATGGTGCTCGAGTGGGTGCTGCGCCAGCACGGTATCGTCCCGTTCCTCGACGTCGGGATCGTGACGCACCTCGCCTTCGAAGCGGCGGCTGGCGCGTTTGAAGGCGGCCTCGGGGATTACGTCGCCCAGTTTGAGCCCACCATGACCCACATGGAACGGGCAGGCGTCGGCACCATCGTGGCGTCCCTCGGCGCGGAAGCGGGCGACATCACCTACACCGTCTACCATGCCCGTCGCAGCTTCATGGAGAGCCGCCCCGACATCATCGAGCGCTTCACGCGAGCCATCTACCGGGGCCAACTGTGGGTGCAGCAACATTCCACCGAGGAGATTGCCGAAGTAGTCGCGCCGTACTTCCCGGGCATGGACTTTGACGTTCTCGTTACGGCGCTCGAGCGCTACCGCTCCATCGACGCTTGGACGCCGACGCCTTTGGTGAGCCGCGCGGGTTTCGCCCGCCTTCAGGAAGTGATGATGATGGCCGGCGAGCTGTCGACCCCGGTTCCCTTTGACGACGTGATGACCAACGTCTTTGCCGAACGGGTCGTAGCAGCGGTTACGCCGTAGCCCCCGGGAAACCGGCGCCGCCGAGGCCACCGGCAAAAGCGCGAACCGGGCCGGGCAGCGAAACGGTGACCGTGTGGGAGCGCCCCGAGGCCGCAGCGGCCCCGGGGCGCTCCGCATGCCTGGGACGCGGGGAGCATCGGGAGGTGGGACAGGTGTCCGTCGTCGAGCTTGAGCATGTCACCGTGACGTACCACACCCCAAGCGGTGAGACCCGGGCTGTGGAAGACCTCTCCCTGCGGGTGGAGGAGGGGGAGTTCGTCAGCGTCGTGGGCCCAAGCGGGTGCGGCAAGAGCACGCTCTTGTCCCTGATCGCGGGCTTGATCCGCCCGGACGCGGGCGAAGTGCGGGTCGGCGGCGTTCCCGTGCAGGGCCCAAACCCCGCCGTCGGCTACATGCTCCAGCAGGACCACCTGTTTGAGTGGAGGACAGTGCTGGACAACTGCCTGCTGGGCCTTGAGGTCCGCGGCCGTCGCACGCCCGCCGCCGTCGCCCGGGTGCGCGGCTTGCTCGCCAGCTGCGGACTGGCGGAGTTCGCCCACCGGTTTCCGGGCCAGCTCTCGGGCGGCATGCGCCAGCGGGCGGCCCTCGTGCGCACCTTGGCCTTAAACCCCAAGGTCCTGTTGCTCGACGAGCCGTTTTCCGCCTTGGACTACCAGACCCGGCTGAAGCTCGAGGACGAGATGAGCCAGATCCTGCGGGCCCAGAGGCGCACCGTGGTGCTCGTCACCCACGACATCGCAGAAGCGGTATCCATGGCGGATCGGGTCGTCGTCCTCACCCAGCGGCCAGCCCGGCTCAAGCGGGAGTACGTGATCGACCTGAGTCCCCGGCGTTCTCCCGTGCAGGTGCGGGAGTCCCCCGGCTTCAGCCGCTATTTCCGCGACATCTGGAGGGATCTTGATGTCCACATTTGACCCCGTCCCGCCGGCAGGGGAGGACAGGGCCGGGCTCGGTGCGGCGGCGGTCTCCACGTCCGCTCCGCCCGCCATGTCCGAAGCGCACCGGCGCTACTTACGCCAGCGGCGCCGCCGGCAGCTGCTGGTGTTTGGGACTCAAGTCCTGCTTGTGGTTAGCCTGGTGGCCTTGTGGGAGCTCGGCGCTCGCGCCGGGTGGCTCAATCCATTCATCGTGAGCCAGCCGAGCCGGGTTTGGCAACAGATTGTGCGCATGGCCGTGGCCGGCGACTTGTGGCTGCACCTGGGCGCCACCGTGTGGCGGACCTTGGCGGGCTTTGGGCTGGCGACCGCTCTGGGCCTTTTGGTCGCGTCGTTCCTCTGGTGGTCGCCCTTCTGGGCACGGGTGCTGGACCCTTATCTGGTCGTCCTCAATAGCATCCCCAAGATTTCGCTAGGGCCCCTTTTCATAGTCTGGCTCGGGACCAACGTCCGGGCGGTGCTGGCCATGACGGTCGCCATCGCCGTCGTGGTAACGATCGTGATGCTCTACACGGCATTCCGGGAAACCGATCCCAGCAAGATCCTGCTCTTGCGGTCGTTCGGCGCGACCCGGCGCCAGGTGTTTACGAAGGTCGTCCTGCCGGCTGCCGTGCCGACGCTCCTCGCGGCCGTCAAGGTGAACATCGGGCTTGCCTGGGTGGGAACCATCATGGGCGAGTTCCTGGTGTCGGGCACCGGGCTGGGCTACCTGATCATCTACGGCGGGCAAGTGTTCAATATGACCCTCGTCATGAGCAGCGTCGTCCTGCTGCTCATCGCGTCGACGCTCGTCTACTGCCTGGTCGATTACGCCGAGCGGCGCATGGCTGCGAGACGGGGAAAGGCGTAAGGCGCCCCCCAGGGAGAGATGGGAGGAGGAGCTCGGGGCTAGCGGGCGCTGCCATGGCCGGACGCGCCGGAGGGGAGGGGCGCCTTGGCGCACCCTCCCCTCCGGATCAACCACCCGGCTTTCCCGCGGCGACTTAGAAGTCCATGTCACCGCCGCCGGGCGGGTAAGGCGGGTTCTTCTCCTTCTTGGGGACCTCGGAGATGAGCGCCTCGGTGGTCAGCACCATGGAGGCGATGCTGGCCGCGTTCTGCAGCGCCGTCCGGGTCACCTTGGCCGGATCGACGATGCCGGCCTTGACCATGTCGACGAACTGCTCGTTGCGGGCGTCAAAGCCGATGTTGCCCGACTCGGACTTGACCCGCTCGACGATGACGGAGCCCTCGAGGCCGGCGTTGTACGCGATCTGCCGGGCAGGCTCCTCCAGCGCCCGCTTAATGATGCGCACGCCGGTGAGTTCGTCGCCCTCCGCCTGGATCTGATCCAAGGCCGGGATAATGCGCAGGAAGGTGGTGCCGCCGCCGGGCACGATGCCTTCCTCGACAGCGGCCCGGGTCGCGTGCACCGCGTCCTCGATGCGGTGCTTCTTCTCCTTGAGCTCGGTTTCGGTGGCCGCACCGACCTTGATGACCGCCACGCCGCCGGCCAGCTTAGCCAAGCGCTCCTGCAGCTTCTCCCGGTCGTAGTCGGAGTCGGTCTCCTCGATCTGGCGCTTGATGAGCTCGACGCGGCCCTGCACCGCAGCCTTGTCGCCCATGCCGCCGACGATGGTGGTCTTGTCCTTGGTGACTCGCACCTTGCGGGCGCGGCCCAGCATGTCCAAGGTCACGTTCTCGAGCTTGGTGCCGAGATCCTCGGAGATGAAGCGGCCGCCCGTGAGGATGGCGATGTCCTCGAGCATCGCCTTGCGCCGATCGCCGAAGCCGGGCGCCTTGACGGCGCACACGTTGAGCGTGCCACGGATCTTGTTGACGACCAGGGTCGGCAGGGCCTCGCCCTCGACGTCCTCCGCGATGATGAGCAGCGGCCGGCCGGCCTGAACGACCTTCTCAAGCAGCGGCAGGAGGTCGTGCACGTTGGAGAGCTTCTTCTCGTGGATGAGGATGAACGGCTCCTCCAGCACGGCCTCCATGGCCTCGGCGTTGGTGACGAAGTAGGGCGAGATGTAGCCCTTGTCAAACTCCATGCCCTCGACGATGTCCACCGTCGTCGTGGTGCCCTTGGCTTCCTCGACGGTGATGACGCCGTCCTTGCCGACCTTCTCCATGGCGTCGGCGATCAGCTGGCCGATCTCCGGATCGTTGCCGGCGATGGAGGCGACGTGGGCGATCTCTTCCTTGCCCTCGATCTGGATGGCCATGCGGCCGATCTCCTTGACGGCCACGTCCACGGCCCGGTCGATGCCCTTCTTAATCAGCATCGGGTTGGCGCCGGCCGCGACGTTCTTGAGGCCCTCAAGGACGATGGCCTGGGCGAGCACCGTGGCGGTCGTGGTGCCGTCGCCGGCCACGTCATTAGTCTTGGAAGCGACCTCGCGGCAGAGCTGGGCACCCATGTTCTCGTACGGATCCGCCAGCTCGACCTCCTTGGCGACGGTTACGCCGTCCTTGGTGATGGTCGGGGCGCCGAACTTCTTTTCCAGCACGACGTTGCGGCCCTTGGGGCCCAGGGTCACCTTCACGGCGTTGGCCACCGCGTTGACGCCCCGCTCCAGGGCCCGGCGCGCCTCAACATTAAAAGCCAGTTGCTTGGCAGCCATGCTTGCTTACACCCTCCTCAAACAGTGGACTGGGTTTCTCTTACCGGGGCCGGCCTACCCCGCCTTGTAGACGGCGAGGATGTCGGACTCCCGGAGGATGGTGTACGTTTCGCCGTTGAGCTTGACCTCGGTCCCGCCGTACTTGGAGAACACGACCCGGTCGCCGACCTTGACCTCCAGCGGCACCCGCTCGCCGTTGTCAAGCAGCTTGCCCGAGCCTACCGCCAACACCTCGCCCTCCTGCGGCTTCTCCTTGGCGGTGTCGGGCAGGACGATGCCGCCCTTGGTCTTTTCCTCCTGTTCGATGGGCTTGACCACGACCCGGTCGCCAAGCGGAACAAGCTTCATAATATGTCCCTCCTTGTTGTGGAATGGTGGCGTGGGAGTGGTTAGCACTCGCGGTTGCCGAGTGCTACCAAGTTCTAATATAGCGACCGGCATGGGTGTGTCAATACCTAGCTTCCCCGTAATTGGGAAGGATCTGTAGGAGCGGATCACCCCGGCAGGTGAAATTTCCGGACAAAGTCTCGAGGCCACGATAGGAATATACGTGTTCGCGCCGAATCAGCCGATCAAGAAGCAGGAAATGTTCGATCGTTAGATGGAGGGATAAGGCATGAGCGGCAGGACGGCGGCCGCCGCAGGAACGGGCGGCGGATGGCTGGAGCGCAGGTTTCGCCTGGCCGAGAACGGCACCACGGTGCGCACCGAGGTCGCGGCCGGGCTGACCACATTCATGACGATGGCGTACATCATCTTTGTGAATCCCGGCATTCTGTCGGCGACCGGGATGCCTTTTGACGGCGTGCTCATCGCGACGGTCGTCGCGACGGCCGTCGGCACGATTTTGATGGCGCTCTTGGCCAACTATCCGTTCGCCTTGGCGCCGGGAATGGGTCTCAACGCGTACTTCGCGTTCACCGTGGTGCTTGGCCGCGGGGTTTCCTGGGAGACGGCGCTGGGCGCCGTGTTTCTGTCGGGCATCCTGTTCGTCATTCTCACTCTGTCCCGGGTACGGGAGACTATCGTCAACGCCGTGCCGGAGGGCCTCAAGGTAGCCATCAGCGCGGCCATCGGACTGTTCATCGCCTTCATCGGCGCCCAGAACGCCGGGCTCATCGTGGACAACCCCGCGACGCTCGTCGGCCTCGGGGACCTGCGGCAGCCCGGGCCTCTTCTGGCGCTCCTTGGGACGCTTCTTACGGCCGGGCTTCTGGCACTCAAAGTACGGGGCGCTATTCTCTGGGGCATTCTCGCCACCACCTTCGCCGGGGCACTGCTTGGCCTTGTCCCCTGGCCGGAGCGGCTCATTGAAATCCCGAGCCTGGCCGCGTGGGGATCGGTGGCGCTGAAGCTGGACATCGCCGGCGCTTTGCGCCTCGGCCTGCTTGAGATCTTGCTTGTGTTCCTATTCGTCGACTTCTTTGATACCATGGGCACGCTGGTGGGCGTGTCCACCCGGGCTGGTTTCCTGGACAAGCAGGGACGGCTGCCCCGGGCCCAGCAGGCCATGCTGGCGGATGCGGTCGGCACCGTGTTTGGCGCCGCCGCGGGCACCTCGACGGTGACGACGTACGTAGAATCCGCCAGCGGCGTGTCCGCGGGCGGCCGCACCGGTCTGACCGCCGTCACGGTTGCCGTGGCGTTCCTATTGTCGCTGCTGTTTGCGCCTATCGTGCGCATGGTTGCGGACTTTCCGGCCGCGACGGCTCCGGCGCTCATCGTCGTGGGCGCCATGATGATGCAGCTCATCGGCCGCATCAACTGGGAGGACATCTCGGAAGCGTTCCCCGCCTTCGTTACGGTGATCGCCATGCCACTCACCTACAGCATCGCCACCGGCATCGCCCTGGGCTTCATCAGCTATCCCGTGGTGAAGCTCATCGCCGGCAAGGGGCGGGAGGTTCACTGGCTCGTCTACGTGCTGGCCGTCTTGTTTGCCTTGCGGTTTGCGTTGCTGGAG
>CALFSR010000174.1 GCA_937916565.1 uncultured Bacillota bacterium | reverse complement strand
CTGGGGAGCGACACCGGCGGATCGATCCGGCAGCCGGCCGCGTACTGCGGTATCGTGGGCATGAAGCCCACCTACGGCCGGGTTTCCCGTTACGGCTTGATCGCGTTCGCATCGTCGCTGGATCAGATCGGGCCGCTCACCCGGGACGTAACCGACTGTGCCCTGGCCCTGAACCTGATCTGCGGCTTCGATCCGCGTGACTCCACTTCCGTCAGCCTGGAGGTGCCCGACTTCACCAAGGCGCTCGTGGCGGAGCCCAAGGGGTTGCGCGTCGGCATCCACAAGGATTACTTCGACCAGCCCATGGACGCGGACGTGCGGGCGGCGCTCGAGCGCGCCCTTAAGGTGCTCGAGGACAACGGCGCCGTTCTCAAAGAAGTATCGCTTCCGTCCACCCGTTACGCGATTCACGTGTATTACCTGATCGCTCCGGCGGAGGCCAGCTCCAACCTGGCGCGCTTTGACGGGGTCCGCTACGGTCTGCGGGTGCCGGGGGCGGACGTGCCCCGCATGATGGAGGAAACCCGCTCGCGAGGGTTTGGCGCCGAGGTGAAGCGCCGCATTATCCTGGGCACGTACGTGCTGAGCGCGGGCCACTACGACGCCTACTACAAGAAGGCATCCCAGGTGCGCACCTTGATGCGCCAGGAGTTTGAGCGGGCGTTCGCGGACGTGGACGTGCTCGTCGCGCCCACGACGGCGTCCACTGCGTTTCGCCTGGGCGAAAAGACGGAGAACCCGCTGGAGATGTACATGACGGACTACTTTACGATCCCCGTCAACCTCGCCGGCTTGCCGGCCCTTTCCATGCCGTGCGGCGTGGACAAGGACGGCATGCCTATCGGGCTCCAGATCATCGGGCCGCCCTTCGGCGAAGACAAGGTGCTCAAGGCGGCGTACACGTACGAGCAGTTGGCCTGGCCGACGGGCGCGGGGCGCCACTGGCGGGCCGGCCGGGAGGTGGCCGTCGATGTCCGTTAAGACCGGTGTTGAGTACGAGGTCGTCATCGGCCTTGAAATTCACGCGGAGCTGTCGACCGATTCCAAGGTGTTTTGCGGCTGTAGCACGGCGTTTGGTGCCGTTCCCAACAGCCAGGTGTGCCCCGTGTGCTTGGGGCTCCCCGGGAGCCTCCCGGTTCTCAACCGCACGGCGGTGGAGTACGCCATCAAGGCGGGACTTGCCCTCAACTGCGACATCGCCCGCTACAGCAAGTTCGACCGCAAGCAGTACTTCTATCCCGACTTGCCCAAGGCGTACCAGATTTCCCAGTACGACCTGCCGCTCTGCCGCAACGGATGGGTGGAGTTTGAGATGGAGGGCGAGGTGCGCCGGGTGCGCATCAACCGGGTCCATCTCGAAGAAGAGGCGGGCAAGTCGGTCCACTCGGGCGAGCGGCTGCTTGGGTCGGACTACTCTCTGATCGACTACAACCGCGGCGGCATCCCGCTCATCGAGATCGTGACCGAGCCGGACTTGCGCTCGCCCGAGGAGGCGCGGGTGTTCCTCGAGCACCTGCGGCAGATCCTCTTTTTCACCGGCGTTTCCGACGTGAAGATGGAGGAAGGCAGCCTGCGGTGCGACGCGAACATCTCGCTGCGGCCCAAGGGGTCGAGCAAGTTCAGCGCAAAGACCGAGGTCAAAAATCTCAACTCGTTCCGCTCGGTGCAGCGGGCGCTGGAGTACGAGGCCGAGCGGCAGCGGGACGTCTTGGACGAGGGCGGCACGCTCCATCAGGAAACCCGGCACTGGGACGAAAACCGCGGCGTGACCGTGGCCATGCGCAGCAAGGAGGAGGCCCACGACTACCGCTACTTCCCCGAGCCGGACCTAGTGCCGCTGGTGGTGGACGACGCCTGGATCGAGCGGCTGCGGGCCGAGCTGCCCGAGCTTCCCCGGGCCAAGCAGGCTCGGTTCGTGGAGCAGTACGGGCTGCCCCGCTATGACGCCGAGGTGCTGACCGCGACGCCGGCGCTGGCGGACTTCTTTGAGGCGTGCGTTGCCGAGTACGGGCAGGCGAAACCGGTCAGCAACTGGATGATGGGCGAGCTCCTACGGCTGCTCAAGGCGGACGGGAAGGGCGTCGAGCAGGTGCCCGTGGCCCCCAAGGCCGTCGCCGACTTGCTCCGGTTGATCGATCAGGGAACGATCAACGCCAACGTGGGCAAGGAAGTCTTCGAGGAAATGTTCCGCACCGGCAAGGAGCCCGGTGCCATCGTCAAGGAGCGGGGTCTTGAGCAAATCAGCGACGAGGGTGCCTTGGCGTCCATCGTTGACCAGGTGATCGCCGCCAACCCCGACGCGGCGGAGACGGTGCGATCGGGTGAGATGAAGGCCATCGGCTTCCTCGTCGGGCAAGTCATGAAGCAGACGGGCGGCAAGGCCAATCCCAAAGTGGTCCAGGGGCTGTTGCGCGAGCGGCTGCTCGGGAGTTGAGCGGTGACGAGCGCGAGCTTGACGCTGGCCGCCCGGAGCAGGGAGCGCTGGGCCGGCCTTGGGTTCTTTCTGATTGCCATCGTCTGGGGCGGTACGTTTCCGGTCGTCAAGGACCTGGTGGTTCGGGTGCCGCCCCACGCGCTGGTGGCGTCACGCTTCGGCCTAGCGTGGCTGGCGCTGGCGGTTTGGGCTTGGCAGCGGCGCGGGCAGTGGCAGCCGGGGCTGATGAGGGCGGGCGTGTTCCTCGGTCTTGTGCTGTGGGGCGGCTTTTTCACCCAGACGGTGGGGCTCCAGTACACGAGCGCATCCAAAGCCGGTTTCATCACGGCACTGAACGTGGTGTTCGTGGCTGTCATGGCGACGCTGTTTCTGGGCAAGCGGTCGGGGGCGAGGACATGGATCGGCGTGGGGGTGGCCACGGCCGGCCTCGCGGTCTTGAGCGCCGACTTTTCCGCGGGCCTCGAGGGGCTGCGGCCGGAACTCGGCGACTTGCTGGTGCTTTTGTGCGCGGTGCTGTTTGCCGCGCACATCGTGCTTGTGGACAAGCTGGCGCCCCGGTTTGATCCGGTGCTCTTGACGTGGGTGCAGATGGGGACGGTGGCGGTGGTGGCCGGCGGGAGCGCCGCCGTGGTCGATGAAGGTTTCGTCGACGTCTTGGCGCCAGGCAACGCGTTGCCGCTCGTGTACTTGGGCCTTTTGGCCACGGCGGGAGCGCTGGTGGCCCAGGTAAGCCTGCAGCGGTTTGTGGCGCCGGCGCGGGTCGGGCTCATCTTGTCGCTGGAGCCCGTGTTTGCAGCGTTGTTTGCGTGGATGCTGCTGGGGGAGCGGCTAGCGGCCAGCGGCTGGGCCGGGGGCGCGATGGTGCTGGCCGGCGTCGTCCTGGCCGAGCTGGACGCGGCAGGAAAAAAGGGGTAGGCGCTGGGGGGCGCCTAGGGGTCGGGGAACCTGAAGGAAGGGCGGGGAGCGTATGGCCGGGGGAGGAAGCATCGTCGGCCAGCTCGGACCGTTGCCCATCTACGCCTTTGGGTTGACCGCGGCCTTGGGCTTTCTTGCCGGCACGGTGGCTGCTTTGGCGCAGGCGCCGCGGTATGGAATCCCGCGGGCGTCGTTGTTTCAGGCGGCGCCGCTGGTGATGGCCGCAGGTGTTGTGGGCGGGCGTGTGCTGTACGTGTTGGGTCATTTGGCGGATTATCGCCTGGAGCCGGCGGCGGTTTTCCGCCTGCCCGAGGGTGGCTTCGCCTTTTACGGCGCCCTGGCGGCCGGCGCGGCGGCCCTGGCGTGGGCGGCCAGGCGCGAAGGCTTTGATGCGTGGCGGGCGCTGGATGTGGTCGCCCCGGGGCTCGCCCTCGGGCAGGCCATTGGTTTTCTCGGCGTACAGGCTCTTGGAACCCCTGCGGGCGTGCCGTGGGGCGTGTGGCAGGGGGACGCCTTCGTCCATCCCGTACCCGCGTATGCGATCATCTTTTCGTATTGGCTCTTCTTCGCTCTGCTGCGCCTCGACAAGCTCGGACCCGCTCCGGGGCGGCTGTTCCTCGTTTACTTGTTCCTCCACGGGCTTGGGTGGACGGTGCTGGACGTTTGGGCCGCCGCGCCGCGGCTGTTTGGCCTGACCGCCATGCAGTGGGCCGGCCTCGGAGCGGCAGCCCTGGCAGCGGGCGGGCTGCTCTGGCTGCGCCGGCGGGTCAAGCGCCCAGCGCCCAAGGAGACGGGGGCGCCGGCGACGACCCCGCTGGCCGCGCCTGGGCCGGACAAGGCGGCCCGCCTGTGGCGTGCGGGCGTCTGGCTCGGTGGACTCGCGGCGCTCCTGCTTTTGTACTGGATTCGCTGGGCGTAAGCGGCGCGCCGGGCTCTGCGACCCAAAGCGTTCGGGGCTGGCTCCTCGTACCCGCCGGTTTCTCGCGGAGGTGGACCGGCATATACTGGCGGGCGGTGGGTACAAGTTCGCGGGAGGAGGAGCCGCTTTTTGGGCGCGCATCGGGGTTTTGCGGTCTGGTTGACCGGCTTGTCCGGCGCGGGCAAGTCGACGATTGCCAGCGGGCTGGCAACGGAGCTAAAGTCCCGGGGACATGAGGTGGAGGTGCTCGACGGCGACGAGGTGCGGCAGCACCTTAGCAAAGGGCTCGGATTTAGCCGCGAGGACCGGGACACCAACGTCAAGCGCATCGCGTACGTGGCCAACCTGCTCGTCCGGCACGGGGTCGTGGTCATCGTGGCCGCCATCTCCCCGTACCGCGAGGCGCGGGCGTGGGCGAGGCGGTTGATCGGTGATTTCGTGGAGGTGTATGTGAAGTGCCCGCTGGCCGTGTGCGCCGAGCGGGACGTCAAGGGCCTGTACCGGAAAGCTCTCGCCGGGCAGATCGAGCGGTTCACGGGGGTCTCGGACCCTTACGAGGAGCCGGAGCAACCGGAGATCGTGGTCGACACATCCGCGGAGTCGCCCGCCGAAACGGTGGCCCGCATCGTGCAGCAGCTGGAGAACATGCGGTACGTCCGCCCGCCGGCGTTGCCCAGGCCCGGGTGGGGGGCGTATTGACACCGGGCAAGGCGTGTTGTATCATGCTGGAAAGCTGAAGCGCACGGCGACGATGGGGAGGAGTAGGACGGGATTCGGCCTTCCAGAGAGGTGAGCCCACCGGCTGCAAGGCTCGCCAGGCACGGACGTCCGAAGGTCGCCCCGGAGCTGCTGCGTCGAGCACCGCCGGGCAGCATGTGGTCGCTGCCAAAGGGCGGTTCGTAGGCGCAGCCGGGCCAGGCCCGTTACAGCCGGTCGAGTGCCCGTTTCTCCCGCCTCGGGCGGGAGCGCGGGAACAAAGGTGGTACCGCGGAAGGTGAAGCCTTTCGTCCTTTGCAGGGCGAGAGGCTTTTTTCATTGCCCCAGAGAAAAAGCGCGCCGGGCCTGCCGGCGGCGCACACGTTTTGACCAGGAGGGGTTGCCATGACGGAGCAGGCGGCGGCTGAGGCGCCGCAGCAGGCGGAAATCCCAAAGGTGTACGATCCGCACAGCGTGGAACGCCGCTGGTACCGGTATTGGGAAGAGCAGGGGCTGTTTCACGTGGAGCCCGACCAGGAAGGCGAGGTGTTCTCGGTCGTCATCCCGCCGCCCAACGTGACCGGCTCCTTGCACATGGGCCATGCCCTCAACGTGACGCTGCAGGACGTCTTGGTGCGCTGGCGCCGCATGCAGGGCCGGCTCACCTTGTGGGTGCCCGGCACGGACCATGCGGGCATCGCCACGCAGCACGTCGTGGAGGAGCTTTTGGCCAAGGAGGGCAAGGACCGGCGGAGCTTGGGCCGGGAAGCTTTCCTCGAGCGGGTGTGGGCTTGGAAGGAGCGGTACGGCCACATCATCACGGACCAGCTTAGGCGCTTGGGGGCCTCCTGCGACTGGCAGCGGGAACGATTTACGATGGACGCGGGCTTAAGCCGAGCCGTGCGCCAGGTGTTCGTGGACTTGTATGAGCGAGGCTTGATCTACCAGGGCAACTACATCGTCAACTGGTGCCCTGCGTGCGCCACGACGCTCTCCGACATCGAGGTGGAGCACGAGGAGCGGGACGGCAAGCTGTACCACATTCGCTACCCGCTTCTGGGCGGCGACGGCTACATTACCGTCGCCACCACGCGCCCTGAGACGATGCTGGGCGACACGGCCGTGGCGGTGCACCCGGACGACAAGCGTTACGAGCACCTGGTCGGCCGGCACGTGGTGCTGCCCCTGCTCAACCGTGAGATCCCCATTATCTCCGACGACTGGGTCGATCCCGAGTTCGGCACGGGCGCGGTCAAGGTGACGCCGGCCCACGACCCCAACGACTTTGAGATCGGCTTGCGCCACGACCTGGAACAGATTCAGGTCATCGGCCTTGACGCCCGCATGACCAAGGAGGCCGGGCCTTACGCGGGGCTTGACCGCTACGAGTGCCGCAAGGCCGTGGTGCGGGATCTCGAGGCCCAAGGGTACCTGGTCAAGGTGGAGGATCACCGGCACGCGGTGGGGCAGTGCTACCGGTGCGACACGGTGGTGGAGCCGCTCGTGTCCCGGCAGTGGTTCGTGCGCATGAAGCCTCTCGCCGGACCGGCCATCGACGCCGTCAAGGACGGGCGGGTGCGCTTTGTGCCCGAGCGGTTCGCCAAGAACTACTTGCACTGGATGGAGAATATCCGCGACTGGTGCATCTCCCGGCAGCTCTGGTGGGGCCACCGCATCCCGGTTTGGACGTGCCAGCAATGTGAGCACATGTTCGCGGCGGCCGAGGATCCCAATCACTGCCC
>CALFSR010000173.1 GCA_937916565.1 uncultured Bacillota bacterium | reverse complement strand
ATCCGGGCAGGGCGTTGAAGTCGCCCATGAGGACGACCGGCCCCGGCCGGCCGGTAACGATTTCCGCAAGGCGCGCGGTTTGCGCCGTGCGCTCCCTCTCGCTCAGTCCCAGGTGGGTGCCGACGACGGTGAGCCGCTTGCCGCCCGCGACCACTTGGGCCACGAGCGCGGCCCGGGGCTCCCGGCCAAGGGGTACGGGCAGGGCCACGGTCTCCGCGTGGGCGATCGGGTGGCGGCTGAGCAGCGTGTTGCCGTAGAGCGACGCGCCCCGGCCCCCCGAAGCCCGGGTGCGCAGGGCCGGCGCGAAGTACATGTACGGATAGCCCGCGGCTTCCGCAAGATAGGCGGGCTGGTCGACATTGCCGCTGCGGCGCCAGTTGACGTCGGTTTCGTTGAGAAGCACGATGTCGGCGTCCAGTAGACGCAGCACCGCCGCCGTGCGGTCGAGATCGTGCACCCCGTCGGCCCCGAGTCCCCAGCGGATGTTGTAGGTGACAAGGCGCAGCCCGCGCGCGTCATCGGAGGCAGCGGGATCCGATGACTGCGGCTCGGACGTCCATCGCGCGTCGCCCGCTATCCCCATGCTGGGCATCAGCCCTCCTGCTCGCGATCCGAGCACAAGACCTGCGGTGAACAGGACGGCCAGCAAGCCCAGCAATCCCAATAGGAAGGAGCGGCCGTCCCGCAGGAACCCTGCTCGCCGCCGTCCTGCTCCCGTGCGCTGCTTCATAAGCTTCCCCCACGCGCAACGCCGAAGCGAAAGCGCCAGCAATCGACAGTACCGGTGGTGGATGGTTTCGACCGTGGCACGACCTGTGCCTAGAGGGAATAAGAGGTTATGCTTCGCCGGCGGGCGGCGTGCGCCGGGTGGCCCGGTCACGGCGCTGCTCGTTCGCGAGCAGGATGGCCACGGACACCGACGACGCGAGCACAAGGAGCAGGGCGGGCGCGGCGGCTTGGATGTAAAACGCTTCGCTCACGTTGCTCCAGATGCGGGTCGTGAGGGTGCGGAAGCCCAAGGGGCTCAGCAAAAGGGTCGCGGGCAGTTCTTTCATTACGGTAAGAAAGACCAGCGTGGCGCCGGTGATGATGCCGGGCCGCACCAGCGGCAGGGTGACGGTTAACGCCACGCGCCAGGGCGGCAGGCCCAGGCTCCGGGCGGCGTTTTCCACGTTGGGGCTGACTTGGAGCAGGGAGGCCCGGATCGCGCCCAATCCTTGCGGCAGGAAAAGCACCACGTAGGCGAAGACGAGCAGGGCCATGGTCTGGTAGAGGGGCCGCGCGTAGTTCGCCGCAAAGAAAACCAGGGACAGCGCGACGACGATGCCGGGCAAAGCGTAGCCCACGTACGCGGCCCGCTCGAGCAGGGCAGCAAGCCGCCCCGGCCAGCGCACGGACAAGATGGCCACGGGCAGCGCGCAGGCGACGGAGGCGCCCGCCGCGAGCAACGCGGCGTACACCGAGTTGCCCAGCGCCTGCCAGTCCAGCTGCACCCCCATGCCGAGCACAAGGCCCCGGACGAGCCAGTACACGTTGACGCCGGCCGGGACGACGACCGCGACAAGCCCGGTGAGCGCGCAAAAGGCCACCGCGGGCCACTTCCACCGGCCGAGGGGTACGATCGGCGGACGGCGGGCGGCGCCGGCGCTGACCTTGTAGTACCGGCCGCGGCCCCGGGCCATTGCCTCAAGCCCAAGGATGATGACCGTCAGCGCGACGAGGACCAGCGAGAGGACCGCGGCGTAACTCCGGTTAAAGGTCGCCTGGTACTGCACGTAGATGGCCTGCGTGAACGATTCGAACTGGAGCAGCGCCACCGCGGAGAAGTCGCTCAAGGTGTAGAGGGCCACGAGCAGCGCCCCGGAGGCGATGGCCGGGCGCAGCTGCGGCAAGGTGACACGCCACAGGACGCTCCACGTCCCGTGCCCGAGGCTGCGGGCGGCCTCCTCTTGGCTTGGGTCGAGCCCCCAGAGAGCGCCTCGCACCGACAAGACCACGTACGGATACGTGAGCAGCGTCAGCACCAGCCACGCGCCGGGAAACCCGTAGAGGTCGGGCATGCGGGCAACGCCGGCCACCTGGCGCAAGAGCTGGTGCACGAGCCCACCTTGCGCCCACGCGGATACGAAGGCAAACGCCCCGACCAGGCTGGGGATGGCGAGGGGCAAGACCGACATTACGCCCCAAAAACGGCGCCCCGGCAGGTCGGTGCGGGTCGTGAGCCACGCGAGGGGCACACCGACCGCGACGGAAGCCGCGCTCACCGCGGCCGCCAGCGCCACGGTGTTGACCAGCACCCGCCAAGTCCGGTCGCGCAAGAGAAGCGTCCAGACCGCGTCCCCGGCTTCCGCGGTGCGGATGACCAGGTAGACGGCGGGCAGCAGCATGGCCGCCGCCACTAGGGCGGCGGGGATGACGAAGTACAGGGGCGGCCGCGACGAGCGCCGCTGGGCGACGCTCATGTCAGTGACCGCCCGCCTTTGGCCGCAATTCCAGCGTCCCCTCCAGATGGGCCGCAGCGTTGCCAAACATCCAAGCACCCCGGGCCTTCGGCATGGTCATTCGGAAAGGACGACGGGGCTTCCTTCGGGATCCGCGAAGGGAAAGGGGGCGCGCTCGTTAGAGCGCGCCCACCTTCTGCAGGAGCTCCAGCGTCCCCTCGAGGTCCGCCAGATCGCTGAGGTCGAGGTTAGGAGCGTTAATGTCATCCAGCGGCACGAGGAGCGGGTTCGTCTGCACGCTGGAGCCGACGAGCACCGGGTATTCCGCGTTCTCGTTGGTGAAGTACTGCTGCGTTTCCTCCGAGAGCAGGAACTCCACCAGGCGCAGGGCGGCATCTTTGTTGGCGCTCGAATCAAGGATGCCGACGCCGGCCACGTTGATGATGGCCCCTGCGTCGCCCACGGTGTGGTGGTTGCGGGCCGGGAAGCTCTCGCCGACCTGACCCAAGAACTGGAAGAGGTAGTAGTGGTTCACGAGGCCCAGCAGCAACTCGCCGCGGCCGACCGCGTCCACGATGACCCGGTTGTTGGGGTAGGAGCGGGGCTGGTTGGCCAGCATGCCCCGCAGCCACTGCTCGGCCCGGGCGTCGCCCTCAAGCACCCGCAAGGCGGTCACGAACGCCTGGAAGGAGGCGTTGGTGGGCGCCCAGCCGATCTGGCCCTTCCAGCGGGGGTCGAGCAGGTCCCAGATGCTCTGCGGGAGTTCATCCTTAGAGAGGAGGTCGGTGTTGTACGCGATCACGCGCGCCCGGCCCGTGACGCCGACCCACAGGCCTTCGGGCGAACGCAGCCGGGGATCGACGGGATCCAGCACGTGCGCCGGCAGCGGGACCAGGCGTCCGGCGACCGCCAGGGCGCCCAGCGCGCCCGCATCTTGGGCAAAGAAGACGTCGGCCGGCGAACGCTGGCCTTCTTCGAGGATGGTGGCCGCGAGCTGCGCCGTGTCGCCGTAGCGGACGACGACGCGGATGCCGGTCGCCTTCGCGAACTGGTCAAGCACGGGACCTACCAAGGCCTCGCTGCGGCCGGAGTAGACGACCAGTTCTTGGGCGCCGGCGACGGCCTGGAAACCAAACAAAGCTAGAAGCAAGAGCGACAGGAGCAGCGCAGCACTCCCGGCGGACCGGGCGGAAAGCCTGTGCACCATGGGGGATGACCGCCTCCCATAAATTAGAGTGTCTGGTGGTGTGCTGTTAGGGCACCCTAAATCCAGGCATAAGGTAACACACAGGAACGCGCGTTGTCAATGCGATTGAACACAAATAACCCCGGCGCGGGCGCCGGGGTTTCGTGGCGACGGGCTGTCGCGGCGATGTAGCGAGAGGGCGGCTCAGTTCAGCGGCAGCACCCGCACCTGCTCGAGCGCCTCGCGGGCGACGGCCTGGCGCTCGCCGCCGACCACGAGAAACAGCGGGCCGTTGAACGGGGCCACGTCTTCGACGGTTATTTCCGTGCCCGGCCGGATGCCGACGCCGGCCAAGTACCGCAGGAGGTCCGGGTCGCGCTCGGGCACCGTCACCACGGTCGCGGCCTGCCCCGGCCGCAGTTCGGTCAAGGACGCGGCCAACGGGCAGTCGACGCGCCCGGCGGCCAGCGGGATCGGGTGGCCGTGGGGGCACGTGTCCGGCTCGCCCAGCACCGCGGCGATGCGTTCTTCGACCGCGTCGCTGATCGCGTGTTCCAGGCGGCACGCCTCTTCGTACACCTGGTCCAAAGGCAAGCCGAGGACGTCGCTGAGCAGCCGCTCGGCCAAGCGCATGCGGCGCACGAGCTTGCGGGCGTCCTGCAGGCCGGTTTCCGTCAGCCCGATGCTGGTGCCGGTGTTGACGACCAGGTCGTTGGACTCCATGCGCTTTACCATTTCGGACACGGAGGCCGGCGATACTCCCAGAAACTCGGCGACCTTGGTGACGGTGGCCGGCGGGTTTTCGTACCCGATCAGGAGGATCGCCTTAAGGTACATCTCCGCCTTCTCTGTCTTGCCAATGTTGTGGATGACGCTCACGCCCCTGGTCCCTCCCCGGCCCGGCCGGCGCACTGGCCGCACAAGCCTCGAAAGATAACTTCCCGCTGTTCCACTTCGAAGTCGTAGTCTTGCAAAACCGACAGATCCGCCTCCGCCGCCGGATCCACCGGTACGTCCATCACTTTGCCGCAACTGCGGCAGACCAGGTGCGAGTGGGGGCTCAAGTTGGATTCGACCCGGAAACCGCCCGGGCCCACGTTGACCAGACGGATGGCACCCATGCCGGCCAGCTCATACACGGTCGTGTACACGGTCTTGAGGGACATGCTGGGCATGACCGCGGTTGCTTGTTCGTACAGGTCGTCCACGGTCGGATGGCCGTGGGTGTTTTCGATCAGCTGGCAGATGAGGTGCCGCTGCGGCGTCAGTTTGAGGCCGTTGTCCCGCAGCTGCTCCACAAGGCTGTGCGGCATCGCTTGACCACCCAATGTTAGTTGACAACGATTGTTGACTACTATCGATTATAGGCTTGCCGAGCGGTGGGTGTCAAGGCCGCCTGCCGGCGCAAGGGAAAGGGGAGCGGGCGCGAAGAACCCCGGCCGGAGCCGGGGTCCGTGGCCCTAGGAGCGCTTTGGCGTGCGTTCGACGAACCGGTTGCGGCCGAGCCATGCGCCGCCGTCGATGACGAGGCACTCCCCGGTGATGAAGCCCGCGTAGTCGGACACTAGGTACGCCGCTGCGTGGGCGACCTCTTCGGGCTCGCCGAACCGCCCCAGCGGGATGTTTTCCTTCAGCCCCTGCGCGGCCTCTGGGGTCGGCCACAACTGCTCGGCACCGCCGGTCTTGTCGATGGGACCGGGGGCGATCGCGTTGACCCGGATGCCGTGCCGCGCCCACTCCACGGCCAAGGTGCGGGTCATGGCCAGTACCCCCGCCTTGGCCGACGCCGAGTGCACCGTCCCGGGGCCGCCGTGCCAGGCGTAGGTGGCGATGATGTTGAGGATGTTGCCCGGATGACCTTGGCTGATCCAATGCCGGCCGACCGCGCGGGTGCAGTAAAAGGTGCCGTTCAGCACGATGTTGATCACGGCGTTCCAGCCGTTGACGCTCAGATCCTCGGCGGGGCAGACGAAGTTGCCCGCCGCGTTGTTGACCAGGATGTCCACCCGCTGGAAACGCTCCAGGGCTTTGGCCAGCAGGCCGTCGACCTGAGCCGGGTCCCGCACGTCCATGGGGACAGCGAGCACGGGCACACCGCCGGCTTCCAGATCCCGGGCGACGGCGCCGAGCCGCTCGGCGTTGCGGGCCGCGAGCACGAGCGATGCGCCTAGCTCGCCGAAATAACGGGCCATGGCAAGGCCGATCCCCGAGCTTCCGCCCGTGATGATGGCGACGCGGTCTTTCAGCGTTCCAGCAGGCATCATCAGTCGTCCAAACCCCTTTCCGTCGGATGATTAGGCCGGCTGCCCGGCCGCCTGGGCCAGATCCTCAATCAAATCCTCCACGTCTTCGATGCCCGCGGAGATGCGCACGAGGCTGTCGGTGATGCCAAGCTGCGCCCGCCGTTCGGGCGGGATGGAGGCGTGGGTCATCTTGGCCGGGAGCGAGATCAGGCTCTCCACGCCGCCTAGGCTCTCGGCCAGGGTAAAGACGCGGCAGCCGCTGGCGATCTGCTCGGCGCGCCCCGGGGTATCAGCCTCAAAGGACAGCATGCCGCCGAAACCCCGCGCCTGCTGCCGGTGGATGGCGTGTCCGGGATGGCCGGGGAGCCCGGGGTAGTAGACTTTGCGCACCCACGGCTGCTCCGTGAGCCACGCCGCGATCGCGGCCGCGTTGCGCTCGTGGGCATCCATCCGCAAGCCCAGCGTCCGGATGCCCCGGATGAGCAGCCAGCTGTCCTGCGGTCCGAGCACGCCGCCGACCGCGTTTTGCAGGTAGTGGAGCCGCTCGCCGAGCTCCGGGCTGCTTACCACCACAAGGCCCGCCACCACGTCCGAATGGCCGCTCAGGTACTTGGTGGCGCTGTGGACGACGATGTCCGCGCCGAGGGCAAGCGGCTGCTGCAGGTAGGGGGTCATGAACGTGTTGTCCACCACGAGCATTGCCCCGCCCTTGTGCGCGACTTCGGCCAAAGCCCGCAGGTCGGCCACCTTCATGAGGGGGTTGGTGGGGGATTCCACGATGACCATGCGGGTTTCCGGTCGCATGTGCCGGGCCACGTCGGCGGGGTCTGCCGTGTCGGCGTAGCTCACCGCAAGTCCGAGGCGGGTGAACACCCGCTCCACGACCCGGTACGTGCCGCCGTAGACGTCGTCGCCCACGATGATGTGATCGCCGGCGCCAAGCAGGCTCAGGACGGTGGACATGGCCGCCATCCCCGAGGCAAAGGCGAGGCCCCGCACGCCGCCTTCGAGTTCGGCGGCCAGCTGCTCGAGGGCCGCCCGGGTCGGGTTGCCCGTACGGGAGTACTCATACCCCTGGTGCACCCCGGGGCGCTGCTGGGCGTAGGTGGACGATAAGTAGACGGGCACGTTGACTGCGCCGGTGAGCGGGTCGGGACCGTGCCCGCCGTGAACGATCCTGGTCTTAAAGCGCATGGTCCTCCTCCTTGTGCGCCTGGTCGTTCTTGCTGCGTCTAGTCGTAGATGTTCTTGCTCAGGTAGCGCTCGCTGCTGTCGGGGAAGATGACGACGATGGTGCTGCCGGGCGGGGCGGCCTTGGCCTCCTGCCAGGCGGCGTAAAACGCGGCGCCCGCGGAGCTGCCGGCGAGGACGCCTTCCCGGATCGCCAGCTCCTTGACCATGGCAAACGCGTCGTCGTCGGAAACCGTGTAGACCTTGTCGATGAGGCTCGTATCCAGCGTTTCGGGGATGAACTCGACGCCGATGCCTTCGGTGCGGTGAGGCCCCGGCTCGCCCCCGTTCAAGATCGAGCCTTCCGGTTCAACGGCCACCGCTCGCAAGCCGGGGAGCTTTTCCTTGAGGTAGCGGGCGGTGCCGGTAAAGGTGCCGCCCGTGCCGACGCCGGCCACGAACACGTCGATCCGCCCCTGGAGCTGCTCGTAGATCTCCGGCCCCGTCGTGTCGTAGTGGGCTTGGGGATTGGCGGGGTTGGCGAACTGCTGCGGGACGAACGAGTTGTCCATCGTCGCCGCCAGTTCCTTGGCCTTCGCGATGGCGCCGGCCATCCCTTTCTCCCGGGGGGTGTTCAGGATTTCGGCGCCCAGCGCCCGCATGAGCGCCTGCTTCTCCTGGGAGAAATGGTGCGGGACGACGAGGATGAGGCGGTAGCCTTTTTCCCGGGCCGCCAGGGCGAGGCCGATGCCGGTGTTGCCCGCCGTCGGCTCGATGATGGTGCCGCCGGGCTTGAGCAGGCCCGCTTCTTCCGCCGCGCGGATCATGTGCGGCCCGATGCGGTCTTTGACCGATCCGCCGGGGTTGAAGGACTCAAGCTTGGCATAAAGCCGGACCTTATCCAGTCCTTCGAAACCGCGGATGCGCAGAAGCGGCGTGCCTCCGATGAGGTTGTAGATGCTGTCGTAGACGCCGTTGGCTTGGGGCATGAGAAAACCTCCAGATTTCCGCTGGGTGCCGTGTGGGATTTGATCCTATCCTATCACTGATCTGGACGCGGTGAACAGCGCCGGAGTCAAGGGGAAAGGCTGAGGCTCAAGGCCAAGGCTCAAGGCCGAGGCTCAAGGCCGAGGATCAAGGCCAAGGCTCAAGGCCAAGGATCAAGGCCGAGGATCAAGGCCAAGGCTCAAGGCCAAGGTTCACGGCCATGGATCAGGGCCGAGGGTCAAGGCCGAGGGTCCAGGGGTGTGGCCTTGGCGCCGGCACGGCCGGCTCCCGAACTGCACACGGCGAGAACGAGACGGGGAATGGGCCCTCCTAAAACGATGGGGCGGGGTGCCGGACGACCGGCGCCCCGCCCGTCCCGTGACAGGCTACTGGTGCGTGTGGGGCTGCGAGTACTGCTGGCCGTACTGCGAGCCCTGGTACGATTGGCCGGCCTGCTGGCTAAACTGGTACGGCTGGCTGTAGCCCTGGCCGTACTGCTGGCTGTACTGTTGCCCGTACTGCTGCCCGGACTGATACGGCTGGTACTGCTGGTAGGGCTGGTGCTGCTGGTACGACCCCTGCTGGAACTGGCCCGGCTGGGCGCCGGCCAGGACCGCCTGCGCGATCTGAACGGCCTGCTGGCCGGACTGGGCGATCTGGTGCACCTTTTGGTCGTACGTCTGCAGCGCCTGCTGGTCGGCCTTGGGCGACGCGTACAGCCCTCGCTGCTCCAGCCAGCGGTAATGCTGCTCGGCCATGTGCAGGTGTTCGCCGGCCAGCTGCTGCAGGAAGCCGCGCGCGGGCTGCGACGCTTCGGTGGCGCCCCACATGCACTTGACGGCCATCGACTTGCACTCCTTAAGGCACTCGCCCGCCGCCAGCACGTCAGTGGGGTGGGGGCTATGCCCGCTCAGGCCGCTCGTGAAGCCGCCCTGCCCCTGGGCCTGCCACGATTGCCCGCCGTTGGCGCCGGCAGAGCCGCTCTGCCAGTTTTGGCCGCCGGCCGGGAACGACTGCCCGCCGCCGTAGGCCGTCCCGCCCTGGTGCAGGAAGCCGTCGAGCTGCTGCGCCGCCTGCTGGCACCGTTGGCCGTGCTGCTGCAGCATCTGGCGCAGCTGCGGATCCTGGACGCTCTGCGCCATCCACAGCATTTTCGCGCTCGCCAGGTGATGATCCCGGGCGACCTCCCACAGTTCGGCTGCCTCGTGCTGCGTGATGTTGGCCAAACCAATTCCTCCCCCTCGAGGGTGTTGTCGCCCATAGCATGCACCGCATCCCTAGCGGCCCATGCCTAAAGGGGGCGGCCGGCTTCGCGCTGCCGCCCGGGAGACCGCAGCCCGGGCCGCGGCGCGCTGAAAACGGCTTCCCGGGTGCACCGCAAGCCTACGGCTCCACAGGGTCAAGGCCGAAACGGGATTGCAAGGTGCGGCGCAGCCGCTCTTCGAGGGAGAACTGGACGACGTGGACGAGGCGTTGGCCGTCCCAGCGAAAGACGGACCAGTACTGCTGCGTCGTCAGCCATAAGGGGATCTGGCCCACGTAGTGGGCGGCGGTGGCGCGCTCTTTGGGGCCGGGATCCAGCGCGGCCAAGACTTGCCGGGGCGGCTGCCACTGCAGGATCCTCGACTGGCCCAGGCGGCCGGCGACCGCCAGGTCCCACAAGTACTCCGTGGCCGAGGCCAGCGGGACGGCGACGGAAAGGCTCAGCTCCACAAAATGCGGCAGCCCCGCGGCCAGCTCGATGCGCAGGCAATGATCCCGCACGTAGCGGGTAAAGGGCAGGATGAGGGTCCGCAAGGCGTACTCCCGCTCCTGCCCGGCGGGAATTGCGCAAAGCTGCGAGCGCAGCGTGACGGGGGCCCGGGTTTCCAGGTCCGCGGCCGGAACCCAAAGGCCGGTGCCGGCCATACCATCTAGGTGAGGGGAAACCTGCTCGAGGCGCACGAGCACGCGCCCGTTTTCCACCAGGAAACCGGGCGCAAGCGCGCCCTGCACCGTCTGCGGCCGCCCGCACCATTGGATGCGGGCGGTGTATGTCTGGTCTTGGCTCAAGGCGGTCGCCTCCGGTGGCCGGTCCGGCTTGCTCCGGGGCACAGCAGCCGGGGTTGTCTTGCACGCAGCGCCGCCTGGCAATCTCTTCCTAACAGGCGCGTGCTTGGCAGGAATCCGCGGCGGGTGTTTGGAACTATTGTAGAAATGCACAGAAAAACCCTGACGGCCCCGGAGTCTTAAGGCGCGGCACACTTCCTGAGTTACGTCACAAGGCGGGCGGTTCCCTTGGGCGAGGGCGAACGTATCGGTTTGGCCGGCCGGTCAAAGGTGGACGCGGACGACGTCCTGCAGCGGCTGCGCAACATGGAAGCCGTGCAGAACCGCTTGATCCTGGAGCGGGAAGCGGTCACCCGCGCCATCACGATCTGCCTGATCTGCCGCAGCCATCTCCTGCTCAGCGGGCCGCCGGGCATCGCCAAGACGACGCAGGTGCGGCTCGCCGCCGCCCACATCGAGGGCAGCCGCTTTTTCCACACGCAGCTGACGCCCTTTTCGACCATCGAGGACATCTTTGGCCCCGTCGACCTCGTCGCTTATAAGCACGGCGAACGGCGCCGCGTCGGCGCCCATATGCTCCAGGAAGCCCACGTGGCCGTCATTGACGAGATCTACAACGGCAACGAGGCGGTGCTCAAGGCGCTGCTCGCTCCCATGTACGAAGGGGTGTATGCAGAGCAGGGACAGTTTCATCCAATCCCGCTGCGCACGTTGATGGGCACGTCCAACTCGATCCCGGGGCCTGAGGAGCGGCGGGAAAAGGGGCTTACGGGCTTTCACGACCGGTGGCTGTTCCGGTTTCTCGTGGACGATCTGCACAGCGACGCCAGCTTTATGCGCATGCTGTGGACGCCCGACGTCGACTTCCGCACCTACCGCCCCGAGCCGTCGGCCACGGTGACCATCGAGGAGCTCGACCGCCTCGCGGAACTGGTGGAGACGGTGCGCGTGCCGGTTTCCGTTTATGAGGAGCTGGTGCGGCTGCGGCGGGCGATGCAGGCTGAGTCGCTGTTTTGCAGCCCCCGGCGCTGGAAGCAGATCCGGCGGGCCCTGCAGGCTTCGGCGCTGCTTGACGGGCGCATGGACGTGAGCGAGCGGGACTTCGGCATCCTGCGGCACACGCTGTGGGATCAGGCCGAGGACATCCCGGTGCTGGAGCGGCTGCTCGAAGACTACGTGCGGGCGGCCAAGGAGCGGGCGGCGGTCAAGTTCAGCCGCATTCTGGAAATCTGCGGGGAGTTTCAGGAGCAGCGGCGGTCCGTCAGCAACCCGGCGGACTTGAGCAAGCTGGCCTTGGAGGCGCGCCAGCGGGTGGAGGAACGGATCCGGGAGATCCGGGAGCTCGCCCGGCAAGGCGCGAGCGAAGACGAGCAGGCGGCGGTGGAGCAATACCTGCAGCGAGCGTACGACTATTTGAAGGAGCTGGACGAGGCCGCGGGGTTGTGATGGCGCCCGGGAGGGATCCGGCGTGGCGGTAAGTGTTTCGCAGTGGCGTCTTGGGCAGGCGCGGGCCGGGAAGGCCCGCTGGCGGCAGCTGGCCGGGTGGTGGCAGCGCCGGCGGCAGGAAGCCGCGCCGCGGCCAAAGGAAGGCCGGCCGGTGATGGTGGACGCGGACACCGAGGCGGTTTACGAGACGCTGCGCAGCACGTCCCGCACGTGGGCCGCCCGGGAGCAGGAGCTTGAGCGGCTTGCGCCCCAAGCCGGCCTGCTGCTGGAGGATTTGTTCTACGCCTTCTTCGCACCCCGCGTGGAGCTCAACCCCGGCACGGCCCCCGCCTTTCACTGGAACTTCCGCATCTTGGCGGCGCTCTTGCCCTCGGAGACGTACCGTCGCCTGCGGGCGAAGACGGTGGGCGACGCGGTGATGAGCGCGCTGGCAAGCTTGCACGTGGCTGAGCCCCTGTGCCGGCCCGAGCGGCTGAGCGGGTCGACGCGCAAGCTTTTGTGGAACCTCTGGCATTCCAAGGAACTCGCGGCGCTCCGGCTGCGGGTGCCGGGGCTCGCGGCGGCGGCGCAGGCCGAGGAGCCTTCCCAGTATAACGTGATGCGGGCGGCGGAGAGCGCCGCGCAGGCGCTGGCCATGGACGAGCGGCTGCGGGCCACGTGGGGAATCCAGCCGGGCGCGCGCAGCGCCTACGCGCTGGACGACGTCGAGGGGTTGCTTGCGTCGGTGCGCGCGCTGCCGGGGTTCGCCGAGCTGACGGACGCCCTCGAGCGGTTTGGACGGCTCCTGCGCCCCGGGCCAAGCCGCGGGCGGCGCCGGTCGGGCCGCGGCTTCAACCGGCTCGTGGGGCTCACGTGGGGAGGGGACCTGGAGCGGGTCGTACCCGAGGAGGCCGCCAAGCTGCATGACGCCGACCTCGAGGACTTGTTCCGCGAGGCGTACGAGCACCGGCGCATGTGGCAGGAGCGCTACGAGGGCCATCGGCCCCGGGACGCGGGACCTATCGCCTGCTGCATGGACGTCTCCCGCAGCATGAACGCGCCGGCGGCCCTAGGACGGCAGCGGTTCCTGTGGGCCAAGGGCGTCGGCCTCGCTCTGCTCGAGGTCGCCCGGCGGGGAAACCGGGCGTTTATGGGTTTGTGCTTTGCGGGGGAGCAGGACCTGGCCGCGTTTGAGATCCCGCCGGGGACGTACCGGCCCGAGCTGGGGCTTGAGATGGCCCGCTGCGACTTTGACGGCGGCACCCACTTCCAGGCACCCCTGCGCCAGGCGCTGGCGTTTCTCGAGCGGCAGCGGCGCGGGGCGGAGCGGGGCCACCTCGTGTTTATCACCGACGGCGACGCGCCGCTGCCGGCGTCGTTCGTGATGGAGTTCCGGGCGGCGAAAGCCGCGGCCGGGGTTCAGATGATCAGCGTCTTCATCGACGGCTTTCACCCCGACCTGCGGGCCCTCAGCGACTACACCTTCACCGTGCGAGCCGACCGCCTCGACAACTGGGAACGGGCGGTGGCCGGCGTCGGGCGGCTCCTCGGCCGGTAGGACGCTTCCGGGACATTTTGCGCGCCAGGTTTGGCAGAACGTCACTGTCGCCCCATGTTTGGCCCGGACTAGAATGAAGATGCCAAGGGCACAAAAGAGCGATTAGGGTTGTGCCTTAGGGGGTGGCAGTGATGATGCTGAAGGTCAAGGACATCTATACGAAGGGCGCGATCACGGTGTCGCCCAAGGCGCCCATCGCGGAGGCGCGGCGGCTTATGGAGGAGCACAAGATTCGCCGCCTGCCCGTGGTGGAAGGCGACCGAGTCGTCGGCATCGTGACGCAGCTCGATCTCTTGCGGGCGGCGCCGTCGGTGGCGACGAGCCTGTCCATCTGGGAGATCAACTACCTGCTGGACAAGGTGCGGGTGGAAGAGATCATGACCCGCGACGTGGTGACGGTGACGCCCGAAACCGATGTGGCGAAGGTGGCCACCGTCATGAAAGACCGCAAGATCGGCGGGCTGCCGGTGGTCGAAGACGGCCGGATCGTGGGCGTCATCACCGAGTCCGACATCTTTAGGGCGCTGGTGCGGCTGCTGCAAGAGGAAGGCGAGGGCCCCGCGATGGCCGGGGTGCAGGCCGAAGGAGCCCGGGCGTAGACCTCCGGGTTTCCCGCGGGTACGCAGGGCAGGCGAGCAGCGACCCGGCGGATGGAGCAGAGTAATTTATAACCATTCCCGGTCTCCCGGACCCGTTCCCGGTAGTCCGGACCGGTTGACGGCGGCGGCGCATAGAGCCGCCGCCGTCGCGCGTTCGGGCAGGCCCGGCTGCCGTCCGACCTGCCTTGACGCCCATCGCAACCAGGCGTAATGTGAAAAGAGGTATCTGGGTCAGCGCCCTGCGCTTTCCTCCGGAGGGATCCGCCTTTGCGCTCCCGGCTCTTGCCGATTTATCTTCTTATCCTGGTGGTTGTCGCTGCCGGCGCGGCGTGGTGGCTCACCCGCGGCGGTGACGGGGCGGCCGAGCCGGCCGATGCGCCCGCGGCGCCTTCCCCCGCGCCCGAGCTTGTGACCGTGCGCGCGATCACGATCCCTGAAGAGCCGCTGGCCCGCACCGTACAGGTCACGGGCACCGTCATGGCCAACCAGGAGGTCACGCTCGTCGCCAAGGTGCCGGGCACGGTCCGCTGGGTCGCAGGCGATTTAGGCGCCCGGGTGGAGGCGGGCGAGCCGGTGGTCGTGCTGGACGACACCGAGCTTCGCCTGAGCCTTGAGCAGCGGCGGGCGGCGCTGGTGGCGGCCGAGGCGAGCCTGGCGCGCCTTTTGGCCGGCGCGGCCGAGGAGGAGCTTGCCCAGGCCCGGGCGGCCGTGGCCCAGGCGCAGGCTTCCTTTGACCGCATCAGCGAGACGCTGGCTCGGTATGAGGTTCTGTACCAGCAGGGCATCATCGCGGAGGACGCCATCGAAAACGCCCGCACCGAGCACGAGGTGGCCCGGCTGCAGCTTGAGTCCGTCCAGCAGCGGCTCATCATGATCGAGCGGGGCGCCACCAAGGAAGACGTCCAAATGGCCCAGGCCCAGGTGGATCAGGCCCGGGTGGCCGTGCAACTGGCCGAGCAGCAGCTGGCCGACGCGACGGTCCGGGCGCCTTTCACGGGGCTGCTCGCTAGCCGGCCGCCGGCCGTGGGTAGCCTGGTGGGGACGGGATCGCCGGTCGCGGCGCTGGTGGACATCGACCGCGTCGTCATCGAAGCCGGTTTCAGCGAGCGGGAGGTCAACGGCCTTGCAGTGGGGCAGGCCGTGCGGGTGCGGGTGGACGCCCTCGGCGGCGAAGAGCTGGTGGGCACCGTGTTGGCCGTGTCGCCCGTGGCCGACCGCACGAGCCGGGCGTTCCCGGTGCGCTTCGCGGTGGACAACCCCGACCATCGCCTCAAGCCCGGCATGGTCGCCCGGGTGGAGGCGGAGGTGGAGCGCGTCGTCGCCCCCGTGGCGCCGCGGGCAGCGGTCTTTACCCGCAGCGGGCGCACCGTCGTCTACGTCATCGAGGAGCGCGGCCAGGACCTCGTCCTCCGGGAGACACCCGTCACCCTTGGCCTTGAGGCGGGAGACCGGGTGGCCGTTACGGCAGGTCTTGCGCCCGGCGCCCGCGTGGCCGTGCCCGAGCCCGGCATGCTCTTGCGGGACGGGGCCCGCGTGCGGGTGACTCAGGAGGAGCGGTAACGTGTCGATCCCCGCCCTATCGGTCCGGCGCCCGGTCGCCAGCCTGATGATCATCGTCGCCATGCTCGTCCTGGGCGGCGTCGCCGTGACGCGCATGCCCCTCGCGCTGCTTCCCGACCTCAACTTCCCGGCCGCGGTCGTGCTCACGAGCTACGAAAACGTCGGTCCGCAGGAAGTCGAGGCCCTGGTTACCCGGCCCATCGAGGAAGCGATGGCCACGGTGACCAACGTGCGCCGCATCCGGTCCACGTCGTCCCCAGGATCGTCCCAGGTCATCGTGCAGTTCAACTGGGGCACGGACATGGACTTTGCCGCGCTGGAAATGCGGGAGCGGCTCGACCTCATTCGCGACTTCCTCCCCGACGGGGTCGGCCAGCCGCAAGTGTTTCGCTTTGACCCGTCCATGCAAGCGATGTTCCAGTTCAACGTGGGCGGGCTGGATGACCTCGCGGCGCTGCGGCAGTTTGTGGAAGACAACATTAAAAATCGCCTGGAGCGCATCGAAGGCGTCGCCCAGGTCAACGTTATGGGCGGCATGGAGCGGCAGATCCGGGTGGAGGTCGACCAGTCGCGGCTCGACGCGTGGGGGCTGTCCATCGACACGGTGCGCCAGGCGCTGGCGGCAGGCAACTTGAACCTGCCCGTCGGCCGGGTGACCGCGCAAGGGCGCGAGCTCAACGTCCGGACCGTGGGCGAGTTTGCTCATCTTGACGAGATCCGGAACACGGTCATCTACGCGGGACCGGCCGGCGTCGTGCGGGTCGGCGACGTCGCGCAGGTGGCGGACGGCTTCGGCGAGCAGCTGATGACGTCCCGCCTCAACGGCCAGCCCAGCGTCGCCGTCACGATCCAGCGGGAAGCCCAGGCCAACACCGTCGTCGTGTCCAACAGGATCTTGGATGAGCTTGAGCGGCTGCGCGCGGAGTTTGCCGACTTGACCCTCCAGGTCGTCTGGGACGAGGCGCAGTTCATCCGCCTGTCGATCCGTTCGGTGCTGGAAAACGCCGTACAGGGCGCGGTGATCGCCATGGCGGTGCTCTGGCTGTTTCTGCGGGCGTGGGGTCCGACGTTTATCATCGGAAGCGCCATCCCGGTGGCCGGCATGGCGGCCCTTTTCCTTCTTTACATGATGGATGTCTCGCTGAACATGTTCTCGTTGGGCGGCATTGCCCTCGGCGTCGGCATGCTGGTGGACAACGCCATCGTGTCCTTGGAGAACATTGTCCGCCACCGGCAGATGGGCAAAGGGCCCGAGCAGGCGGCCATCGACGGCGCCAACGAGGTCGGCCTCGCCCTCGGGGCGTCCACGCTGACGACGGTTGCCGTGTTTCTGCCCATCGTCTTTGTGGGCGGCATCGCGGCGGAGCTGTTCCGGGATTTGTCGTATGCCGTCGCCTTCGCGCTCCTCATGTCGCTTGTGGTGGCGGTCAGCTTTGTGCCCATGGTCGCGGCCAAAGTGCGCATGAAGGTCCCGGAGATCAACGACGATCTCATCCCGGGCGGCGCCTCGCCGTCCCGGCGCAAGGGGCTGTTTGACCGCGTCAAGGACGGCTACGAGGCGTACTTACGCTGGATTCTCGGCCGCCGGTGGGTGGCCGTCGCGGTCATCCTGGTGCTTCTCTTGTCGGCGGGCGTGCTGTACCCGCTCCTTGGGCAGGAGTTCCTGCCCGTGACCGACACCGGCGAGATCGCGGTGCGGGTCCGCATGCCCTACGGGACGGTGCGTGAGGAAACCGACGCCGTTGTGCGGCAGATCGAGGAGTTCGCCGCCACGCTGCCGGAGGTGGAAACCGTCTTTTCGTCGGTGGGCAGCCGCGACGGCAGCGGCAACGAAACCGGCGTCATGCACATCGGTCTCGTCGAGAAGTCCGCCCGGCGGCGGAGCACGGAGGACATCGTCGCCATCGTCAGCGAATTCGGCGCGCGTTTCCCCGAGGCCGAGGTGCGGGTCGCCATGCAGAACCCTTATACCGGTTCCGGCGAAGGCGGCGGGGCGCAGATCGTGCTTAAGATCATGGGCGACGATCCGGACGAACTGCGGGACATCGCCGAGGCGGTGGCGGCCCGGGTACAGGAGGTGCCCGGGACGCGGGACATCGAGGTGTCCACCCGGGCGGGGCGCCCCGAGCTGCAAGTACTGGTGGACCGGGAGCGGGCGGCCCGCTACGGGCTCACGGTCGCGCAGATCGCTTCGGCGTTGCGCACGGCGGTGGACGGGACGGTGGCGACCAGGTACCGGCCCGGGGGGCAGGGAACGGAGATCGACGTCCGGGTGCAGCTCGCCCGGGAGTGGCGGGCGGAGAGGGCGTCCCTGGAGCGCCTGCTCGTCCCCACGCCGCTTGGTTTCAACATCCCGCTGCATGAGGTGGCCCGGCTCGTCGAAGGGACGGCGCCGGTTTCCATCGACCGGGAAGATCAGTCGCGGGTTGTGTTTGTGTACGCGCACTTGAGCGGGCGGGACTTGGACAGCGTGACCGGAGACATCAACGCGGCGGTGGCCGCCATGGGGTTGCCGAGCCATGTGACGTGGGCGTTTGGCGGCGACACGGCGGAGATGGAGGAGGCGTTCGGGGGCCTCAACTTCGCCCTTATCCTCGCCGTCGCATTGATCTACATGATCATGGCCGCCCAGTTTGAGTCCCTCATGTACCCGCTGGTGATCATGGTGACCGTGCCCCTTGGCTTTATCGGCGTCATCTTGGCTCTGGCGGCCTCCGGGCGGCCTTTGAGCGTGCCGGCGCTTTTGGGCGTCATCATGCTGGCGGGGATCGCGGTCAACAACGGCATCGTCATGATCGATTACGTCAACCAGCTGCGCCGTTCGGGGATGGACAGGCTTTCGGCGCTTGTGACCGGGTGCCCGACGCGCCTTCGCCCGGTGGCCATGACGACGCTCACGACGGTGCTGGGCATGATCCCGCTGGCGTTAGGGCGGGGCGAAGGGGCGGAGCTGCAGGCGCCCATCGCCGTCGTTATCATCGGCGGTTTGTCGGTGTCCACCTTGCTGACGCTGGGCTTTGTGCCCGTCGCCTACAGCCTCGCGGACGACGCGGGCCGCTGGCTGGCCCGGGTGTTCTCCCGCAAAGGGAGCGAGGGCGACGAGCGCGGAGAGCCCCGGGGCGGCAAGGCCGGCGGGGCACTGGATATGGGGGAGGTAAGGGGATGAAGGGCCTGCGCAATCTTGGGGTCATGATGCTCGGGGCAATGCTGGCGCTCGGGGTCGTGGGAGCGGCCGCCGTGCAGGCGCAAGGTGCCAACGGGCCGGGTGCGGAGGGGCCAAGCGGGGCGGTGGTGCGGCTTGACCTAGAGCAAGCGGTAGAGCTCGCCCTGGCCAACAACGCGGAGCTGGCCCTGGCCCGGCACGACGTGGAGGCGGCCCGGGTGGGGCTTGCCCAGGCCCAAGCCATGGGCCTCGTCAGTCCGTCGCCGACGCTTTTGCTGCAGGCGGAAGCGGGGCTTGCCCTGGCCGAGCGCAGCCTGGCCTTGGCCGAGCAGCGGGTAGCCTTTGCCGTGGAGAGCGCCTACTACGACGTGCTGCGCCTGCGCAACCTGCTGGCCGTCATGGACGACGCACTGGAGGCGGCCCGCCGGCAGCTGGCGGTGGCGGAAAGCCGGCAGCGCACGGGCGTTGCGACCCGTGTCGACGTGCTGCGGGCGCAGACGCAAGTTATGCAAACGGAGGCCGACCGGGCGCAGCTCGCGGACAACCTGGCTCTCGTGATGGAGCGGTTCCGGCAGACGGTAGGGCTTGGGCCCGGCGTCGCCGTGGAGCTTGATGAGACGGTAGTGACCCACGATACGGTCGCCATCACGCTGGAAGAGGCGCTGCAGGAGGGGCTGGCCAACCGCCTGGAGCTCGCGCAGGTGCGGCTCGGCGTCGAGGTGGCCGAGAAGGAGCTCGAGCTTGCCACCAACGACTACACGCCGGAACTCACGCGGGTGCAGGCGGCCATCCGGCTCGGGCAGGCCCGGCGCCAGCTCGAGCAGGCCGAGCAAGGCATCGCCCTCGACATCCAGCGGGCGTACAACAACCTCCAGGACAAGCACCGCCGCATCGCCGTGGCGGAGCAGCGGCTCCTCGAGATGGAGGAAAACTGGCGCGTCGTGCAGGCGCTGTATGAGGCGCGGATGGCGACGGACCTGGAGGTGCTCCAGGCCCAGACCGGGCTCACGGAGGCCCGCAGCGCCGTCATCCACGCCGTCTTTGACTACAACGTGGCCCGGGCCGACTTCTTCCAGGCCATCGCCCGGGAGTTGACGGATCGATGATGACCGCGCCGGCCCGCATCTTGGGCGGGAGCCGAAGGCAGCGGCCGGGGCGCGCCGCACTGCGCCTGGTCCTTGCGGTCGCGCTCGCAGGCGCGCTCGCTGCGCCGCTCATGGCGCCTGTTGCGGCGCGGGCCGGCGCGTCCGACGGGCCCGTCGTCGAACCTGCCGGCGGCGGCAATGAGCTCGCGGCCGGACTTGCAACGGCTGCCGGCGTCCAGCCCGGCGCCGCGCCCGGGCCCGGGGGCGACACGGAGCTCGTCTTTGACGCGGTCCGGGTCGTGGAGCGGGCTTTCGCGCACCACTTGGGCGTGCGGGCGGCGCAGCTGCAGTTTTGGCTCGGCCAGGCCCGGGCCCAAGAGACCCGCGTCGCGCTGCGGCCGACGGTTTCGTTGAGCGCCATGCCCTTTGGCTTTGGCCAGGAAGTTACGGAGCCGGACATCGACATGGACGGGCTGCGCCGGGCGTGGGACGAGGGCGACTGGGGCAGGGTGCTTGAGATTATCCTGGACTTCCTCTCCCGCATCGAAAACGGCCAGCTGCCCCAGCGGCAGCGCATGGTCGACGGCTCGGGCTACCGGGTGACGCTTTCGGCGCGGGTGCCCCTGTGGCGCTCGCCGCTGCAGCAAGCCTTTGAACTCTTGGCGTCGCTCGAGGGCGATCAGGCCCGGGACGACCTGGAATCCGCCATCGGCGGCGCCATCGTGCAAAGCCTCGACGCTTACTACAGCGTTCTCCGGGCGCAAGCCGCCCTGCGGGTGGCGGAGGCGGCCTACCAGGAGGCGCAGTGGAGGGCGGAAGAACGCGCCGCCCAGGTCGCGGCCGGCACGGCCACCGAGATTGACCGGCTGCAGGCCGAGGCCGAACGTTACGCGGCCCAGGCGGAGCTGGTGCGGGCGCGAGGTGAGCTAACGGCGGCCCGGATGGCCCTTAGCCAGAGCCTGGGGTATCCCGTGGAAACCGAGCTGGAAGTGGTGGAAACCCGGATCCCGCCCGTCTGGCCCGGCCTTGAGGAGGCGCTTGAGCTTGCACCCGAGCGCGGAGACGTCGTGCAAGCGCGGCGCAACCTGGAGAGGGCCCGGGCGGCGCAAACGGTCGCGGAGGAGCAGGCGAAACCCGTCCTGCAGCTCGTCGGCCGTTATCGCTGGCCCGACGTCGAGCTCAACGTGAGCGTTGACCGTCACGGCTACTTGAGTGCCCAGGCGCTCACGTCGCGGCAGTTTGTCAACGGGCAGGCCATTGGCTCCGAAACGCCGAGCTGGATGGCCGGCGTCGAGTTGCAGTGGCCCCTCGCGGACGGCGGGCAGCGGCAGGTGCAGCTGGCCCAGGCCGCCTTGCAGGCGCAGTTGGCCGGCCTGCAGGTGGAGCAGCTCGAGCAGTCGGCGCGGACGGAAGTGTTGGCCGCCCATGCCCGCCTTATGGCCGCCGTGGAGGCGCTCGACGGGGCCGCGCAGGGCGTGGAGGCCGCCCGGCGGGGGCTTGCCGTCGCCCATGAGCTGCGGGCCGCCGGCGCCGCCACCGCAGGCGACGTGCTGCGGGCGGAAACGGCGGTCGCCCGGGCCGAACAGGCCCGCCTTGAAGCCACCTACATGGTCACCCTCGCCCAGGCGGCGTACTTGCAGGCGGCCGGGGTGCTCGTGCCCACGTACCTGGACATCTTGGCCCGGGAAGGAGTCTCCATCGAGGTAGACCTGGAGCTTCCACAGTTGGCGCCCTAGTGCCAAGGGCAGGAAAAACTTGGTGAACGGCGAAGAAGAAGGCAACTGGCTGTAACAACGCCGGAAAGCGTGGGGACATCGTGCGTCGCGACAGCTTGCGCCTGGCTGCCCTCGCCGTCATCACCTCCCTGGTCCCCCTGCTTGCGTTCGAGTACCTGGTCCAGCACCCGGAGCTCGATGCGTTCATTGATGCCCCGCGTGAGCATTTCTACCTCGTCACCACCGCGTCCATCCTCGCCGGCATCGCCGCCACGGTGGCCGGCGTCGTCGCGCAGCGCCAGCGCAACCTGCAGGTCATGTTTTTGTCCATGGCCTTTATGTCGCTCGGGTTCGTGTTTTCGCTGCACGGCATGTCCGCCCAGGGGTACCTGCTGGAAGCCAACGCCATGCCCGCCGTCACGGCGCCGCTGAGTCTACTGCTCACGGCCTTTTGGATGGCGGTTTCCATGGTGTCGACGGGCGCCCGGGGCGTCCAGTGGCTGTCCCGCCGCTACAGCTGGCTCGTTCCGGCTTGGGCCCTGTGCCTGCTGCTCGTCCTCGTCGGGAGCGTGCTGCACCCGGAGTGGTGGGATGTGCTCCCGATCCCCGGGGGTCCCCTGCACACGTTGGTCACGGCGGTCACCATCGGGCTCTTCCTCTACAGCGGAGCCAGCTACTTCCGGCTGCACCGGCAGACGGGCGCCCCGGTGGCGCTGGCGGCGGTGTTCGCGAGCGGCTGGCTCGCGGTTTCCCTGTGGATCATGCTGCGGGGGCTTCCTTGGCACGCCAGCTGGTGGCTTTACCACTTCTTGCTCCTTTTTGCCGCGGGCGTCATGGCGTGGGGCGTGTGGCGGCAGTATGCCCACGGGGATTCGCTGGCCCGGTCGGTGTCGGCCCTGTTCCGGTCGGATGCTTTGGCCCGGTTTGAACGGGGCATGCCCGACAGCGTGCGGGCGCTGGTGCTGGCGACCGAAATGCGGGACCCGTACACGGCAGGCCACAGCTACCGCGTCACCGTAATGGCCTTGCGTCTCGGCGAAGCCATGGGGCTGTCCGCGGAGCAATTGCGGGCGCTCGCCCAGGCGGGTCTCGTGCACGACGTGGGCAAGCTGCGGGTGCCCGACCACATCCTCAACAAGCCCGGACCGCTCACCCAACAGGAGCGGCGCATCATCGAAGAGCACCCGGTGACGGGGTATGAGATGTGCAGCCGGCTTGGGTTCATGCCGGAGGAGCTGGCCATCATCCGCCACCACCATGAGCGCTGGGACGGCACGGGTTACCCGGACGGGCTAAAAGGGGAGGAGATCCCGCTGCTCGCCCGCATCTTGGCCGTGGCCGACGTCTACGACGCCCTCACGTCCCGGCGGGCCTACCGGGAGCCGTGGACGCACGAACAGGCGCGGGAGTACGTGCTGGCGGGGGCGGGGACCCAGTTTGACCCCAAGTGCGCCGCGGCGCTGGCCGAGCTTGTTGCCGGAGGGCCCGCCGAGCAGGCCCCGGGACAGGTGGGACCCTGGAAACCGGCCGAGGCGGGCGGCGGCCGGGCGTAGCCCGGGCCGGGGGACGGGCGGGACCGGGACCTATCCGGGGCCGCGGGGCCGGCGCAAAGGGCCCGTGCCAGCGGCTTGGGCGGGAGCGGATTGGCTGCGGGCTTGCGAGCGCAGCTTCATACGACCCTCCCTGCGCATGCGATACGCTCGACCGCGATAAATCGGCGCATTTGACTGCCATAGTCAGAACTCATCGCCAAACGCCGGCGGAGCGGTGGACGGTCAAGGCGCGATGCGGGATAATGTTCCATGGCGGGCGGGCGATTGCTGACTAGGCCCGGGCTCGCGGGAACGTCCAGCGGAAAGCAGGGATAGCCTTGACCGCAAGCAGCGCTGCGGCATCGCAGCGAACGGGAAGAATCTTGGGCATTGCCTTGATTGTGCTTGGCGTTGTCACGCTCCTAGCGGGTTTGAGCGGCGATGGGGACGTCATGGGGCAGGTGACCCGCAGCTTTGTATTGGAACCCGGCCAGCAGCTGGCGATCGCCGGGCGCAACGGGGCCATTACCTATGAGGAATGGGATGGCCACGATGTGCAGATCGAGGCGACGACGCGAGCATCCGCGCTGGCCCGGGTGCTCTGGACCGTGCTCGGCGGCGGCGACGCGGTGCACTTTGCGCAAGGGTCTTCCGGCGTAGAGGCGGCTGCCGACTCCCGCACGAGCTTCATCGGGTGGGCCGGTTTCCAAGTCGGGTTTCACGTGCGGGTGCCGCGCGGGTGGACGGGCTCGGTGCAGCTCGTCAACGCCAACGGCAACATCTCGGCGGCGGGCTTGTCCGGCGACGTGCTCCTGCGGACGACCAACGGCCCCATCGCCGTGCAGGGGATGACCGGGACGCTGCAGGCGCGCACGTCCAACGGGACCATCAACCTCGCCGACGTGCACGGGTCGGTGACGGCGGTAACGTCCAACGGCGTCGTGCTCATCTCGGGCGGGACGCTCGCCGGCAGCGGCCGCGTACAGACGACCAACGGGGCCATCGAACTGCGGGCGGGATTTGAGGCCGCCGCGTCGTATGATCTGACCACGACCAACGGCGCCGTCCGGGCCTACTTGCCCAACCCCGACGTCGTGCTCGATCTCACCGCCATGAACGGTGAAATCCGTTCGCAGGTGCCCTTCGTTGTATCCGAGGAAGGTCGGGAGCGGGTCGCGGGCCGCGAGCGCGAACGCCTGGAGGGTCGGATCGGCGCCGGCAGCGCACTGCTGCGCATTCGTACGTCCAACGGGCCGATTGACGTGATTACGCTGTAAGGCGGCGGGCGGCGCCAGGACGCGTTCGGCCCGTCCACGCCTTTGGCCGGCACTACAAGGCGGGGCAAACGCCAAAGGGGCGCCGTTCCAGGGAGCAGGCTTGCACGCAAAGGAGGAACGGAGCGTGTCCATCGAACCGGGCCGCTTCAAGGAACTGTTTTCCAATTGGCCGGCGGCGGTGGCGGTCATCACGTGCCGGGGAACGGACGGGGAGCCAAAAGGCTTTACGGCCAGCTCCTTTGACCCGCTGTCGCTGGAGCCGCCGTTGGTTATGTTTACCCTCTACAAGAAGGCCGGGAGCCTGCCCCACTTCGAGGCCGCCGAAGGCTTTGCCGTCAACTGCTTGCGGGCGGGACAGGAAGAGCTTTCCGCCCGGTTCGCCGGCCCGGATCCGGATCGGTTCCGGGGTCTCACCTACGCCGTGGGCCAGACGGGCGCGCCGCTCCTCGCCGACGCCTGGGCCCGCATCGACTGCCGCACCCGTCACCAATACGACGGCGGCGACCATGTCATCTTTGTAGGCGAGATCGTGGCCATGGACTTTGACGCCGCCGCCGACCCCCTCGTCTACCACCGCCGCGGCTACCGGCGGGTCGCCCAGGCGTAGCCGGCGCCGGGCGCATTACGCCTCCACGGTGCGCTTGGGAGCAGGCGCGGGGTTGAGGGGCGAGCCGGCGGGCGCGTCAAAGCTGATGGCCCGCAAGGAAGGCGTCTTGGCGATACAGAAACCGCCGCCGCCCTGGTACTTGATCTGGTACATCGCGTAATCCGCCGCGGCAAACAAGGCGTTCGCGCTGGAGCCGTCCTCGGGGTAGGCGGCCAGGCCGACGCTGATGGAGAGCCGCACGTCGTCCTCAAACTTGAGCTGCCGCACCTGCGTACAAAGGCGCCGTGCGACGACGGTGGCGTCGTTTTTGGTCGTCTGCGGCAGGATGAGGGCGAACTCATCGCCCCCGACCCGGGCGCCGATGTCCATCGCCCGGGACGAGCCGGTGATGACCCGCGCCACGGCCTTTAGCGCCTCGTCGCCCCGCAGGTGGCCGTAGACGTCGTTGACGCGCTTGAAGTTGTCGATCTCGAGCACCATGAGGGCCAGCGGATGCGAAAAGCGCTGCGCCCGGGCGAGCTCCCGCTGCAGGTTTTCCCAGAACGCCCGGTTGTTGGCCAGGCCCGTGAGCCCGTCGGTGAGGGCGAGGTGCTGCAGCTCCTCATGGCGCTGGGCGCGGAAGATGGCCAAGGCCGCCAGCGCGGCAAACCCTTCCAGGACCTGCTGCACTTCCCGCGGGAACGCATCGAGCTCCCGGCTCTCCACGTCGAGAATGCCCACCAGCTGCCCGTCCAGGACGAGCGGAACGGTGAACTCCGACCGCACGTTGGGCGAGGCCTCGAGGTAGTAGGGGTCTTTGGAGACGTCGGACGCGTAATACGGCTGGCCGGTGGCCGCCACGTGGCTCACGATGCCCCGGGGGCCGCCGATGGGAAACCGGCTGTGGGCGACGATGTCGGGGTTATAACCCCGGTGCGCCGCGATGTACACCTCTTTCCCGCATTCGGACGGGAGCAGCACGCAACAGATGTCGTAACCAAACAGGGATTCGACCTGGAGCAGGATCTCATCGAGGACCGAAGCGAGATCGAGGGGCTTCAGGAGCTGCTTGGCGACGTTGACGAGCGCCGCGAACGCTTCATGGAGCACGGGCAACGAAACCCCGTCGCCCCTGGGCATGTTCCGCCCTGTCCGGTCCACGGTCATGTGGACCCCACCCCTCCCCCAGGACGCGATAGCCGTAGCATCAGCTTATTAGACGCGTGAAGCCGGTTTCCTCTTTCCGCGCAGCCGAATCAGTAACGTGCGGTTATCTACGAATATTGTACACCAAATACCGTGAAAGCGGTTCCGCTCTCGTCGCGCATTTGCGGTTGGCAGGAGTTGCGGACGGCCGCCATGAAAGGAACGGGCGACATAGAGGTTCGAGGCGTGGGATGAGCGGTGCGCGGGGTTGCCGTCGTGCGCCGCACCCGGGCCTCGCGGAGGAGGGGAATCCCGTGGCGGAAGTCACGCTGTACCACTACCCGAGCTGCACGTCGTGCCGCAAAGCGCGACAGCTCCTGAGCGAACTGGGGGCGGACGTCGAAGAACGGCGGTTCTTCGTAAACTTGCCGACCGAGGACGAGATCCGCCGGCTGGCGAGCTTGTTGCCCGGCGGGGTGTACGACTTGGTTTCGACCCGCAGCCGCCGCTACAAGCAGCTCGGTCTTGCGGATCAGCAGCTGTCCGAGGACGAATGGGTGGCGCTGCTCGCCCGCGAGCCCGGTCTTTGGAGGAGGCCGGTGACCGTGCGGGGGCGCCAGGTCGTCATCGGCTGGGACGAGCAGGCGTTGCGAGAATTGCTTCGCTGACGCTTCCAGTCGGCCTTCGCCTCCACAAGGCCGTGGGCCGTCGGTCCTAGATGGCCCACGGCCCAAGTCCTAGCCCATCTCTGCCGGCAACCCGCGCTCTTGCCGTTTTGTCCCCTCGTACCAGGGACATCTGTCCCGCCCAACCCCTTCGAATGGAGGGATAACCTCCCTTGCCAGGCAGGAATCTGCCTGTGATAATAGAACTAACCCGAGGGCGTTGGGGAAGGAAGTCCTACAACCAAAGAACTATCTCCGGTCCCGGTGAGGTCGTGGGGGCGTCCTGGCCGAGGCCAACTTCGCCGCACTCTTGCCCGTGAGGGCGTTTCTTGTCCCACGCGTGCCCAAGACGCCCTATCGATTACTTGTCCGGCTCCAAAGATCAACTCCAACTTCGAGACTCTTCGCGCGAACCGGTTCCGTGCCTGGTCGTGCAGGTGTTGGAACGGTGTTCGGGTAGGGGGGATGCCTTGCGCACGGTTGCCGCGCCGGGCTTGCCATGTCGTGATTGCCGGCTTCGGAGGGGCTCCCGGCTGGTTGGTGCGGAGGCCCGGGATGGCGGGACCTGTTGAGCGGACGGGGGAGGGGGAGCAAACCAGGCTTGGAGCGGCGTAAAGGCCGCAATCATTACAACATTACCGGAAAGCGCAAGGAGGAGAGAGTATGCTGAAGTTCTTCCGCCGGCGCCTGGTGCGCGTTGGCAGGGACGAGCGGGGCTTCACCATCGTTGAGCTACTGGTCGTGATTACCGTTGTCGGCATTTTGGCCGGTGTCGGCGTGTCGGGCTACAGCTCGTTCCGGGATCGGGCTAACAGGGCCGCGGCCGACGCCGCCTGGCGGGACCTGCAGGTAGCCATTAACTTGTACCAGGTGGAGAACGGCACGTTCCCGCGCAACTCCGCCGGGGGCTCCACGACAAACGACGAAATTGAGGCGGCACTCGAAGAGGCGTTGGAAAACCTGCCGACGCCGCTGCGGACGAACCTGTGGAATGAGGAGACGGAGGCACCGGCCGCCGACATCGCAACCGGATTTCTGGTGGCGACGCTCAACGTAGGCGGCCAGCTTACCGATGTCACCTGCGTCTACATGGGCGGTCAGGCTTCCCAGTTTAACTCGCCCGACTGTCCGACTCCGTAACATCGTTCATGGCCTAGTCATGGTGCGGCTGCGGGTGGGGTGGCCCGCCGCCGCACCCGATTGGGGTCAGCGGCAACGGTGATGTGACCAACGGCGCCGGGGGGCGCCGCTAGAGTCTTGGGGGTGTTCGGACGGATGAGCAGAGCCCGCGAGAGCGGTTTCACCGTCCTGGAACTTATTTTGGTAATGACCGTTATCGGTATCCTTGCCTCGGTGGGTGTGACCGCGTATGCGAAGTACCAGGAGCACACCCGGAGAATGGAGGCCACGGCGGCGTGGCACGAGTTGAGCATGGCCGTTAATCTGTACCGGACCGCCAACGGTACTTGGCCCCGGGCGTACATCGCCGCCGAGGACCTCGATCAAGACCCAAACGGCAACAGGTTTTTCGCCATCAAGGAGCTGCAAGGGGCGCTGCTGCACAACTTGGCGCCGTCCTTGCCTGTGCTGGACAAGGATGCGACGGGATACCTGATTCTCTCGCAGGGGCGAGTCTGCGTCTGGGTCGGGGGCGTTCCCGCGGACCCCAATGAAGAGAACGGTTGCCCTAGTCCCGGAACGGTCAGTGTCCTGTAGGCGGGGAGAGACGTCATGAGCGGCACCGCGGTGCGCAAAGAGCGCAAACGGATCGCGGAAATTTTGCAGGAGCAAGGCCTCATCAGCGAGGAGCAGGTGCGCCAGGCTATCGCGGTCCAGCAGCGCAGCAACAAGCGCCTGGGTGAGATCCTGGTGGACCTGGGATTTGTCAGCGAGCACGAGTTGGCCGACGCCTTGG
>CALFSR010000172.1 GCA_937916565.1 uncultured Bacillota bacterium | reverse complement strand
CGACGTGGTCCTGACGGTTTCCGGCATCTTCCGGGACATTTTCCCCAGCGTCATTGAGCTGCTCGACCGGGCCGTGCGGCTGGCCGCCTTGGCCGACGAGGACCCCGAGCAAAACTACGTCCGCAAACATGCCTTAGCCATCGCCGCGGAACTCGGGCTCAAGCTGGACGAGGCCGCCCGGAGGGTGTTCAGCAACGCGCCGGGCCAATACGGGACCGGCGTCAACCACCTGGTGGAGGCGTCGGCCTGGGAAACCCGGTCTGACCTGGGCGCGGTCTTCCTTGGGCGCAAAAGCCATGTGTACGGCGACGGACCGGCCGGAGAAGCCATGCAGGAGCTGCTCGCCGCCTGCCTTAAGACGTGTGCGGCCACCTTTCAGAACCTGGACTCCACCGAAATCGGCCTCGCGGACGTGGACCACTACTACGAATACCTGGGCGGCATCGCCGCCGCGGTGGAGCAGGTGCGGGGCGTCGCGCCCTGTGCCTTTGTGGCCGACACGTTGGCGCCGGAGGCGACCGTCCGGACGCTGGCCGAGACGGTGCGGCTGGAGGTACGGACGCGGCTTTTGAACCCCCGCTGGTACGAAGGGATGCTGCGCCACGGCTACCAAGGGGTGCACGAGATCGCGACGCGGCTCGACAACACCTTCGGCTGGTCCGCGACCGCCGATGCCGTCGACGGGTGGATCTACACCGCCGCAGCCGACACGTTCCTTCTGGACGACGCCATGCGGGAACGGCTCCTGCGCCACAACCCCCGGGCGGTGCAGCGAATGGCGGCCCGCCTTGCCGAGGCGAGGGCGCGCGGTTTCTGGCAGGCGGATCCGGAGCGCTGGGCGAAGTTGGAGGAGATTCTGGCGGACGCGGAGGACCGCGTCGAGGGGGTCGTTTGAGTGCGGCTGGAATCCGCCGTGGGCCTGCGGCCTGTGTATCCCTTCACCGCCATCGTCGGGCAGGACGCCCTTCGGCTAGCGCTGTTGCTCGTTGCCGTCGATCCCCTCATCGGCGGCGTGTTGGCCATGGGCGACCGGGGAACCGCCAAGTCCACGGCCGTGCGGGCCCTCGCGCGGCTGCTGCCCCCCATCCCGGTGGTGGCCGGCTGCCCGTTTCGCTGCGATCCGGGGCGACCGGACGAGTGGTGCAGCCAATGCCGGGAGCGGCACGACCGCGGCGAGACCCTCACCGCCGAGTGGCAGTCCATCGCGGTGGTGGACTTGCCGCTGGGGGCGACCGAGGACCGCGTCACCGGCAGCCTCGACATCGAAGCGGCCCTGACCCGGGGCGAGGCCGTCTTTGCGCCGGGACTGCTGGCCCGGGCAAACCGCGGCTTCCTCTACATCGACGAGGTCAACCTCCTGGAGGACCACCTCGTCGACCTGTTGCTGGATGTGGCTGCCAGCGGCGTCAACGTCGTGGAGCGGGAAGGCGTCAGCGTCCAACACCCGGCCCGGTTTGTGCTGATAGGATCCGGCAACCCCGAAGAGGGCGACCTGCGGCCGCAGCTCTTGGATCGGTTCGGGCTGTTCGTGCCGGTGGCGACCATCACCGACATCCCGCTGCGGGTGGAGATCGTGCGCCGGCGCGACGCGTTCGAACGGGACCCGCGGGCGTTTCTCGCCCGGTTCGCCGCCGACGAAAACGCCCTGCGGGAGCGCATCGCATCGGCCCGGGAACGACTTGAGGCGGTGGACGTCCCCGCGGGGACCTTGGAAGCGGTGGCGCGCCTTGCCGCCGAGCTCGGCTTGGCCGGCCACCGGGGCGAGTTGTGCCTGTTGCGGGCCGCCCGGGCTTATGCCGCCCTGGCGGGCCGCCCGGCGGCCACGGAGAAAGACGTGGCGGCGCTCGCTCCCATGGCCCTCAGCCACCGGCTGCGGCGGGATCCGCTGGACGATCTGGATTCGGGCCAACGGGTGCGGGACGCCGTTCTCCGCGCCATGCCGGACGCCGCGCCCCAAGGGCCGGTGTTTCCACCCGAGTAAGGATGTGATTCCATGCTTTTGGCTATCGACATCGGCAACACCAACGTCAGCTTCGGCCTGTACCGGGGCGAGCATCTGTTGCGCACATGGAGCCTGTCAACCGATCTGCGCCGGACGTCGGACGAGTACGAGATCCAGATCGACAACTGGTTCCAGCGGGCCGGCCACTCGCCCCTGGAAGTGCACGGCGTCGTCATCGGCAACGTGGTGCCGCCCCTCCAGTCCCGCTTCGAACGGGTCGTCCGCCACCTCTTCAACGTCGCGCCTTGGTCGGTCAGCGGCCGATCCGGCGTGCTTGGCCTCAGGCTCGACGTGGACAACCCCCTTGAGGTCGGCGCGGACCGCATCGCCAACGCGGTAGCCTGCTACCGGCGCTACGGCGGGCCGGCCATCGTGGTGGATATGGGCACCGCCACAACCTTCGACGTCATCTCCGAGGACGGAGCGTACCTGGGCGGCGCCATCGCCCCCGGCGTGCAGATCGCGGCGGAAGCCCTCTTTGAGCGGGCGGCCAAACTCCCCCGCGTTGAGCTGGCACCGCCCCCGTCCGCCATCGGCCGCAACACCATACACGCGATGCAGTCGGGGACCGTCTACGGATACGCGGGGCTCGTGCGGGGCGTCATCGAGCGGATCCAGGCGGAGCTGCCCAGCCGGGCGCGGATAGTCGCCACCGGTGGCCTGGCGGAGGTCGTAGCCCGGCACAGCAACGTGTTTGACGCGGTCGACCGCCACCTGACCCTCGACGGATTGCGGCTCCTGTACGTGATGAACCACCCCGAATTCGCGGCGCCCCATCCGGAAGCCGCCCACGGGGGGCTGAACGCATGAAGGGCCACCCGCTGTCAGGAAAAAACATCGTGCTCGGGGTCGCCGGCAGCATCGCCGCCTACAAGGCCGCCGATCTGGCCAGCCGCCTGGTGCAGGCCGGCGCCCGCGTCGACACGGTGATGACCCGGGAAGCTACCGCCTTTGTGGCGCCTCTCACCTTTCAAGCTCTCACCCACCGCCCGGTCGTGGCGGACCTCTTTGACCCGCGCTCGGAGATCGCCATCGACCACGTCGCCCTGGGCAAGCGCGCGGACGCCATCGTCCTCGCCCCGGCCACGGCACAGCTTATCGCGCGCCTCGCGGTCGGCATGGCGGACGACTGCGTTACCACGACGGTGTTGGCCTCCGAGGCGCCTCTCATCATCTGCCCGGCCATGGAAACCCGCATGTACCAGCATCCGGCCACCCAGGCCAACTTGTCGCGGCTCAAGGAGTGGGGCGCCGTCGTCGTCCCGCCGGGCAGCGGGCGCCTTGCCTCGGGTGCTGCGGGCGTCGGACGCCTCGCGGACGCCGGCACGATCATAGGGACGCTCCGCTGGGTGCTCGGGCGCGGCGGCGACCTGGCCGGACGCCGCATCGTCGTCTCCGCGGGCGGCACCAGGGAAGCCATCGACCCGGTGCGCTTCATCACCAACCGCTCATCGGGCAAGATGGGCCATGCGCTCGCAGCTGCCGCCAGGGACCGGGGGGCGCACGTGACGCTGGTGACGACCGTAGCGCCCGACGCCGAGACGGCCGCCGGCCTTGAGGTGCGGCGGGTCGATTCGGCCTTGGACATGAAGGCTGCCATCGAGACGGCGGTCCAGGGGGCCGACGCGCTCATCATGGCGGCAGCGGTCGCCGACTTTCGGCCCGAGGAGGCCGCGGTGCACAAAGTCAAGAAGGGTGACGCCGACGGCTGGACACTGCGCCTTGTACGCAACCCCGACGTGCTTGCCTCGGTCAACGGCCCGTTCCTCAAGGTTGGCTTCGCCGCGGAGACGGCCGACGTTCACAAAAACGCTCTTGCCAAGCTGCAAGCCAAAGGGCTGGACATGATCGCGGCCAACGACGTGTCGGCGCCCGGCAGCGGCTTTGAGGCGGACACAAACCGCGTCACCCTGTTCCATGCCGACGGCCGCGTCGAGGAGCTGCCCCTTTTGCCCAAGACGGAAGTCGCGCACATCATCCTCGATCGTCTGGCGGAGCGATGGTCCTAGCTGCCGGCAAGCCGCCCGCCGGCTCGGCCGCCCGGGCGGAACGGACGATGGCCAAGGCCAGAGCTTCGGCCGCCGCCGCCCCCACCTGGGCAACCTGCTCCATCTCCCGTGCCCGGTCCTGAGCCCGCAAGTGCGCCGCCTTGCCGGTGGCAAGGGCAAACACCGTGTCCCCGTCCCAGGGCGTGTGGGCCGGGTAGACGGCCCGGGCGATGCCGTCGTGAGCCATCTGGGCTACCCGGTGGACCGCTTCCTTGGAGAGGGGGAGATCCGTGGCCACCACGGCGATCACGGTGTTCGCGGCCGGAAACCCGCCCTTCAAACCGGCGGCGCGGCTGAGAAACGAATGTTGACGGCGATCGTAAGCGCCCGCCACGAGGCTGCCCGTCAGCGGATCGACGATGTCGCCCAGCGGATTGGCGGCAACGAGGGCGCCGACGGTGCCGCCGCCGGGCAACCGGATGGAGCTGGTGCCAAGCCCCGCTTTCATCGCATAGGCCATGCCTGCCCACTTGCCGCAGCTGGCCCCGGTGCCGGCGCCGACGTTGCCCTCGGCCACCGGGCCGGCGTTCGCCGCGGCACAGGCCGCGTATCCTTGCGCCGGTCCGGGCCACGCCCGCGGCTCGCCCACGGCCAGGTCAAAAATGACCGCGGCGGGGACGATGGGCACCGCCGCAACGCCGGTGTCAAAACCGACGCCGCGCTCAGCAAGCCACTCCATGACGCCGGCCGCGGCGGCAAGGCCAAAGGCGCTGCCGCCGGCCAGCAAAACCGCGTGCACCCGCTCCACAAGCCGCCCCGGCGCGAGGAGATCGGTCTCGCGGGTGCCCGGTCCCCCGCCCCGCACGTCCACGCCGCCCACCGCTCCCTCCACCTCGCACAAGATGACGGTGCATCCGGTCAGAGACGTGGCGTCCGTCCAATGGCCCACGCGCAAGCCCGCAACGTCGGTCAATGTTCCCATGGCGGCACCCCCGATACTATAATGGACATGTCCGGCGACAGCGGCGCCGGATAGAGCCGTTGAGCGTCCGGGAAAGCGAGCCGTCCCCCGTCGATGACATCACTGTTGCCCGAACCGTTTTGCCTTTTGGCCGTCGATCCTTCCCTCGGCGGCGCCTGCATCTATGGCGCGCCCGAAACCGGCCTGCCGTGGCCCCTCGGGGAACTGGCCAGGCTGCTCACGGGCCGCCCTCCCGTGCGCGTGCCCGCGGGCATCTCACCCGAAACCCTCTTGGACCGCATCGACGTCCGGGCGACGCTGGCCCAGGGACGGCCGGTGCGCCGTCCGAGCCCGGTTGTTGAAGCGAGAGGGAGAGCCCTGGTCGTCGAAGCCGGTGATGTCATCAGCCCGCCGGCGGCCGCCCAGCTCGCCGCGCTGCTCGATACCGAGCCGCTCCCCGGCCGGGCGCTCCTGTTGATACGCCGCTCGTCCCCTCCCTCGCCGGCCGACCCCCTGGGCCGCTGCTGCGGCCTTTGGATCGCGTGGCAGCGAGCGGACGAGCTCTCCGTGCAACACCTTGCGAAGCCGGGAGACGGCCAGCCGTCCGTCGACGCGGGTGCTCTCGCGGCCCGGGTGCGGGCCGCGAGGGAGCTTGCGGCGCGTATCGAGCTATCCCCGGCCGAGGTGCAAGACATCTGCAAGGCCGTCGAAGCCGCCGGAGGCTCGGCGCACCCCCTGGACTATTTCGTGGCCAGGGCCGCCCGGGCCCGGGCCGCGTGGTGCGGACGCCGCGCCGTGCTGCCAGAGGACGTGGAGGCTGCCATCGGGTGGGTTGTCACCCCCCGCCTTAGCCCCGTACGTCCCGTCCCGGAATCCCCAAGCGGCGCTCCTGTGCCGCCGGCCCAGCGGGACGCCGCACCGGCTTGGCCGGCACCATCGCCGGCGCCCCTTGGGACCGCGCCGTCCCAGAGCGGCGCTCATCCTACGGATACTACCCCCGGCGCTGGGCCGGAGGAATCGTCCGTCGTGCCCGATCGGCCCGCGCCCGCGCCGCC
>CALFSR010000171.1 GCA_937916565.1 uncultured Bacillota bacterium | reverse complement strand
CCCGAGCCGCCCGTGTCCCCGGCTGGAGCGGCCGGAACTCCCGACTCACCCGACCCGGCGGGCGCGGCCGCGGCGGATGAAGCGGTCCCCGGCCCTGGCCTGGGCGCCGTGCGCACGGGCGCCGGGCGGAGCCTTGACGCCCCCATCCGCGCCGGGGAGCTCGCGGCCATGGTGCGGACGACCCTCAGCGCGGCTGTGGCACCGGGACTGGCCGGCGCCGATGGGGCCTTGCTCGCGCCCGGCACGAACCCGGAGGACACCGTCACCCGGGGCGAGCTGGCCCGTACGGTTGTCCGCGCGCTGCGCCTGGAGGAGGCCGCCGCCGCCCTTGCCCCTGCGGAGAGCATGTTCCAGGACATCTCGCCGCTGCACCGGGCGTTTCCGGCCGTAGCCCTGCTGCACCGGCTCGGCCTGACCGCCGAACCCGCGGGTGGCTTTTTCCGGGCCGAGCAGGCGGCGACCGTCGGAGAGACCCGCCAATTGCTGGACGCGGCGGGAAGTCTTGAACTCCGGTCCGGCCGCGTAAGCCAGTTGAACGAACCCGCGAGCAGCATCACCATCGCGGGTGATGACGGCACGACGACTGCCTACGTCCTCACCCCGGAGACCCTCGTCGTCCGCAACGGCACCGTCGCCGCGGCCGGCCAGTTGCGCAGCGATGACACGGTGTTGGCGGTGGGCGACGCGACCGGGCGGCTCGTCGTGATTACGGCCGGGGGCGAGGACCTCACGCCGGCCGAGCAAGCCTTGGAAACGGTCGCCTCGGTCGTGGCCGAACTGCTGACGCCCGAGCAGACCGCGGCCATCCTCGCCCAGGACTGGGAAAAGGCCGGCACGGAGCTTAAGGCGTCGCTCTACAACCGGCTGCTCGAGCACGGCCTAACGCCCGGGGAGGCGGCCGCGCTCCTGTCGCAAGACTGGCCTGCCTTGACCGAGCACGGTAAGGCGCGCATTACGGAACTGGCCGCGGCCCGCTGGTCGGTGCCGCCTGAGATGGTCCGGGCCGTACTGGACCAGGACTGGGACACCGCCCTCGGCCATGCGGAAGTGAAGGTGCTCGAGTACCTCATTAACGAGCTATTGGAAGCGGCAAACGCTTGACGACGTGACCGGGCGCGGCGGCGCGGCACGCGCCCGGAACCGCTATTGAATCCGGCTTTGGGCTGTGATATGATCAGATACGCTCGCCGCATGGACGGGCGCACCCAAGCCGGAGTGGCGGAACCGGCAGACGCGCGCGACTCAAAATCGCGTGGGCTTCGCCCATGTGGGTTCGAGTCCCACCTCCGGCACCAAAGCCAATGACCCCGGGATCGGGCAGTCGCCGCCCGCCCCGGGGTCAACTGTTTTCTCCCGCGGCGCTTAGCGGTTGGCCAGAGTCAATCCCAGTACGAGGGCACCTATAACCCACGTGTACACGGCAAACGGTGCGAGCCGCCCACGCTGCAGGAACCGCAAGAGAAACGCGATGGCAAGGTAGCTGCTGGCGCCCGACGCGACGAGCCCGGCGATCAGCACCGCCGTTCCATCGGCCACCCCGGCTCCGTCGCGCCAGAGCGAAGCCGCTTCCACAAGTCCTGCACCCAGGATGGCGGGGAGCGACATGAGAAACGCGAACCGGGCCGCGGCTTGCCGCGTGAGGCCAGCCAAGACGCCCATGCTCATGGTCGTCCCAGACCGCGAGAGCCCGGGCAGCACGGCCAAAGCTTGACCGGCGCCCATGGCCAGCGCGTGCACAAGTCCCGGCCGCGTCCCCTGCCGGGTGCGACCCGCCCGATCTGCCACCAGGAGCAGGGCGCCCGTGACAAAAAGCATGACAGCCGGCACCAGGACCGACGAAAAGGCCTGCTCGATGGCGTCCCTTAGTAGGAGTCCGACAAGTCCCACGGGCACCGATGCAATTACGAGCAGCCAAAAGAGACGCCTGCCCGCGTCGGCTCCCGGCCGCCTCAGGCCGAGCACCCCGGCAACCATCTGGCCAATCTCCTCCCGGAAAAACACGGCGACCGCCAAGAGGCTTCCGACGTGCACCGTGATGTCGAACGTAAGGGCTTCGGACGTGATGCCCAGCAGATGACGGGTGATAACGAGGTGTCCCGAGCTGCTGACCGGCAAAAACTCGGTGAGGCCCTGCAGCACGCCCAGGACGACCGCTTGCCAGATAGTCATCGGTTACGCCTCCCGTGGCTTGTCGTGGTTCACCATAACACACGTCCGCGCATTTCGCCATATCTCCCGGCCGAAACCGGACGAGGAATATTGACGCCGAGACGGAAAAGTAGACGACGCACGCTGCAACGGAACGATATGAGGATGGGAGTGACCGCCTGTGACCAAGCCCGCTGCGGCCAAAGCGCTGCCCAAGCGCGCGGAGATCCCCGAGGCCCTTCGCTGGCGCCTGGAGGACCTCTATCCCAGCGACGAAATCTGGGAAGAGGACTTCCAGCGGATCAAGGAGGCCCTCCCCCGGCTCCAGGCGTTCGCCGGCACCTTGGCCGAGTCCCCGGCCAAGCTGGCCGAGTGCCTCAAGCTGCGGGACGAGACGGGGGCACGCCTTGAGCGCGTGTACGTCTACGCCTTTACCCGCATGGACGAAGACAGCACCAACGCCACCTACCAGGCGCTGCACGACCGCAGCCAGCGCCTGTACGTCGAGCTGCGTACGGCGATTTCCTTTATTGAACCGGAGTTGCTCCAGATGCCGGAGGAACGGCTGCGAGAGTATCTTGCCAGCCCCGAGCTAGCCCTCTACCGGCACCACCTGGAGGATATTGTGCGGCAGAAGCCCCACACCCTTTCGCCGAGCGAGGAAGCGATCCTGGCGGCAGCGGGCGAAGTGGCGCAGGCTCCGGCCAACGTCTATGACATGTTCCACGACGCCGACCTGAAGTTCCCCGCCATCCAAGACGAAAAGGGCGAGTGGATCGAGGTCACCCACGGCCGCTACATCCGCCTGATGGAAAGCAGCGACCGGCGGGTGCGCAAGGACGCCTTTGAGGCGATGCACAACACCTACAACAAGTGGCGCCACACGGTGGCCGCGACGCTAGCGGCCAGCGTCCGCAAAGACGTGTTTTACGCCCGGATGCGCCGCTTCGGATCCGCGCTGGAGATGGCGCTGCACGCGGACAACATCCCGGTTTCCGTCTACACCAACCTGATTGACACGATCCGCTCCCGCATCGACCTGCTGCACCGCTACATGGAGGTGCGCAAGCGGCTCTTGGGCGTGGACGAACTGCACATGTACGACTTGTACGTCCCCCTGGTGCCCGAGGCCGACTTGCACATACCCTACGAGAAAGCGTGCGAGATGATGCTGGCCGGGCTCAAGCCCTTGGGCGAGGAATACGTCCGCATCGTCAAGGAGGGTCTGGACAACCGCTGGGTCGACGTGCTCGAGAACGAGGGCAAGCGGAGCGGCGCCTACTCCATCGGCGCGTATCCCGTGCACCCCTACATTCTGATGAACTATGAGCCGAACGTGGACAACCTTTTCACTCTGGCCCACGAGTTCGGCCACGCCGGCCACACGTACTTGTCCTTCAAGGCGCAGCCCTACGTCTACGCGAACTACACGATCTTCGTAGCCGAGGTGGCATCCACCCTCAACGAGCACCTGCTCTTCCACCACCTCCTCCGGGAAACGTCCGACAAGGCCCAGCGGCGCTACTTGATCAATAAGTACCTCGACGGCGTGCGCGGCACCGTATTCCGCCAGGTCAAGTTCGCCGAGTTTGAGAAGATCATCCATGAGCACGTGGAGGCCGGCCAGGCGCTGACCCCGCAGTTTTTGTGCGACACGTACCACCGGCTCGTCAAGGAGTACTACGGTCCCGCCCTCATCGCGGACGACCCGATCGCCATCGAGTGGGCCCGCATCCCCCACTTCTACCGGGCGTTTTACGTATACCAGTACGCGACCGGCTTCTCCGCGGCCACGGCCCTCGGCGAGGCGATCCTCGAGGAGGGCAAGCCCGCGGTCGAGCGCTACCTCAACATGCTGAGCGCGGGCGGATCCGACTATTCGCTGGAGCTTCTGCGCCGCGCCGGCGTTGACATGACCAAGCCCGAACCTATCCTGCGGGTTCTCGACGTGTTCGAGCAGATGCTCAATGAGCTCGAGGCGCTGAGCTGAAAAGCTTGCAAGGTTGAAGGAGGACCCGTGCGGGGCGGGTCCGCGCCGCCCCACCGGGCCGCTCGCCGGCGAAAACGCCCCGCCCGATCCCGGCTCCCGGATCGAGCGGGGCGTTTTCATCGCTGCAAGCAAACCCGCTTACGACGCCGGCTGTTCAGCGGCCCTCGAGAAACCGCCAAAGCTCATCGCGCGGGTAGACGGCCAGTTGCCGCCACTCCCCGGTTCGGTCCCGCATGCGCCGCCCGGCGTCCGACGCGGTGAAGCGCCCGATGCAGGCTGCGACGATGGACTTGCGCTCGAGGGCTTCGACGACCGCCTCACCGTCCGGTGCAGCGATGAGCAGGCTGCCCGACGACAAGAGTCCCAGCGGGTCAAGGCCCAGGTGAGCGCAGATGACTTCCGTCTCCGCCCGCACGGGCACCCGGTCCGTCCACAGTTCGCAGCCGACGCCCGCCGCCTCGCACATCTCCTCCACCGCGCCGAGCAGGCCGCCCTCCGTCACGTCGTGCATAGCCCGGGCGCCCGCCCCGGCGGCCGTTAGCGCGTCTTCGACGACGCTCAGCTCCCGCCCGAAGGCCGCCGCCCGTGCCACGAGCTCCTCGCCCAGCGCAGCCGCGAGCTCGTCGCGGAAATCGGTGGCAAGGATAGCCGTTCCCTCAAGGCCTACGCCCTTTGTGACCACCATGGCGTCTCCTGGCCGCGCGCCTGCGGCCGACACCCACTGGTCGCGGGGTGCCCTGCCTACGGCGGTGACAACGATGACCGTGTCCTGCACGCGCGAGGTGATCTCCGTGTGCCCGCCCAGGACCGCGACGCCGAGCCGGCGCGCCTCGGCGTCGATTTCCTGCATGATCCCGGCCAGAGCGCCGGGCGCCGCCTGCTCGGGGAGCAGCAGCACGACCTGGACGCCGACGGGCTGCGCCCCGTGCGCGGCGACGTCGTTGGTGGCAACAGTCACCGCCAGCCGCCCGGCGCCTTGCCCGGCCCCCGTAATCGGATCGCTCGAGATGACGCATACGTCGCCGCCCAGGTCGATGACCGCCGAATCGAGCCCCACCCCGGGTCCGAGCAGGACGTCCGGGCGGGATGAACCGCGGTAGGGCAGCACCTGCGCCCGCAGCTCCGCCGAGGACAGCTTGCCGACCTTCACAACAGCCCGGCCTCCTTCATGCGCCGGAGGGCCCGCGAAAAGGCAGCAACGGTTTCGGCCACGTCGTCCTCCGTGTGGACGGCGGACACAAATCCGCCGCTCCGCATGAGATCTACGCCTTCTAGCAGCATCGCCTTGCGCAAGGCCATCGTCTCAGGCCCCTTGGCCAGCCGCTCCAGCAGCCCGGGATCAACTCCGGCCGGCGGCGCGCCGTCGGATTGAGGAGAAGCGTCCAGACCGAGGGCGATGTGAAACATGGAGCTTTGCCAGTACACGCAGCCTTTGACCCCGCTGGCGAGGAGCGCCTCGTTGAGGCCCCTGCCCAGCGCGGCACACGCCGCGTTGGCCCGGCCTATGGCCTCGCCGTCCGCGAGCAGCTTGAGGGTGGCCACGCCCGCCGCCGCGGTCAGCGGGTTGGCGTTAAAGGTGCCTTGGTGCGCGATCTTTTTGGTGCGGTTCCACTCGGGATCCCGGTATTCCAGGTACGCCATGACGTCGGCCCGCCCCGCCACCGCCGCGCCGGGTAGGCCTCCCGCCACGATCTTGCCGAGACAGACGAGGTCCGCCCGCACGCCGTAGTATTCTTGGGCGCCGCCCGGCGCGAGGCGAAAGCCCGTGATCACTTCGTCGAAGATGAGCAGCGTACCCGCGCGCTCGGTTTCCTCCCGAACGACCAGAAGAAAGTCCCGGTCCATGGGGATGGCCCCCCAGCCGCCGCCGCTC
>CALFSR010000170.1 GCA_937916565.1 uncultured Bacillota bacterium | reverse complement strand
GGGCGCGCCCCGGCGGGCGAGGCGCGCCAGCGCGCCGGCCACGGAGCGCGGCCGCGTCAGGAGCGTCACACCGGCGCCCATCGTCCCGCGCCAAGGTTTGTACACCATCGGTGAGTTGAGTTCCCGCCAGGCCAGGCGCCCCACGGCGGCAGGCGCCCCCGGCGAGCACACCGTTTCGGGGTGCGGGACTCGGTGCAGCGCGAACGCGACGCTGGCGAGGGCCTTTGTCTTGGCCATGCGCCAGGCGGCGGCCGGGTTGACGACCGGGATGCCGGCCGCTTCAAAGGCTTCGATGATCTCAAGACCGTGGCCGGAGGCAAGATACAGCGCATTGAGCACCACATCGGCGACCACGGGGCGCCCCGCGCCGTCGAGGAACTGCACCGCTCCGCGGCGCACGTGCATCACTGTTTGCTCCGGGCTCAGAAGCACCCATCGCACGCCCCGGCGGTCAAGCCTATCCAGAAGGGCCCGGGTGCGGTAGGCGCGGGCGCGCCCGTCGTGCGTCACGATCGCGACTTGCACGTTTGCCCCTCCTTTTTTGCCCCACGCTATTCGGTACGGCCAACGGGGGGCTTGGGTCAACGTTCCTAATTGAGTCCAAATAGGAAACCCGTCGCATGACGGTGTTCCCCTTTTTCCCTCATGCGGTGGCCGCCCACCCCGGGCAGCCATAGGTTGGTTCCGAGTCCAGTCGTTTTTGGAACGGCGGCAAGGGGGAAGGCCCACGTGCGCGTGCTGATTACAGGAATCACCGGTTTCGCCGGCAGTCACCTGGCTGAGGCGCTGCTGGCCGACGGCCGGTTTCAAGTGTATGGAATCCACCGCACTCGCAGCGGGATGAGCAACATCCGCCACATCGCCTCCCGCCTGAACTTGCTTGAATGCGACCTGCGGGATCCGTCGGCCGTCGAGCGGGTCGTAGCGGAGGTGCGCCCCGACTGGGTGTTTCATCTTGCGGCGCAGAGCTTTGTGCCCACGTCGTGGACGGCGCCCTACGAGACCATGGACACCAACGTCCTGGGGCAGTTGAACTTGTTTGAGGCTATTCGCAAGCACCGGATCGACTGCCGGGTGCAGGTGGCGTGCTCCTCGGAGGAGTACGGGCTCGTGTACCCCGATGAAGTGCCCATTCGCGAGGATCAACCCTTGCGGCCCTTAAGCCCCTACGCGGTCAGCAAGATCACCCAGGACTTCTTGGCCTACCAGTACCACCGCAGCTACGGGCTGGACGTGGTCCGCACCCGGGCCTTCAACCACGCCGGCCCCCGTCAAGGGGAGCCTTTCGTCATCAGCAACTTCGCCAAGCAGCTCGCGGAAATGGAGCACGGCTTGCGGCCGCCGGTTTTGCACGTGGGAAACCTCCAGGCGCGGCGGGACTTCACCGATGTGCGGGATATCGTGCGGGCCTACCGGTTGGCCCTCGAGCACGGCGCCGCGGGTGAGGCTTACAACATCGCCAGCGGGGAAACCCACACCATCCAGTCGGTGCTCGAGCGGCTCCTGGCCATGTGCCGGGTCCGGGTGGAGATCCGGGTCGACCCGGCGCGGCTGCGGCCGTCCGACGTACCGATCCTCCTTGGCGACGCGAGCCGCTTTCGCGCCTTGACCGGGTGGCGGCCAGAGATCGACCTCGACCAAACCTTGCGGGATACGTTGGACTACTGGCGCCAGTGCGTCGCGCCGGCATGAGGAGGGAAGCGGTATGTTCCCGCTCGTTCCGACGCTGGGCGCAGGGCCAAGCGGCGGCTCGCGCCCTCATCCCGCGTCCGGCCGGTACCGGCGGCGGCTCCGGCGCGCCGCCCTAGGCCGGCGCTGGCGCCGCGGGCGCCGGTGGCGGCGGTCAGGGAGCCGGCTGCGTGCCGGTCTTGACCGCGTCCTGCAAGCCCGATGGTCCGCTGGCTTGGGACGTCTCCCCGGCATGCCCCGGCGGTCGCCCTACATCTACTACATCGGCGCCTTCTACGGCGCCGGGGGTTATCCGTACGAGGCCCGCACCGTGCTGAAGCACCTATTGGATGCGGGTTTCACCGTGCGCGTCCTGCCTTCGCCCCCCAAGGGACCATGGTGGAACGGGCTGGAAATCGATGAAGCGTTCGGCCGGCTGTTCCAGTTGCTGCGGCACCCGGTGCGGGGCAGGAGGCCGCGGGTGACGGTGGTGCACATGACGCCGGAGGCTTTTGGCGCCGCACGGGGGCGCGGCGTGCGCATCGGTCGCACCATGTTTGAAGCGGACCGGCTCCCGCGCCGCTGGGTGGCCGCTTGTAATCGCATGCACGCGATCTGGGTACCGTCCCCGTTCAACTACCACACGTTTGCCCAAAGCGGGGTGGACCCGCGCAAGCTGCGGGTGCTGCCGGTCGGGGTCGACACGCGGTTGTACCATCCCCAGGCGCCACCGCAGCCGCTGCCGGGTGCGCGCGGCTTCCGGTTTCTTTCGGTATTCAGCTGGCTTCGCCGCAAGGGGTGGCCGCTGCTCGTAGAGGCGTTCGCCCGGGAGTTTCACCCGGGCGAGGACGTGACGCTGGTGCTCAAGACAAGCCCCGGCGCCGCGGCCGCCGTCCGCGAGTTCGTGCAAAGCCTCCGGCTGCCGTGGGCCGCTACGGCCCCCATCCTCGTCGATGAGCGCCCCTTGAGCGCCGCGGAAATGGCTGGGTTGTACACCGCCTGCGACGCCTTCGTGCTGCCGACCCGGGGCGAGGGATGGGGTCTGCCGCTGCTGGAGGCGATGGCGTCCGGCCTGCCGGTCATCGCCACCCGGTGGAGCGCTCCCGCTGACTTCCTGCACGAGGGAAACGCGTACTTGATCGACCTCGAACGTCTGGAGCCGGCGCCGCCCGACGTGGAGTTAGGCCATCTATACGGCGGCTTGCGGTGGGCCAAGCCCAGCGTGGACCACTTGCGCGCCCTGATGCGGCACGTGTTCACGCACCGGTCGGAGGCACGGGCCAAGGGGCAGCGGGCTCGCCTGGACGCGGTTAGCCTGTGGGACACGCGGGTGACGGGGCCGGCCTTCGTCCAGGAATTGGCCCAATGGGTCCGGCGGCGCCGGCGCCGCTGAGACGCAGCGACCCGGCGCTTTCAAGCGAGGCGGGGCGCGGCAGAAAGCGCAGCAGGCCCCCGTTTCCGGGGGCCTGCTGCGCTTGGCCGGGCGCATGCGGTCGGGTCGGGGCGGAGGGGGCATACGCCCGTCGCCGGCGCTTTTTGCCGGCTGGCGTTACGCCTGCTGCTGGCCCTGGGACTGATCGTCTTCCCCGACGGAGCGCAGGGCCTCGGCGAGCTGCCGGAAGCGCGGGTCATTTTCCAGCAGCGGAAGCAGGAGGCGCAGCGCGGCGGGCGTGGCGCCGTTGATGGGGCTGTTCAGGAAGACGATCACGACGACGAGGAGCACGATGAACAGGGTGATGTCGATGACGTTTTGGCTCTGGGCCGTGTTGACCGTCTGCGTTTGGGCCACGGGCACGACGAGACGGCGCCGCCTGCGACAGGCGCCCATGTTTGGTCACCTCCTTGGGCTGAGGGTGTCGTGCACTCATTAGGTATTGCGCTAGCGGTTGGACAGTGATGGGAGTCAATTCGCGTTCTGTTTAGGAACCGCGGCCCAGTAGAAACAGGCAGGGGGCAGCCGGCGGGCTGGAATCGGGAGCGGCTTCCTGCCGCTGCGGGGGCGCCCGCCACATAAGAATGGGACGAAGTCGAGTCGCTTTTGGAGAAGGGACCCCATGCGGATTCTTTATCTTTCCTGCCATGCGGCCCTGGAGTACGACGAGCTGCGGCTGCTCGCCGGATTGGGCCACGAAGTGTTCAGCGTCCACGGCGCGTATCAGGTGCCCGAGGCGCCCACGGACGGCTTGCGCCCGCCCTTGCCGCTGCCGCGCTACCCGGCGCTCGAGGCCATCGCCCGGCAGTGCTCCCGGGAGCGGCTCGACCCGCGGCTCGTCCACTGGGCGGACGTGATCCTGGTGATGCATGTCCCGCAATGGATTACCAACAACTGGCACCTCTACCGTGGGAAGCGGGTCATCTGGCGCAGTATCGGCCAGTCCACGCCCAGCATCGAACGGCTCTTGCGACGGTACCGCAGGCTGGGGCTTGAAGTGGTGCGGCACTCCCCCGGCGAGCTGCGCATTCCCGGGAACATCGGAGCGGACGCCGTAATCCGCTTCTACAAGGATCCAAACGAATTCCGCGGCTGGACGGGAAACACCGACGAGGTCATCACGCTCAACCGGAGCATGCGGGCGCGGGCCGCCGCATGCAACTTCGCGGCGTTCACCGCCTTGGCCCGCGGGTTCAACGCGCGCGTGTACGGGCACGGCAACGAGGACACCGGGCCCTTCCATGGCGGCGCCTTGGACTACGAGGCGATGAAGCGGAAGCTGCGCGAGGCTCGGGTCTATCTGTACACGGGTACGAAGCCCGCCAGCTACACGCTGGGCCTGGTGGAGGCGATGATGACGGGTATCCCGGTGGTGGCTCTAGGTCCCCGCTTTGGCGATGCGGGGTGGGGGACCTACGAGGTGCATCGCATTATCCGCAACGGCGTGGACGGGTTCGTCAGCGACGACCTGGGGTTCTTAAGGCGCGCCGTCGCCCGCCTGCTCCAGGATCCCGGATTGGCGGCGGCCATCGGGCATAACGGACGCCAGCGAGCCATCGCCCTCTTTGGGGAGCCGGTCGTCCGCGGGCAGTGGGCCGCCTTTCTCGCCAGGCCCCACCCCGGCGTTCGCGCGGGGAGACGGGTAGGGGCCGGGCGCGTCTTATTCCGGCGCCGCCTGCGCCGAACCCTCCGCGGACGGCTGGCCGCCCGTCGACCGCGGCTTCGCCGGCGCCGGCGCCGAGTCTTGCGACGGGGGAGATGGTTGCGATGACGGCTGTAGAAGGCGGCGCGCGCGAAAGCCCCGCCGTTTGGCCGAGACGGGAGCACGCGCCCCGGGACGACAGGGCAAACCGGTATCGCCGCCGGCGACGGTACCGCAGGCCGCGGCCAGGGCCGGCGCCCCGTTCGGTCGCCATCGTGCTGCCGTCTTTGGAAGCGGCGGACGCGACGGGCATCGACGCCTGGACGGAATACCAGGTGTTGCGCCGGCACGGCCTGCGGCCGACGCTGCACGCGTCCCGGTTCGAGCCGGCCTGGGCGCCCTATGTACGCCCGTTGAGCGAGGCGGCCCGAGCCCAGGTCCTGATCTATCATCACGGGATCCACTGGCCCGAGGGCGAGGCGCTTCTGCACCGCCACCGCGGGCGCGTCCGGATACTGCGCTACCACAACGTCACGCCGCCCGGATTTTTCGCACCTTTCTCGCCGGCCGTCGCGGCGTCCCTGGAGGAGGGGCGCGCCCAAACGGAGCGCCTGGTACGCTTATGTACCCACTGCACCGCCGACTCCTCCTTCAGCTTGCGGGAGCTGCTTGAGGCCGGGGCTTCCCCCCAGCGCGCCAGCGTGCTCCCGCCCTTCCACCAGACCGAGGCGCTGCTGCGGGTTCCGGCCGACCCTGCACCGGGACAAGCGCTGGCCGCGACGGGGGCGGCGGGCGTCGTCCTGTTCGTCGGACGCCGCGTGCCCAACAAAGGACTGCACCATTTCGTGCGGTTGGCGGAGGCGTGCCGGCGCCTGCACCCGCCCGTCCGGTTCGTCTGGATCGGGGGCGGACATCCGGCCTTGGGCGCCTACGAACGCGAGATCCAAGAATTCGTCGACAAGCACCAGTTGCACAACGTTGTCCTGCTGCATGGCAAGGTGCCCCTGCCCGTCCTCAAAGCCTACTACCAGTTGTGTGACGTCTTCCTCTCCCTCAGCGAGCACGAGGGATTTTGCGTGCCCATCCTGGAGGCCCAGGCGCTGGGAAAACCGGTCGCCGCTCTAGCCCGTGCGGCGGTCGCCGAAACAGCCGGACCGCATGCCGTTCTTTTTGCCGACGTGGACTACGACCACATGGCGCACGTTATCGTCCAACTCCTGAGGGATCCCGGCCGGCTTCAACAGCTGGGCGCGGCCGGCCACGCGAACTACGCCCACCGGTTCGTGGGACCCATGCTGGAAGCGCAGTTTCTGCGGCTGATCCGCCGCGCTTGGGCGACGACAGTCCGCCGGCGCCGCAGGCGCCGTGGGGCGATCGCCCGCCCGCAGCGCCGCCGGCGGGCGGGGGCCGACCAGTTTCAGACCGAGGAGAGGTGAGGGGAAACCGTGCCTGAGCCAAACATTGCTGATCTCCAGCGTCTCTCCATGGCGTTGAACGAGGATCATCACCGGCGCATGACGGAAGCCTACCTGGCCCAGGACCCGGGCGCCCGCGCCCGGGCCCTGGCTATGGACGACGCTTCCTACAGGCACTTGCTGGCTCCCTTGGGGAGGTTGGGCGGCCGCTGCCTTGAGCTCGGAAGCGCCGCAGGACGGCAGTTGCCCCTGTTGCTGGAGGTTGCCGACGCCGTCTGGGGCGTTGACCCGCACGCGCCGTCCGTCCAGGCCGGCCGAGCCGCCGGGTACGACATCGTGCAGGGGTTCGCGGAAGACTTGCCTTTTCCCGACGAAACGTTTGATCTCGTGTGCAGCCGGCACGTGATGGAGCATACGTACGACTATGGCCGGGCGCTGGCGGAGATACGCCGGGTGCTCAAGCCGGGCGGGTACGTGGCGGCGGTCACCCCGCACGTGTTTCCCGATCCCGAGCCGGCCCATACCACGCAACTCACCATCAACCAGTGGGTGCGGGCGTACGAGGCCGCAGGCTTCGCCATCGTGCGGGCGACCCTGGCCACCTTTAACGTCCCTGAATGCCATATTCTCGCCAGGAAACCCCTACCTGGGGAAGTCATCGTGCCGCACCCCGACCTTCCGTTGTCGCCGGTTCCGCCGCCGACCGCCCCCGCAGCTCCGGCGCCGGGCCCGCACCGTCCGGGCGCCGTGGCGCGGCGAAGCCGGCCTTGGGCCGGTCGGAGAACCGGGTGCTCCGCCGGGCGCCGGCGGCTGGGCCGGCAGCAGGCGATGGCCCGCGGCCCTAACCGGTCCCGACGGGCCAGGCGCCAAGGCGAGCGGAGGAGGCGACGGGAATGACGCGAGAGATGATTTACCTCGGCGATTACCAGGCGATGACGAGGACCATCTTTGGCCACAAGATGGTGGTCGATACCCGGGACATGGCCGTGGGGCAATGCATCCTCATGGACGGGCAGTGGGAAACGTGGACGGCCCACGTACTGCGCCGATTTCTTGCCGAAGGCATGGTCATGGTGGATATCGGGGCCCACATCGGGTACTTTACCGTGCTGGCGGCGGCGGCGGTCGGGGCCACCGGGCGGGTGTACGCGTTCGAGCCGAGCCCGACTTCGTTTCCTCTGCTCTGCCGCAACGTGCACATCAACGGTTTCCGAGGCCGGGTCCGTCCGGTGCGCAAGGCAGTCCTGGACCGCTCAGGCAGTGTGACCTTTTCGGACCTGCGGCACTTCCAGGGCGGCAGCCAAGTCGGCCAGTTCCTTAGCCGGGACCAGCTGGAGGAACTTCAGGATGAGGCGCGCATCGTCCAGGTGGAGTGCACGCGCCTCGACGATTACCTGGCCACCCAGGACTGCACCCGCGTGGACGTGGTGAAGATGGACGTGCAGGGCGCGGAACCGTTCGTGTTCCGGGGTATGACCGGGACGCTGCGGGACAACCCGCACATCGTGCTCATCGTCGAGTTTGCCCCGGCGTGCTTGCGGGGGCTCGGCCACGATCCGCAGCGGTTTCTGGCCGACCTAGAACAGCTCGGTTTTCCGCTGCGCTACATCCACCCGCCGGACGCGTCCCTGCGGCTTGCCTCTCCGGATGAGCTCCTAGCCATGGAGAACGTCGAGCTGCTGCTCACCCGGCGATTTTGAGCCGCTGGCAATCCGGACCCAACCGGCCAAGGCCTCGACGCAGCGAGCCGCCGTCTCGCCGACGTCCCAGCGCTCTAGGACCTCCGTCCGGGCTCGGTGGCCTTTTGCCTTGGCTTCATCGGGGTGCTCCACCACATGGCGCATGAGGGCTCGCAAGTGGTCGACGCTCGGTTTGGCCCACCGGTGGCCCTGGTAAAAACGGGCGAGCTCGACATGACGCCGGACGGGCTCGAGTCCTTCGATCTCGATGAGGTACGCGTTGCCGGCGTGAAGGAAGTCGAGCAGGCTGCTCCAGGCGGTGCCGATGACCGGCTTGCCGCAAGCCATCGCCTCAAGGAAAGGGAAGCCCCAGCCTTCGCCCCGGGTGGGAAGGACAAAGGCGTCACAGGCGGCGTACAAACGGGGCAGGGCCTCGCTAGGGAGGACCCGCTGGTCCAGGATGATGGGCGCGGTTTCACCGGGGGTGAAGCCGAGCCGGCGGATAAAGCGGTCAAGCTGCCGGCGCACGGCGTCCCGGGAGTGAAAGACGGGCATCGTTTTGAGGACAAGCGTGACGTCTTCGTCGCGCTTAAACTCCCGCACAAAAGCCTCGACCAGGATCGGCCATCCTTTTCGCTGCTGCCAGGCGAAGTTGGACAAGAACACAAACCCGCGCACTCCCGGGAGGGGCAGGGGCGGCGCGTCGGGATGAAACCGCTGCGTGTCGACGCCGAGGGGGAGCACCCGGATCTTCTCCGGCCGTACCCCGCTTTCCGCAAACGTGCGGGCGTTGAACGTCGAGGGCACCCAGATCTCGTCCATCCGGTTGCAGGCCCGCACCCAGTCCGCAGGGAGCCGGTCGGTTTCGAACATGGTGCGCCCGATGCGCACGGCCCCCCGGGCGAGCGGGGTGAAATAGGAAGCGGGCATGTGGGTGAGCTCGACCACGGGCCGGCGTCCCCGTAGCGGTGCATGCAGGTCGTACAGCTCCGGCGCCCGGCGGAGCAAGGTCGCCGGGTGGCGCAGCAGCCGAAGGGACGGCGGCACCGTCCGGACCGTGAATCCCGCATTCAGGAAGCAGCCCAGCAGCGTGCGGGCTTCGTAGGTATAGCCTCCCGGGGTGTAAAAGGGTCCGCGGTAAAGAATGTAGGGCGAGCGGCCGGGCATGCCGGGCCGCCGGCCAAAGGTCCTGGTCCAGCGGGACTGCAAGGTGAGGTCCCACACACTCCGATCCGGCAGCGGAGCGGCGCGGCGGGCGCCCCGCGCCCGGGCAGCGCCCGTCATCCGGCGGTCCCCCTTCCATAGGCCGGGCTTTAGGGCCGAGCCTGGTTCCATGGTATGAGAGCGGCTGCACCATGCACCCTCCTGGCCGGCCGGGAGAACGGGAACGGGTTCCCGCGTTGGCGGCCGCCCCGGGTACATACCCATGGAAACCAGAGGGCGGCGGGCGCCGCCGGCAACGTGCCGGCCGCACGGGTCGCCCGGCCGGGGCTGGTGCGTCCCAGCGGGGGCCAGTGCGTCGCACCCGGACTTTCCGGTGGACGGTCGTGGCGGGGGTGGGGTGTCCCATGCGGGTGCTGATGCTCTCTCACTACTTCCCGAGCGGCCAGATGACCCATGTGTTTTCCCTGGCCAAGGAGCTCATGCGGCAGGGGCACCGGGTTCACGTGGTCAACGGCCGGGTGCGCACGCTGGCCCAGTGGCGCTATACCCGCGCCTTGGCCGGCGGCGTGCCGTGCACCACCCGTTGGGACGCGCCGCACCTCGTCAGCCTCGTCCGCCGGCTCTGCGTCGAGGTTATCCACGCCCATTCCAAGCGCACCTTTGCGCTGGGTGCAAGGCTCTCGCAGCGGACGGGAGTGCCGCTTGTCATCACCTGTCACGCCCGCACCCTTATACGCCCCGCGTACGAACCGTTTTTTCGCCAGGCGGTGCGCCTCATTTGCCCGTGGCAAACCTTGGCGGAGGTGATGGGCCCCCGGGGCGGGCGCACAAGGGTCGTTCCAAACGGCATCGATTTGGACGCTTTCCCCTTACGTGACCGGCCCGCACGGGAGAGGCTGCGGGTGCTCTACCTGGGGCGCATCGACCAGAGCCGCCGGCCGGGGGTTGAGGCTTTGTGCCATGCCGTCCGGGACTTGCATGGGGTCGAGTTGATCATGGCGTCCGACCGGCCGGCAGCGCCGTGGGTCAAGTTCGTCGGTTGGCTTTCCCAACCGGCGGCTTGGCTTTCGGAATGCGACGTGGTGGTCGGGACCGGCCGGGCGGTGATGGAGGGCCTTGCGACAGGGTGCGCCGCCCTCGTCCTGGGTGAAGGCTGGGACGGCCTGCTGACGCCCGAGAACGCCGAATGGCTCGCCCGTGACAACTTCATCGGCCGCATGAGCGGTATGCGGCCGTCGCCCGGGCCCATCCGAGCGGCCCTCATGCAACTGGCCCGGGACGCCGGACTGCGCAGGGAGCTCGGCCGGTGGGGCAGGAAGTTTGTGGCCGAGCGGTTTGACATCCGCCGCATCGCGGCTCAGACGGCGGACGTGTACGCCGAGGCCGCCTGTGAGGGATTGGCTCGACGGGCGGCCGTGCCGGCGGGGGGGTGATGGTCGAGGATGCCGGCGGTGCCTGTGCTGATCCGTGTCGACCGGCGAATCGCTCCCACCCACCTCGTGGCTTCGGTCGCCGCCGCCCGGTGGCTCGGCATCGGCGATGGCGCGCCGGTCGCCGTCGCCCTGGGGGCGCAGCGGGTCGTCGCCCTGCTCCGGGTGGCGCCGGCGCCGGGGTTTGGTCTATGGTTGTCCCCGGCCGCGGCGGGAGCGTTGCACCTGCCTTTTCCCGGCGTCGTCTGGATGCGCCTCGCACCGGCCGCACCGGACGACCTCGCGAACCCGCCCGCCGAAACGCCGCACCAGCTCGAGCTAGGTCCCGTTGTTGGGATTCTGTCGGTTCAGCGCCACGGTACTTACCGCCTGTTCGCCCGCGCCGCGCGCCGGCGGGGCGTCCTCGCGTACGTCTTTGGGCCAAGGGACGTGTTGTGGGACCTGAAAGTCGTGTTGGGGCGGGTGCTCTTGGGCGGACGGTGGGTGCGCCGCCCGCTGCCGCTGCCGCACGTCGTCTTTGATCGTGCCATCGGCGCGGGGCCGCCGGAGCAGATCGAGGCCCTTTTGGAGCGGCTTTCGGCGCGGGGCTGCGCCGTTTTCAACGGGGACCTCGCGGACAAGTGGCGCATGCACCTCCACCTCGCGTCCTATCCCGAGCTGCGGCCGTACTTACCGGAAACGCGTCGCCTGGACTCGTGGGAAACGGTGGCGGAGATGTTGGCCCGCTGGGGCGTGGTCTTCGTCAAACCGGCCGGCGGCTTCATGGGGCGCAGCGTCGTGCGGGTGGCGGCGGCGGGGCCCGGCCTTTGCCGCGTTGCCGGCCCGGGGCGAGTACGAGAACGCCTGGTGCCCGCCGCGTCCCTCGCCGGCGTTCTCGCACCGTGGCTTGGGAGAGACGTCTGGATCGTCCAGCAAGGGCTGGACCTGGTTCGGGTAGCGGGCGGCGTCTGCGACGTCCGGGTGCTGGTGCTCAAAGACGGTGCCGGGCGCTGGCAAACCGTGGGCATGACGGTGCGCCGGGCGTTGCCGGGGCGGGTTGTGACCAACTTGCACCAGGGCGGAACGGTCGTCCCATGGCGCGCCTTCGCCCGGCGGGCGGCGCGGCCTGAGGGCGCGCCGCCGCTGCGCGCCGAGATCCTGCGCCTGGTGCATCAACTGTTGCAGGCCATCGACCGTTTGGCGCCGAGGGCGGGCGACGTGGGCGTCGACATCGGTGTCGACCGGGGCGGCCGCGTGTGGCTCATCGAGGTCAACACAAAGCCGGGCCGCTCGGGCAAGATGACCCACCCGGCGGTGTACGGGTTGCCCATGGATTACGCGCGGTTTCTGGCCGGCTTTGGTCCGGCGCCCGCGGCGGCCGGGGAGCAGGGTCAGGGCAAGGAATCGACTGTGCAGGAGCGAATCCCTTGAACATGAGGACGCTGCTTCTTTTCGATCTCGACGGGACGCTGGTGCTGGGGGAAGGGGCGGGACGCCGCGCCATCGTGCGGGCGTTTACGCATCTATACGGCACGGGAGACTGCTGGGACGGCCTCGATACTGCGGGCCGGACCGACACGGCCATCTTTGAGGACATGCTCCGGCGGGCCGGGCGCGACCCCCAAGACGCCTGGGGCCGGGAACTGTGGGATACGTATGTCCACTACCTGCGGGACGAGGTGCAAAAACGCCCCGGGCGCCTGGCTCCGGGCGTGCTTGAGCTGCTGGCGCGGTGTACGCCGGTCCATGGGCTGTACGCGGCATTGGGGACGGGAAACCTGGAGCCCGGCGCTCGCGTGAAGCTCGGGCCTCACGGGATCAACGACCCGCTGCCCGTCGGCGGCTTCGGGAGCGACACCATGGACCGGGCGGAGCTGGTGCGGATCGGGTTCGAGCGGGCGCGGGAGTATTACGGCACGGATTTCGAACGGGTTGTGGTGATCGGCGATACGCCGCGAGACGCCGCCTGCGCCCAGGCCAACGGTTA
>CALFSR010000169.1 GCA_937916565.1 uncultured Bacillota bacterium | reverse complement strand
CCCGCCGAGCCCGTTGGTGACGAGCCACTCGGGCGTCTCCCCCAAACCGGGCGCCGTCGCCCGCCAGACAATCTGGATGCTCTCCCAAGGATCCCCGCCGCTCCCGGCGGCCCATCCTGGGCCCCGGGCGCCTGCGGGCAGCGCCCCCCCGCTCCCTCGCCGCAACCGGTGGCGGGCATGTCCGGACCTTATGCCTTCGTACCCCAACCCGCGCTCCGTCCTCCCGCTGCCTACCCTTGGCGTCGACTGTGCGCGGCAGCTGCAGCGCTACGGTTAGGGTGCCTTGTCCGGCATTCCTCATGAGCGGCGGCGCAGCACGCTTACACCAGCAACTGCCGCCAAGACCAGCGCGAGGGCACAGGCCGCGGCCGGCAGCCAGCTGCGGCCGGGAGCCGCAGGCCTAAGCGTGGCATAAACGACCTTTCCATCCGCCTGAACCCCGAACGATCCCAGCATGCGGCGTTGTGACGGCCACCAGCGCCCTGCCAAGACGTCAATGACGTAGGGACCCTCCCCTGATTCCGGACCGCCCCCAAGGAGCCATTCGGTCTCATCGTGCGCTACCGCCCGGTAACCGTCCTCGCCGAACGCGTCGAAACCGCCGACGAGGACGTAGTATCGCCAGGACGGCTGCGGGACGCCGATGGCCGCCACGGGCACAGCAAGCCGGATGGTGCGGCCGTCGGGCAAGAGCCCGGCCTTGACGGCCGTCTCGCCGGCCGGGAAGGCGCTTTCCTGGTCGGACGCGCTCGCCCGCCCCGGCGCGCCCATCGGCCCAGACTCGCTTGAGCCTGTTGCCCGGGCCAGCCGGGATCCGCCAAAGGGTGCGGCGCGCAAGTGCACGTCCCAGGCGTAGCGGGGATCAAAGCGGACGCGGGGCCCGGGGAAAAGCGGGTCGGTGCGGCCCTGCCCGGGCGTCGTGTCAATGTAGATGTCGACGAGCTGGTGAAAGAAACCTTCCGGCGCTTGCCACGGGTTGTTTACCGCCCGGAAGGTGAGATCGAACAATACGTGCTCATCGGTGGCGCGTACGGCAAAGGCGGTGAGATCAAAGAGGCCCGGGACAAACGTATCGTGGGTCGGATAGCGGTATGTTCCCGGCCCGTAATCGTCCCCGGCGGGGTCGGACATCAAAAAAAGGGTGCGTTCCAGAGGACGGTCCCCGGGACCTGCAGCCAAAGAACCCACGACGGGCAGCGCCACACCCGCGCCGCCGGGCGGGACGAGCCCCGCCCACGACGCCCATGCGGCGAGTCCCGCCACGATGCTCGCCGCGGCCACGGCTCGCCACCACGGCGGGCGCCGCGCAGGCCGCAACCGAACCCGGAAGAATAAGACTTGCGGCCAGGCCACCCCGACCCCTCCCGGGGTGGTTCCTATGCGGTACCGGGGTCAAACATGCTCAAAACGTTCAAGTACCGGCCGCCAGCAGTTCGCCCGCCCCTTGCGCAAGCAGCGCCGCCGCCGCGTCTTCCGCCAACTCCCGCGCCTCGCTTTCGGCGCTCGCGATGAGGTCGGGATCAGCGACGCCACGGCGGTCCTCTTGCCCTGCTTGCACCAGAATCGACGCGGCGCCAAACCGCCGGTTCTCATGGGCCATGAGGAGCCGCTGGCCGTCCGGAGACGCCACCGACGCGCTGAGGGCAATGCGCCATTCGCCGGCTTGCTCGCTCCACTCGGCCAGGGCACCGACGGGCACGTGGCACCCGCCGCCCAGGCGGAGCAGGAGCGCGCGTTCGGCCGCCACGGCCAAGCGCACCCGGACGTCGTCAATTAGCCGCACGGCGTCCAGGGCCGCCTCATCGTCCTTGCGCACCTCCACCGCGAGGGCGCCCTGTCCCGGTGCAGGCAGGCACACCTCCGGCCCGAGAGGCACCATCCGATCATCCCACAAGCCGAGGCGGCGCAGTCCGGCCGCGGCCAGTACGACCGCGTCCAGGCCGTCGTCCTTCAGTTTGCGCAACCGGGTGTCCACGTTGCCCCGGATGGGTACGAACTCGAGATCGGGGCGCCAATGCTGCAGGTGAGCGATGCGGCGGGGCGAACCGGTGCCCAGCCGGGCGCCGCGGGGAAGCCGTTCCAACGGCTCCGCCGCCGAGGAGTAAGATGCGGGACCGCAGGCCATCGTACCCGGGCAAGGCGCTTCCGGTTCGCCGCGCCCAGCCCCGGGCGCCGCCAGCACCAGCGCATCCCGGGCGTCGTCCCGCACGGGGTAGGCGGCCAGCACCAGGTCGTCCGGCTGCTCCACCGGCAAGTCCTTGAGGCTGTGGACGGCGATGTCCACTTCTCCCCGGCGCAGCGCCTGCTCGACCGCGCGCACAAAGACCCCCCGCTGGCCAAAGGCCGCCAGGGGGGTTGTATGATCGAGGTCTCCTTCCGTGCGTATTTCCTTCAAGGTAAAGCCGAAAGGCAGGCCAAGGCGCCGGGCGGCCTGCTCCAGGCGTTCCAGCACAAAGCGCGCCTGCCAGAGCGCCAGCGCACTCGGGCGCGTGCCTATCACGAGCTTCCGCTCAGGCACCGGCCCCAACCCCTTTCTCGTCAGACCGGCGCGAGCCGGGCGAAGACTAGCCCAAGCGCCGCTGCTCGACCGGCCAGTCGAGATCTTGCTCGACGCCAAACAGCCGGGCCGCCGCGGCCGCGAACCGCTGCCCATCGGGCGAATGGGCCTCGCGCTTAAGGCGTACCGTCGGCTCGTGCAACAGCTTGTTGACGATGGCGGCGCTGAGCGCGCGGATGGACTCCTTGTCCGCTTCCGACAGGTGGGCGAGGCGCCGCAGCGCTTTCTCGAGTTCCTGATCACGAATGGCTTCAGCCCGCCGCCGCAGCCCGGCGATGACCGGAGCCACCCAGCGCTGGCCGTACCAGTCCCAAAACTGCTGCACTTCCTCGTCGACGATGGCCCCCGCCTGCTCCATTTGCTCTCGCCGTTCGCTGACGGTCGTGTCCACGACGGCGTACAGGTCATCGATGTTGTAAACGGAGACGGCGGGCAAATCGTCCACCGCCGGGTCCACGTCCCGCGGGACGGCGAGGTCGATAAAGACCAGCGGGCGGCCTTCCCGCCGGGCCAGGGCGGCCTCCACCAGTTCGCGGCTGATCACGGGCTGAGGAGCACCCGTCGAGCTGATGACGATGTCGGCCTCGGCCAGACCTTCGGACAGTCGGTCCAGGGGCATCGTCAGCCAGCCATAGGTTTGGGCAAGCTGGTGCGCCCGCTCCAGCGTCCGGTTCATCACCCTCACCCGGGCCGAGCCCTTGCGGGCAAGGTGACGGGCCACGAGTTCCGCGACTTTGCCGGCGCCAAGGAGCAATACGTTCTTTTCGGCCAGCTTCGGAAACAGGCGCTGCGCGAGCCGCACGGACGCATGGCTGATGCTGGCGGCACCTTCGCCGATGGCGGTTTCCGCGCGGGCGCGCTTGCCGGCCCGCAGAGCGATTTCAAACAGGCGGGTTACGTGCGGCCCGGCGGTTCCGGCACCCTGGGCGAGCTGCAGCGCTGCCCGCACTTGTCCAAGGATCTGGGCTTCCCCGATGAGCATGGAGTCCAGGCCGGCCGCGACCCTCGCCAAGTGCCGGGCCGCGGCGGCTCCGGTGTGATTGTAAAGGTAAGGCGCGACAGCCTCGGCAGGCTCACCGGCAAACGCGCACAGGAATCCCACGACGGTCTCCGTCCCGTGCGCGCCATCTCCGGCGGCAACGTAGACCTCGGTGCGGTTGCAAGTGGAGAGGATGGCTGCTTCCGAGAGGCCGGGCGCGCCAGCCAGGCGCCGCAAGTGGTGCGGCACCTGGTCCGCACTGAACGCCAGCCGCTCGCGCACCGCCACCGGGGCGGACTTGTGGTTGAGGCCGACCAGCACGATCTGCATGTCTACCGGTTATTCTACCATGTCACGCTCCTGTTGGCCATGCCACCGGCGCGATCGGCGGCGTCTGCCGCTTGTGGCCGCTGGCCTGGTGCATCCGGTCGATGCGGGCCGCCACCGCGGCGGGCGCGGCGCCTTCCAGCAAGTACGTGTCGAGATCGTTGTAGGTCAGGCCCATCTCGCCTTCGTCCGTCTGCCCGGCCCACAGGCCCGCGCTGGGCGGCCGCTGGAGCAGGCGCTCGGGCAGGCCGAGGTGACGGGCGAGGGCATACACCTGCCGCTTCACCAAGTTCCCCAAGGGCAAAAGGTCGCCCGTGTCGCCGTATTTGGTGCAGTAGCCCACATGGAGCTCCGAACGGTTTCCGGTCGCCACGACGAGGTAGTTGTTCAAGTTCGCGATGTAATAGAGCGTGTTCATGCGCAGCCGCGGCTTGAGGTTCGCGCGCGCAAGGCGCACCCGCGCCTCCGGAGCGGTCTCCTCCGCCCCGCCGGCGGCCGCCTGCAGCGTCGCGAGCAGCTGGTCGTAGATGGGCGACAGGTCGACCCGTACGACCGGCAAGCCTTCGTGTTCCGCGAGCAGGCGCGCGTCCGCCTCGTCGGCCGGGTCACTGTGGCAGGGCATGATCACCCCGAGGCAGCGGCCGGGAAACGCGCGACGGCACAAGGCTGCGACCACCGATGAGTCGATCCCTCCGCTCAAGCCGACGACCGCACCCGACGCACCAGCCTCCTCCACGCGCTCCTTGAGCCATTGCACCAGTTCGTCGACGACGTGCGACAGAGCCTCTTCGGCCATCTTGTCTTCCTCCCGTACCGGAACGATCTTCCCCGGGTTATTCGCAGGGGGAAACGCTGGTCCTGCCGGGCGGGCACCGCACGCGCAGTATACACGGCCCACCCGGCTTTGGGCGAAAGGCGCGCCGTCCCTTAACGTCCCCCGGCGGCGGCCAGGTGGCGCCGGGGATTGCGGGATCCGACCATGCAGACGATCTCGTACGGGATCGTCCCCAGGTGCCTGGCCCAGTCCTCGGCGGTAACTGCCTGCTGGCCGTCTGCGCCGAGCAGGGTGACAACGTCCCCGGGGCGGACAGGCAAGTCGCCCGCGTCGACCATGCAGTGGTTCATGCAGATGCGCCCGATGAGCGGCCGCTTGTGGCCGTGCACGAGCACGTGGAGCTTGTGGGACAAGGACCGGCTGAGGCCGTCCGAGTAACCGACGGGCAACGTGACCACCGTCGTGGGCGCCGGCGTCACATACGTGCTGCCGTAGCTTATCGGCCAGCCGGCCGGCACACGCCGGGCCGCCACGACGCGGGTGCGGAATGAAAGCGCCGGCCGCAAGGCGATGCCGGCCGCGGCCGCCCGGCGCAGCACGGCGTCCGACGGCGCGATACCATACAGAGCGATGCCGGCGCGGACCATGGTGTGGCGGGACTCAGGCAGCGTGAGAGCGCCCGCGCTATTGGCCGCGTGGACGACGGGGGGCCGCAGGCCACGGCGGGCCAGGTCCGCCAGCACCCCGTCAAAGCGGGCGAGCTGCGCCCGGGCCGAGGTAAGGTCCTCCTCATCGGCACACGCCAAATGGGTGAAAACGCCTTCGACGGTGATGCCGGCCAGATCCCGGAGGCTCTCCAGCAACGCGGGAGCATCCTCGGGCATGACGCCTAGGCGTCCCATACCGGTATCCACTTTGAGGTGAACGGGAATCCGCCGCCCACGGCTCTCTCCGGCGGCGGACAAAGCCGCCGCGGCCCCGCGGTCGGCCACGGCGGCGATGAGGTCGTAGGCGGCGAACTCCGGCGCCTGTTCCGGCAAGGGCGGCGTCAGCACGAGGATGGGCGCGTCGATGCCGGCCGCCCTGAGGGCGAGTGCCTCATCGACGACGGCCACGACTAGCCCGGCCGCCCCGGCGGCCAGGGCCGTTTGGGCGGTTTCCACCGCGCCGTGGCCGTACCCCTGCGCCTTGACGACCGCCCACAGCTGCGCTGGACCGATGGCTTGCCGCAGCAGCCGGACGTTGTGGGCCAAAGCCCCATGGTCCACTTCCACCCAGCGCAGCGGCTCGCTCATCGCGCCTCTCCCCCGCCTTCGGCTGCTCCACCGCCAGCGTCGGCACCGGTGCCCGCGCCGCCATCGGGGCCTGCGGGTGCGGCGGCCCCGAGATGAACCGCCCGGATGACGTCGTCGCGGGTGATGAGACCGACGAGCTTGCCGTCGCGCACGACCGGCAGGCGGTTGATCCGGTGCTCGACGAGGATTGTGGCGACGTCTTGCACGGGCGTGTCCTCCGAAACGGTGATGACGTCCTTGGTCATCACCTCGCTCACTCGCGCGGCGGTCGCCTTGCGCAGCTCGTCTTCAAACCGCGTCGGGTTCTCCAGGAAAATGACGCCGCCCAGGAACGGAAAGTACTTAGGCAAGTTGAGCCGCTTGACCCGGACGAGCAGATCGGCTTCGGTGACGATCCCGACGACCCGGTTCTCCTCGTCCACGACCGGCAGGCCGGTGAAACCCGCTTCGGCCAAAATGGCGGCGACCTCCTCGACGGTCGCGTCGGGACCGACGGTGCGCACATCCCGCTGCATGATGTCTTTTGCCTGCACGTTTACCCCTCCATGTCCAGCACCGGTCCGTACCCGCTCCGGGCCCGGGCGAGCGCCTGCGGCAACTGGTCGGCCACATCCCCCGCGACGATGCCGGCCGGGCCCCTGTCCCCGGCCGCCAGATCGCCCGCGAGCCCGTGCACGTACACCCCCGCCACAGCGGCCGCGAGCGGGTCGGCTCCCTGCGCGATGAGACCGCCGACGGCGCCCGCCAGCACGTCGCCGGTGCCGCCGGTGCCCAGGGCGCTGCTGCCCGTGCTGTTGATGAACGCGCGCCCGTCCGGGGCGGCCACGACCGTAGGCGACCCCTTGAGCGCGACGACCGCCTGCCACGCCCGGGCACGGTCGCGCGCGATCCCCAATGGGTTCGCCAGCACATCCCGCACGGCCGTCCCGCACAGACGAGCCATCTCCCCCGGATGGGGCGTCAGCACCAGCGGAAACGGCCGGCTGCGCGACCTTTCCAGGAACTTTGCGCCCTCACCCAACGCATAAAGGGCGTCGGCGTCGGCCACCACCGGCCGCGTGGCCTCTTCCAGCACCCGGCGGACCACCCGGGCAACCCCGTCGGTCCGGGATAGGCCAGGTCCGATGACAAGCACGTCGGCCCGCTCGAGGGCTTGCAGGACGCCCGCCGCCGCTTCCGGTGCGAGGCCTCCGTCGAACGCTTCGGGCAAGGGCCGCGTCAGAGCTTCCAGAATCGTCCCGGCAAACACGGGCAAGAGCCCCGCCGGCCCCGCCAGCGTGACGAGACCTGCGCCGGCCCGCTGGGCGCACCGGGCCGCGAGGATGGCGGCGCCCGACATTCCTCGAGCACCGCCGACCACCAGGACGTGGCCAAAGGTGCCCTTGTGGCCCGCGGCAGGCCTCACGGGCAAGAGGCGCTGCACAAGGTCCGGGCCGGCGAGCAGCGTGACCGGCGGTGCGGGATCGCGATTATTCTGGGCAGGCTTGCCTGCGACGTCGCTCGGCCCGGGCTCGCTCTTTTCCCCGGTCCCGGCCACGAGCGCCCGGGGCAGCCCGATGTCCGCCACGACGACGTGCCCGGCCAGCTCCCGGCCCGGAGGCAGGAGCAGCCCCACCTTGGGAAGCCCGAACGTCACCGTCCACGTCGCCCGCACGGCGGGCCCGGGTGCCGCGCCCGTGTCCGCATCGACGCCGGAAGGCATGTCCACGGCCAGCACGGGCCGGCCGGCCCCGTTAACAATGTCGATGGCGGCGGCGACGGCCGCCCGGGGCGCGCCGCGGCTGCCGGTGCCGAGCAAGGCGTCGATCAGCACGTCCGCGGTGGCCGCATTGAGTTTCGCCTTGGCCTCGGTCTCCTCCCCGAGCGGGACGATTTCAACGCCGATCCGCTCGGCCATGGCGAGCTGCGCCGCCATGTCGGCGCTCGCCCGCGCGCGGTCCCCGGCGAGGAACACCCGCACTCGCGCTCCCCAGTTGACCAGGTGGCGCGCCGCGACCAGGCCGTCCCCGCCGTTGTTGCCGGTACCTGCGAAGATCACCGCCTTGCGGCTGCGGGTGCCGGCCAGCTCGCGAAAGGCCCGGCGCGCGACGGCGGTGCCGGCGTGCTCCATCAGAATCAGCGAGGGGATGCCGTACGCTTCGATGGCGGCCTTGTCGATGGCCCGCATTTCCGCGGCGGTGACGACCTTCACGAAACCCCTCCCGGCGAACCTTCGGCCAGGGCGTAGGCCACGGCCACGGGGCCATCATGTGCGAGGCTCAAGTGGACGACGGCCACGCCCATCTCCTTCGCCAGCCGCGCCGCGGCGCCCTGCAGGTGCACCAGGGGCCGTCCCGACGGCCCGCGGGTGACCTCGATGTCGCGCCAGCCGACGGGGCCCCAACCGCAGCCGAGCGCTTTCATCACCGCCTCCTTGGCGGCAAAGCGGGCTGCCAGGCAGCGCGGGGCGTCCTGGCGGGCAAGGCATCGCTCAAGCTCCGCCTCGGTGTACACGCGGCGGAGGAAGCGGGCCCCAGACCTCGCCAGGGCCCGCTCCATCCGGCTGACCTGCACCACGTCGATGCCGACACCGATGACCATGCCGGCGCCACTCCCGTTCCGACGGCGGGCCTATTCCACCGTCACGCTCTTGGCCAAGTTGCGCGGCTTATCCACATCGCACCCCCGGAGCCGGGCTACGTGATACGCCAGCATCTGCAAGGGCAGGACGGCCAGCACCGGCATGACGAGGTCGGGTGCCGCGGGCAGGTACACCGTGTCGTCCGCCACCCGCGCGATGTCCACGGCCTCGGGGACCGTGACGGCCAGCACCCGGGCGCCGCGCGCCTTGACCTCCTTGATGTTGCTCACCATCTTGTCCACGAGGGAACGCTGCGTCGCCAGGGCGATCACCGGGATCCCGGGCTCGATGAGGGCCAGCGTCCCGTGCTTCAGCTCGCCGGCGGCGTACGCTTCCGCGTGGATGTACGAGATCTCCTTCAGTTTGAGGGCGCCTTCCATGGCGGTTGCCGCATCCAGCCCGCGCCCGATGAAAAACACATGCTCGGCCGAAACGAGCCGCTCGGCCTTCGCGGCCAGTTCATCCTCCATCTCGAGCACGGAGCCCACTTGCTCCGGCAACGCCGCGAGATGCTCGACGAGAGCGGCCACCTCGCCCGGGTCGGCCGTGCCTCGCTCAAGGCCGAGGTATCCGGCGAGGAGGTACAAGCCGACGAGCTGCGTCGTGTAGGCCTTGGTGGACGCAACCGCCACTTCCGGCCCGGCGTTGGTGTACACCACGTGGTCCGCCTCGCGGGCCAGGGAGCTGCCGACGACGTTGGTGATGGCCAGCACCGTAGCACCGCGGCTGCGGGCTTCCCGCATAGCCGCGAGGGTATCCGCGGTCTCGCCCGACTGGCTGATCACGATGGCCATGTGGCCGGCGTCCACCAAGGGATCCCGGTAGCGGAATTCCGCGGCCAGGTCCACCTCGACGGGCACCCGGACAAACCGCTCAAGGACAGGCTTGCCCACCAGGCCCGCGTGGCGGGCCGTGCCCATGGCCAGGACATCGATCTTGCGCAGGCTTTGCACGTACCCGGGATCGAGATGGACGCCCGGCAGGACGACGCGCCCACGGGTCCGGTCCAGCTTGCCCGCCAGCGTGTCCTTTACAGCACGAGGCTGCTCGTGGATCTCCTTGCACATGAAGTGCTCGTAGCCGCCCTTTTCGCTGGCAGCCGCGTCCCAGTCCACGTGCATGAGCGCCTTGGCCTTGGGGCGCCCGTCCATGTCCACGATGGTCACGCCGCCGGCGGTGATGACGGCCAGCTCATCATCGTCCAGAACGTAGACGTCGCGGGTGTACGGCAAGATCGCCGGGATGTCCGACGCCGCGTAGTTGGCGCCCTGCCCGACGCCCACCACGAGGGGACTATCGCGGCGGGCGACGATAACCCGGTCCGGTTCGCCGGCGTGCACCACGGCGACCGCCCAGGAGCCTTTGAGGCGCGCCAAGCTCGCCCGCACGGCAGCCAGCAGGTCCCCGCGGTAGTTTTCCTCGATTAAATGGGATAGCACCTCGGTGTCGGTTTCCGAGGCGAACCGGTGGCCCCGGGCGGACAGTTCCTCCCGGAGCGCGAGATAGTTTTCGATGATGCCGTTGTGAACGACGGCCACCTGCCCGCTGCAATCGAGGTGCGGGTGGGCGTTGTGGTCCGCCGGAGGCCCGTGGGTCGCCCAGCGCGTGTGGCCGATCCCGGTGACGCCTGCCGCCGGCCGTTCAGCCAGCAATGCGGCGAGCCGGTCCAACCTTCCTTCGCTCTTGCGCACCTCCAGCGCCAGCCCGGTGCAGACGGCTGCGCCGGCCGAGTCGTAGCCGCGGTATTCCAACCGCCGCAGTCCGTCGAGGAGAATGGGCGCGGCCTGCTCGCGCCCGGCGTATCCGACGATTCCGCACATGTATGGTTCAGCCCAGCCCCTCCGAAGGTCCCTCCTCCCCCGCTAACGGGGCCCGGCGATCACCTCCCGTTGTCGTGGGCCGCACGGGCGCTGTTTTCCCTCCGTGATCGCTCACGGGCTTTGTCAGCGCCCTTTCGACCGCGGCCTAGGCCGTGGGTCACCCGCCGATTGTTCCGAGATCCCCATCCTCGTCACCTCAAGGCGCAAGCCGACGGTGCCGCCTTGAGGCCAGGCGCTTTACGCGAGCTCCGCCTCGACGACCGAGGCGATGCGCGCCACGGCTGCCCGGACTTGGGCTTCGTCCATGCCTTCGCCCATAATCCGGATGACCGGCTCCGTTCCGGAGGGACGGACCAGCAGCCGGCCCGCAGCCCCAAGAGCCGCTTGGGCCTCGCGAATCACCTCCTTGATCCTTTCATTCCCGGCGAACGCCTGCTTGTCCTTGACCTTGACCTTCTCGAGAATCTGGGGCACGCGCTTCATCTGCGCGGCCAAGGCTCCAAGAGGCTTGCCGGTTTCCCGCATGACCTTGAGGACTTGCAAGGCGGTCAAGATCCCGTCGCCCGTCGTGTTGTGCTCGAGGAAGATGACGTGGCCCGACTGCTCCCCGCCGAGCACGAGATCCCGCTGCAGCATCGTCTCCAGGACGTAGCGGTCCCCGGGAGCGGTTTCGACGAACTCGATGCCCGCCTCCTGCAAGGCCAGCTTGAGACCGAGGTTGCTGTAGACGGTCGCGGCCACCGCGCCGTTGCGCAGCCGTCCTTGAGCGGCCAGGTGGCGGCCGCAGATGGCCAGGATGGCGTCGCCGTCCACTTCGTTGCCGTCCGCGTCGGCCATGATGACCCGGTCCGCGTCGCCGTCGTGGGCGAGCCCGACGTCGGCGCCATGCCGCCGGACGGCCTCCCGCATGACCTCAGCATGCGTGGAACCGCAGCCCACGTTGATGTTCATGCCGTCGGGCGCATCGGCGATCGAAATCACGTCGGCTCCAAGCCGCCGCAGCACCTGAGGGGCAAGCCGGTATGCCGCCCCGTGGGCGCAGTCGACGACAACCCGCAGGCCCGCCAAGGAAACGCCGGCCGCCTGCTCCAGGAAGCGGCCGTAACGCTCCACATGCTCCTCGCCGTCTAGGATTCGGCCGACACCGGCCCCGACCGGCCGGGGCAGACCGTCCGCGGGGGAAAAGTCCATGCGGCCGGGCTCGCCCAGCAGCGCTTCGATCCGGGCCTCGGTCTCATCCGGGAGCTTGTAGCCGCTGGCGGAAAAGAACTTGATGCCGTTGTCCTCGGCCGGGTTGTGGGACGCCGAGATCATGGCGCCGAACGCGGCGCCCATGGTGCGCGTCAGATACGCGACGCCCGGCGTCGGGATGACGCCGACTTTGAGCACGTCAAAGCCGGCCGACGCTACGCCCGCCGCCAGCGCCGCCTCCAGGAGATCTCCCGAGCGGCGGGTATCCCGCCCGAGGATGACCGGCAAACCGCGGCGGGAGGGATCCTCGCCGGCCAGCACAGCCGCCGCGCAGCGGCCGAGCCGAAAGGCCAGTTCGGGGGTGAGGCCGTCGTTGGCGACCCCCCGCACGCCGTCGGTGCCAAACAACCAACCCAAATCGGTTCGCCCCCTTGCAGCCATCCCAGGATATGGGGAAGCGGCGGTGCGCGGTGCATAACCGCCGCTTCCGGGCAGCGCATCATTCGCCCTGGAGACGGCCGTTACCTGTTCTGATCGTCTGGAGTGTCAAGAACCGGAAAAGGTAGCGGAGTCCAGGATAGGCAGCGCGCCCGGATCACCGGTGATGGCGTCGACGAACTGCTCCATCAGTTCCGGCGACAGTTCGCCCACGAAGCGGCCGCGCACCACGCCGTCCTTGTCGATGAAGACGCTGGTGGGATACGACCAGACCCCGTAGCGCAGCGCGACGTCGCCCTGCACGTCCAGGAGCGCCGGAAAGTGCAGGTCCAAGTCGTCCATGAACGCCGTGACTTGAGATCGGGTTTCCCGGTAGTTGACGGCCAGGATGAC
>CALFSR010000168.1 GCA_937916565.1 uncultured Bacillota bacterium | reverse complement strand
CGGCACCGCGCCGGGCATGTTGGGCACCGCGTAGTGGATGACGCCGTGCTTCTCGTAGGTCGGCTCCCGGTGGCTGGTGACCCGGTCGGCCGTCTCAACGCAGCCACCCTGGTCGATGGCGACGTCGACGATGACCGAGCCCTGCTTCATCTGCTTGACCATGTCCTCGGTCACAAGCCGCGGCGCCCGGGCGCCGGGCACAAGAACGGCGCCGATGACGAGATCCGCGTAGGCGACGGACCGCTCGATGTTGTGGCGGTTGGACATGACGGTGATCCGGTTGCCGTGCAAGATCTCCTCAAGGTAGCGCAGCCGGTTGGCGTCCTTGTCGATGAGCGTCACCTGTGCGCCCATCCCCAGCGCCATCAAGGCCGCGCGGGTGCCGACGGTGCCGGCGCCGATGATACCCACACCCGCCGGCGGCACGCCGGGCACGCCTGCCAGGAGCACGCCGCGCCCGCCGTAGGTCTTTTCGAGAAACCGGGCCCCGACCTGCACCGCCATGCGGCCAGCCACTTCGCTCATGGGCCGCAGCAACGGCAAGGCCCCGTTTGGCAGCTGTATCGTCTCGTACGCAATGGCCGTCACCCTGGCCTCGACGAGCCGCTTGGTCAGCTCCGGAAAGGCCGCCAGGTGCAGGTAGGTAAAGAGAATCTGTCCTTCCCGCAGGAAGGGGAACTCCTCCGGCTCGGGTTCCTTGACCTTGACGAGCATTTCGGCCCGCGCATAGACGTCCGCGGTGGTGTCGACGAGCTCCGCCCCAGCGGCCGCGTACTCGTCGTCCAGCATACCGCTGCCCGCGCCGGCCCCCCGCTGTACAAGCACCCCGTGGCCCGACTTGACCAGTTCCTCGACGCCCGCCGGCGTCATGGCCACGCGGTTTTCCCCTTGCTTCAGCTCCTTGGGCACGCCGATGATCAACCGTCATTCCTCCCTGCGGCCGTCCTCGTCAGGCCGTATTGCTTGCGGCAGTGTCATCGCCTAAGGCCGCCTCAGCGGCTCTAGGCGCGGGTTTCGCCTTCGACCGTGTAAACCTGGAGCAGATTCGTGGAACCGGGTACGCCGGTCTTGACGCCGGCGGTAACGACCACCCGGTCCCCGTTGCGGATGTAGCCGCCCGCGAGGGCAGCGCCCACGGCCACGTCGATCATGTCGTCGATGCGCTCGGTGTAGGGCACGACGACCGGCTGCACCCCCCAGACGACCGCCAGCTGGCGCGCCACCTCGGGCCGGGGCGTCATGGCCAAAATCGGAGCGCTCGGGCGGAACTTGGACACCATGCGGGCGGTCGCGCCCGACTGGGTCGAGGTCAAAATGGCCGCTGCCCCCACGTCCGACGCCGCCCAACATGACGCGTAACCGATCGCCTCGGCGATGGACGCGGACGGACCGCTGCGACGCCCTGCCAACAGCTGGTCGTACGCCACCGCGCTCTCGGCCCGCCGGGCCACCCGGTCCATCACCCGCACCGCCTGGATCGGATACTGCCCGATGGCCGTCTCGCCCGAGAGCATGATAGCGTCGGTGCCGTCGAAGATGGCCGTCGCCACGTCGGTCACCTCAGCCCGGGTCGGGCGCGGGTTGTGCACCATGGACTCCAGCATTTGCGTGGCCGTGATGACCGGCTTGCCGTGCCGGTTGCACACTTCGATGATCCGCTTTTGCACCAGCGGCACTTCTTCCGGCGGGATCTGGACGCCAAGATCGCCCCGGGCCACCATCACGCCGTCCGCCTGGGCCACGATGGCCTCCAGGTGCTCGACGCCTTCGTGGCTCTCGATCTTGGCGATCACGGGCTGCCGCCCGCCCGCATCCCGGATTACCTGCTTGACGGCGGCCACGTGCTCCGGACGGCGGATGAAGGAAGCGGCGACAAAATCAACGCCCCGCTCGATGCCAAACCGTATGTGCTCCACGTCGGTTTCCGTGAGGGCAGGCAAGTCCAAGTCGACGCCCGGCAGCGTGACGCCCTTGTGCGCCCGCAGCCAACCACCGACGACGACGCGGGTATGAACCGTCGTCCCCTCCACCCGCTCGACCCGCAGCTCGATGAGACCATCATCGAGAAAGATCGTGTCCCCGGGCCCGACGAGCCGCCAAAGCTCGACCTGGTTGAGGGTGACCTTTTCGCTGTCACCGACAACCGGTTCGCGGACGAACGCAAAAGGCTGCCCGCTCTCGAGCATGACCGGCTCGGGTTCGATGGGGCCGATGCGCACTTTCGGGCCTTGGATGTCGAGGAGGATGCCGACGGCGCGCCCGCAAGCCTCTGCGGCCTCCCGCAGCCGTTGGATGCGGGCCCCCTGCTCCTCCAGGGTGCCGTGGGAAAAATTGAGCCGGGCGACATCCATCCCGGCGGAGATCAATTCCTTGAGGAGTCCGTCACTGGCAGGACCAATGGTGCAGACGATCTTGGTGCGACGCACACCCGTCCCTCCATGGCGCACGGCCGGCACCCCGGTGCGCGGGCTCGCGGTCAATCGTGCGGGTGTTCGGCGACCGCCTGCAGCCGTTCGTCGGTTTCCTGGGCCAAAGAGCCCATGCGGCGGTACTTCTCCAGGCGGCGGCTGACCAGCTCATCGCCGCTGAGCGGCATGAGCTCCCGCAAGTGGCGCACAACGGCTTCTTTCAGCCGCTGCGCCGCCAGTTCCCGGTCCCGGTGGGCACCGCCCAGCGGTTCCGGGATGACCTCATCGATGACGCCCAGCGCCAAGAGATCTTGCGCTCCGATCTTGAGCACGGCCGCCGCATCCGGTGCGCGGGCCGTGTCCTTCCACAAAATCTCTGCGCACATCTCCGGGGAGATGACCGAATACCACGCGTTCTCCATCATAAGCACGCGGTCGCCGACGCCGATGGCCAGCGCCCCGCCGCTGCCGCCTTCACCGGTGATGACGCATACGATGGGCACCCGCAAGAACGACATCTGGCGGATATTCTCGGCGATGGCGACGCCCTGGCCGCGCTGCTCGGCTTCGATGCCGGGGAAAGCGCCGACGACGTCGATCAGGGACACGATAGGCCGGCCAAACTTCTCCGCCTGGTGCATGAGCCGCAGCGCCTTCCGGTACCCCTCCGGGTGGGGCAAGCCAAAGTTCCGGCGGATGTTTTCCTTGGTATCCCGGCCCTTCTGCGGCCCGATGATGGTCACCGGGATGCCGTCCAGCATACCGATGCCGCCCACCATGGCCTCGTCGTCCCGCACGCAGCGGTCGCCGGAGAGTTCCACGAAGTCCGTGCAGATCATGCCGATGTAATCCAAGGTCGTCGGACGGCGGGGATGGCGCGCAAGCTGCACCCTCTGCCACGGCGAAAGGCTGCTGAAAATTTCCGCCCGCAGCCGCTCGGCCTTGCGCTCCAAGGTGGCCAGTTCGTCGCTGAAGTCGATGCCTTTGTCGGCGGTGAACGCCTGCAGTTCCTTGATCCGGTTCTCCAGCTCGATCAGCGGCCGTTCCCATTCAAACACGCTGTTGACCACCCGCCAGCGCCCCCTTAAGCCCGGTGCAGGCGCAAGATACGCGCCAGGGTGGGGCGCAGGTCCTTGCGCTCCACAATCATGTCGACCATGCCGTTCTTGAGCGCAAACTCCGACGTCTGGAAACCGCTGGGCAGCGACTGCCGGATCGTCCTCTCCACGATGCGCGGGCCGGCAAACCCGATGAGCGCTCCGGGCTCGGCGAGGATGTAGTCGCCCAGGGAGGCGAAGCTCGCGTACACGCCGCCCATGGTCGGATTTGTCAGGACGGAGATATAGGGCCGGCCGCTCCTGCCGAACTGCTCCACCGCTTGGCTCGTCTTGGCCATCTGCATGAGGGATAGGATACCTTCCTGCATCCGTGCGCCGCCGCCGCCGCCTGAGACGACGACGACCGGCACGACCCGCTCTGCCGCCCGCTCAAACAATCGGGCCAGCTTCTCACCGACCACCGAGCCCATGCTGCCGCTGAAGAAGCTGAAGTCGAGCACGCCGACGGCCAGCGGGTGGCCGTCGAGCCGCCCCAGGCCCGTGAGGACCGCTTCCCGCAAGCCGGTCTGAGCCTGCATCCGGGCCAACTTCTCTTCGTAGCCGGGAAACCCGAGCGGGTTTACGGTCCGCAGGTCCGTATCCCACTCCTCAAAGGTTTCCAGGTCATCCAGAAGCTGCGTCAGGCGCTCGACCGCACCCACATGGAAATGATGGCCGCAACGGGCGCAGACCTGCAGGTTGCGGGCAAGCTCCCGCTGATAAAGGAGCCCGCTGCAACCCGGGCACTTGGCCCACAGGCCATCGGGCACTTCCTTGTGCCGCGCGGGCGGATCGACCCGCTCGGGACTGGCCGTCCGCGAAGCGTCGGGCTCGCCTTGCGCGGGCTTCACCGTCGCATAGCGCGATTTAGATCGGAACAGATCGCGAAAAACGGGCATCGTCGCAAGCCCCGCCTCTAACGTCCAAGGGCGCTTGACAGCACTTCGTGGGCTTCCTCGGCTTCCGTCTCCGGAACGAGCAGCTCCACGGCGCCGCCCTCGGCCGCGTCCTTGAGCGGACGCAGCTTGACCAACAGTCCTTCACGCTCAAGCACCTGGCACACGCGCCGGCCGACGGTGCGGTTGTGCGCGATGTATACCACCGTCCACATGCCCCCGTCTCTCCCCCAACGGGCGGCCCCGCGCCGGGACGCCCGCCCCCGCGCCGGGCAGCGGGCCCCCGTCACAAACCGGCTTCGATACGGCCGTGACGGGTAACGATCTCTGCCCTGCCCCGGATCTTGATGGCCGAGGTGTGCTCGGTGAACTGCGCCAGCATGACCTCGCCCTTGTCGAGCTTTTCGCTGTGGTGAAACTTCGTTTCCTTGCCGCGCGTCAGGCCGATGATGGTTACGCCGTCCTGCAGCGCCTTGATAATCACAAAGTCGCCCCGGATGGTTTCTTCACCCACTGCACCTACCCCCCGCCTGCGCGAACACGACAAGGCGGGGCCCGCTCCCGGTGCCCTGCCTGTGCAAAAAGCCCATCACCATCGGGATTGCGGGACAATTATATCCCGCTGCCGCGAAAGGTGTCAACCGGACGCCGCCTCCCGGGACTCGGGCTTAAGCGCCTTGACGTCGCCCTCCCGCTGCTGGTGAGCGATGCGCGCCGCGGCGGCCGCGGCCACCCCCGCCACCAGATCATCAAGGAAAGTGTTGACTTGCCCGCGCTCGTGGTTGTTGAGGCGCCCGAGCAAGCCAAGCTTGATCTTGTCCAGGTAGCCGAAACTCGTCAGCCCCACCGACCCGTAGATGTTGGTCACCGCGAGGGCGAGCACCTCGTCGACGCCGTAGAGCGGCTCGTCCCGGCGCACGATGGAGTTGAGCGGCTCGGGCAAGGCGTTCCGCTCAGCCAGCATGTCGAGGGCGATTCCCGTGATGATCGCGTGTTGCGCCTCCCGCTTCTCAATGACCCGGTGGACGCTGGCCACGCATTCCTCCAGCGACAGGGAGTTCATGTAATGGCGCTGCAGTTCGTACACGATGCGCCCGATCTCTTCGATGTCCACGCCACGCTCGGCAAAGAGCCGGAGCACCACGTCTTTCACCCTGACCACTCCTGTCGAACCCGCGCCTTAAGCCGATCGTAGGGCGCCCAACCCACCGCCGTGAGCCACCCCTCCCGCGCCAGCTCCTGCAGGCCGGAAAGCAGCGCTTCATCCGCGGTAACCCGCACCGTGTCCCCGGTCGCGACCGTCACGGTGCCGCGGCTTCCCCGCACTCGCACCACCACCGGCGCTTCCCCGGGGAACTGGTGCAATAAGTCAGCCAGGCGCGCGAGCTCCGGGGCCGCGTCCTCGGTCACGTCCAGCACCAGCGCGCGGCCGCCTGCACCTAGCATATCAGAAACGCCGCTTCCTGCGCCAACCGGGGCGCCGGTCCGGTCGAATATGGAAGCCTGCTGGGAACCCGCGGCCGGGGCGCCTGTCGTGAAGCCGCCCCCGGGCGGTAGGCTGCCGAGCTCCGCCAGGAGGTCGCTCCGGCTCTTTCCCCAGCCGTCGCAGGCACCCGACTGGATCAGCGCCTCGAGCACCCGGCGGGGCACGTGGCGGGCGGGCACTCGCTCCACAAGTTCCGCCAAGGAGCCAAACGGCCGATCCCCCCGGGCGGCGACGATGGCCTCCGCCGCGGCCATGCCGACGTGCTTGATGGCCCCAAGGCCGGCCCGGATCGCTCCGTCGGCCGTCACCGAGAAGTCGCTCCCGCTGGCGTTGACGTCCGGGGGCAGCACCCGCACCCCCATGCGCCGGCACGCGGCCGCGTATCGGGCCACCCTTTCCGGATCGCCCCGCACCGAAGCCATCTGCGCGGCCATGAACTCGGCCGGAAAATGGCAGCGCAGGTAGGCGGTTTCGTAACTGAGCCGGGCGTACGCCACCGAGTGGCTTTTGGCAAAGCCATAGCCGGCAAACTGCTCCAGGTCGGCAAACACCGCCTCGGCCACGTCTTGCGGCACCCCGTTCGCCGCCGCGCCCGCTAGGAAGCGTTCCCGGGCGGCGGCCAAAAGCTCCGGCTGTTTCTTGCTCATCCCCCGCCGCAGGATGTCCGCCTCCGCCGGGGTGAAACCCGCGAGTTCCATGGCGATTCGCATGACCTGCTCCTGGTAAAGAATGACGCCGTACGTGTCGGCCAGCACGGGCTCCAGGAGCGGGTGCATGTACGCGACGGGCTCACGCCCGTGCCGGCGGCGCACAAACGCATCAATCCGCTGGGCAGGCCCAGGCCTGCCGAGGGCGACCAGCGCCGCGATGTCGTCGAACCGTGCCGGCTTGAGCTTTACGGTCAGCCTGTGAAAGGCCGGGGTTTCAAGCTGGAACACCCCGTCGGTGCCGCCTTGGCCCAGCATCCGGTAGACGGCCGGGTCATCGAGGGGCACGGGATCGGGCACGGGCGTCCCGCGCCGGCCGGCGAGGTGCCGGCAGCGCTGGATGACGGACAGCGTACGCAGGCCGAGGAAGTCGATCTTGAGGTAACCTAACGCCTCTACGTCTTCCATCGGGTATTGGATGACCCGGGCGCCCTCTCCGGTCACGACAAGGG
>CALFSR010000167.1 GCA_937916565.1 uncultured Bacillota bacterium | reverse complement strand
GAGGGAACCATCGTTGCCGACGGCGGGTTGGTCAAGCTGGATGCTTACACCGCCTATAAAGCTGTGCGGGAAGCCATCAACATGAAGGGCGTCATCAAAGCCAACAGCGTCTCGGAGCAGCCGGGACGGATTGTCTTTGGGACGGGCGAAGGCAGTCCGGTGAATATCAGCGGCGAGCTGGACGTGGGCCCGAAAGCCAACGAAGACGACGCACCGGGCGGCCACGTGGAAATCGTCGGAAGCAAGGTCGATCTGGACTTTTCCAAGCTCCGCATCGGCGAAGGCGGCAGCTTCCGCCTTGCAGCGGATCGAATCTGGATCCTTTCGTGGCCGGGTGAGTGGGACGATATTACAGTGCTGGTTGAGTACGACACGAACGATGAGTCCCGGCGGAGCGACATCGGCGATCTTCTGCGTTCGGGCGTGAACGTAACCCTGCACGGGAGCTGGGGCGTGCGATGGGGCAGCGGCGGCCTAGCCATCATGGAGGACCAGGTCCGCGCTGGCACCAAGAGCGGCAAAGCGGGAGACTTGCACCTGTTGGCTGCCGAGGAAATCACGTTGGGCGGACTCTTTAACACCTACAATAGCAACTGGACACTAACCGCCAACGCGGTCCCGGCAACAGCCTACAAGCCGACCGGTTGGGCCTACATTCGGATGTACGATGAGGAGTGGGCCCGGTTTACGGGCGATAACGGCCTCCTGGCTTTGGAAATCCTGCACGGTGACGGCAGCGCGGGCCTCTTCGCGGGCGACCTTGAGCTCCCGGAGGAGTTTCACGGAGTGGGTCTCAGCGCCACGAACGCGACCGAGCCGCAGGATGGATTGGTGCCCTATATCATGCTTCGCGGCGATGTTACCGTCAGCGGTGACATTGAGCTGTACGGCAACCTGTGGGTCCAGGTACAGACTACCGGCGACAAGCCGAACGCCGTTACCCTTAAGGGCAAGAGCGTGACCTGGCTTACGGAGGATGATGGTCTCCTTCGGGGTGGCCTCCTGAAATTTGTCGAGGTGCGCGACAATGGCAAAGAGGTCATTACCCGGTTTGGACGGGGAGTTAACAGCGGCAATGTGACCCGGCTCACCTTGGGCAACGTCAACGACACGTTCAGCCGCCATTACGGTGATCCCGACCCGGATCAGGTGGCGCTCGGCTCGCAACTGTCTGGGAGCGGTATGCTGCTGACGCAAATCCTGGCCCCCGGGTCCATTGCTGTCAGCGGGCCGGGACCCAAGGCTGGGGTCAGCGAGATTGCGGGTGAATACTACCTGACGCTCACCGCGACGGATGGCATCGCGTTTAAGGGCACCAGCGGGGGCTATTGGATTAACCTGGCGCCAGAAGACTTGGACGGAGACGGTTTGAAGGACGGGGCCAAAATACCGTTGTGGATTGAGCCGCGTCCCGTTACCATTGTCCCGCATTATTTGACGTACATCTACGGAGATCCGCAACCGTTCCTCAAGACCGCCTCCCCCGGCGATATCTTGCCGGGCGACGACGTGGAGCTCCGCGTCTCACTCACGTGGAGTTTCGGCTCGGAGTCCAAGTCATTGGACGAGACAGGCTTGCGGCCCGTCGGGGACGGCTTTCAACTCTGGCCGCACGCCCAACGGGGCACCTACAGCTACTCTATTGGCGGTTTCGGCGGCGAAGACGCGGTCAACTATGTCTTGGTCTTAGGCGAGAGCTTGTCGTCCGGCCAAGGGGAGTTCGTGATTAATCCGCGGCCCATTACAATCTCGGATTTTCAAAATATGAAACGAGAGTACGGAAGCGCCTTGTTGCCCACGCCATCGCTGGCACTCGAGGACGTGATGGAGTGGGACCGGGACAGACCGTATGAACTTGTCCCGGTCGTGGAGCTGTTTGTGAACGGCCAGCGCATCGAAAACTCGGAGCGCCTTCCCGTTGGGACCTACACCGCAAAGGTCGTCGGGCTAAGCGGCGAACTTGCCCATAACTACGAGGTGGTGGGTGAGCCCACGGCCCAGCTGGAGGTTGAGCCGCGAGTCCTTACATGGCAGGTGTCCAGTCCTGCGGCCGTCTACGGTGACCCGGTCGACATTTCGGTCTCCTTCCTCCAGCGTCTCGTTGACGGGGACAACGTAGAGGCGGTAATAGGGGTGTTCCAGGGCCAGGAAGAGATTGACCTCCGCACGCGCATACCGGCCGGGACGTACACGGTGGTTGTAACAGGGCTGAGCGGCGAGCACGCGCGCAACAACCGGTTGGCTGAGTCCGGAAATATGCCCGCCACGCTGACGATAAATCGCCGGCCGCTGCAGGTGGTGACAGACCCCATCGCCCTCATCTACGGCGACACATCCGGTGGACGGGGGCTCGGGGAGAATCCCCTGCCGGTCCTGAAGGGAGTTTTACCGGGTGACGAGGTACAGCTGACCGGGGAAGGTTTCTACCGAGTCCAAAAGGATCCGGAGGACACTTATCCCCGAGCTGGCCTGGACATTCCCGTGGGCCACTATTTCATCCTGGCTTATTCCGACCGTGAGATTCCACTGACTGGTCGGGACAGCGCCAACTATGTGCTGCACGGCGCCAGTGTCCCGGAGATTTCCCTGGAGGTACGGCCCAAACCGATCACTTACACCATCACCGTTCCATCTTTCGAGTACGGGGACCCTGATTTCCCAACGGCAGTGCAGGTCACGCTGAACGGGCTTGTCCCCGGGGACGCTGTCGAGTCCGAACTGGACTTTTGGCGGGACGGCACCCCGTGGGAGTGGTCCCCCCTGCCGGATGTCGGCGACTATACGGTCGCGCTTCGGACGTTGACGGGACCCGCCGCGGGCAACTACGTGCTGGCCGAGACCGGCAACACCATAGGCCAGTTCAGCGTGATTCCCAGGCTGATCAATCCGAGCTTGTCTTCATATGACAGCGTGTACGGGGATCCGGTCCTCGTTGACTTTGAGCAGGGAGTAAAGTTGCAGATCGGCGTCCGGTTGGACGACGGCACCATCATCAAGCTGCCTGATGCGGGCAATTACAATGGCAAAGCGGTCGTAGCCGAGTTGGTCGGCGACTACGCCTATCGGTACCGGCTGCCGGCACCCGACGAGCGTAACACAGGGAACTTGTGGGTGCAAAAGCGGCCCGTTACGGTGAAGGTAATGGACCAGGGCCGGACATACGGGGACCCGACCGCTTGGGTGCAGGTGGAATTCTACAATCGACTGCCAGGCGACGACCTCTATGCTGGTCACCTGACTTTCTGGGCATCGGGCGGGCAGTACACGGGCGTCTATCATGAACGTTTGTCCGTCGGGCAGTACATCGTCTCCGCGTACGCCCTCGATCACCCCAATTACACCCTCGCGTCCGAGGGCAACATTAGCGGGACGGTGACCATCTGGCCCCGGCCGGTGCGGTACATCACCAAAGACGTGACCATGGTGTACGGGGATAACGAGCCCTCTTCCCGGTATACAGCAGAACTCTTTGATGAGGACATCCTGCCCGGCGACGACGTGACCGCAGGAGGCGTGGTGGTCCGGGACCGGGACGCGTATCCTGAATATCTCCAAGCAGGCAGGCGGTACCCGCTGATCCCCATCCTAGAGGGGCTGGCCGCCGGCAACTACGAACTGAAGCATGAGGGCTCCGAAATTGGGTACCTATACGTGGAGCCGCGCCCGCTCCAGGTTATCGGCTACCGCCTCGCGTACAACGGCAACATTCTGGTTGAAGACGGCCGGTATGTCCCCTTCGTCTTCGGCGACTTTGAAAAGAAGTATGGCTTGATCAATCCCTACGATCCCAGTGGCTTTGAATTCGTCGACGTGGCAGAGTTGTGGGGCATCGTCGGGAACGACGATGTGCGCTTCGTGGCAGAGGTGCCTGAGTTAAGCTTCAGCACCTTCGGCTATCTTGCCGTGGGCGATTACGTCATCAAGCTCGGTCTCGCAGGCTCTTCGGCGAGGAACTACACGCTGGCAGATGACCTTTCCGTGACGTTGCAAATTCAACCCCGCCCGATCTCGGTGACGGTGACCGTCAACAAGGATTACGTGTACGGAGACTACCTGTCGCCGAGGGACATCGAGGTTCACCTGGACTTTGGCGACGACGATGACAGCCTGATCGCCGACGTGGAGTTGGCCCCGTTGTGGATCGGCGGGCCGGACCTTGACCTCACGTGGGATGAGCTGTGGTCCCTGGGCAGGGTCCAGCTGCGGAGCTTGGGCCCGTACTGGGTGGGCCTTGCGGACCTGAACGCGCGTGCCCTAGTGGGCAAAGACGCGGCCAATTTCGAGCTCACCACCGTTGTCCCCTCGCAGATCGGCACGACCTTTGAGGTCGGCAAGAAGGTGCTGACGCTGCCGCCGCCCAGGCAAAATACGTGGATGTACGGCTACACGCCCGAAAGCCTGGACGGCTTCCGCGGCGTCGTCTACGGCATTCTCCCGGGCGATGACGTGCGAATCAAATTCGTCGCGGCCTGGCTGGTGGACAAGGACGGGGCGCGGAGGGATGTACAATACCCCGTCATACGGATAACGGAGGACTACTGGGAGCCCAACCCCCGGGCACCTGTCGGGACGTACGGGTTCTTTGAGTGGACGCTCACGGGTCAGCACGCGCTCTTCTACGAGTTGGAAATGGAGGACCCGTACTATACCATTACCATCGAGCCGCGGCCGCTCCGCGTGATCCTTGGCTATGAGTCTGAGAACTACCGCTACTGGAATGAGTCGACGGGCAGTTGGCGGTATGGCAGCATCGGTTACGCGACCCATCTTTATGGGGACGCGGTGGACGTGGCCCCTGCGGGGTACGGCGGTGTGGTTGAAGGCGATGACTGCTGTGAGGTCTACTGGCGCGATTCCGAGGGCAACTTGATTCCGGTTTCGAAGCTGAACGCCGGCGATTACCCGCTCAACCTGGTGCTCTACGGCGCTGATGCCGCCAACTACACCATCGATCGAAATTACGACCCGTTGCCCCGTTCGCAGTACCTCCGGATCAAGCCGCGCCCCGTCTACTACCTGATCGCCGACGTCGAAGGGCAGTTCGGCAATTTCCTGGCGTGCGAGGATCCTCTGACGTGCAACGGCGGTTCCCCAAGGTGGTGGCTGGAGGGGCCGGAGAGGTGGGCCACGTCTGGACACCGGGATTGACCACGGGGGAAGTGACGCTCTGGGGCATTATCCCCGGCGATGACGTGCGGCCCGGCGAGGTGCTCCTGGTGGACGTCAACGGGCGGATCGGGAGGCTGGAGGACAAGCCGGCGCCCGGCATCTATTTCCAGGTCCTCTCGTCGCTGGAAGGCGAGGACGCGGCCAACTACTACATTGAATCCAGCGGCAATGTGCCCGGGATCATGACCATTCACCGGGCGTGGGTCATGTGGCGGACGTACGACGCCATCTACACACCCGACTGGGGCTTCCTTTCCTACCACCCGTACACGGGCGAGCTGGGTCAGGGTCTCGGAGCGGATCTGTGGCTGGGCAACGAAAGGATTTTTGCGCCCGTTCGCCTGGGTCTGTATTACTACACCTGGGAAACCAGTTACCTGTCACCAGAATACTTGCCCCGCGTCGAGCCGTGGGCCGTCCAAAGATACCCTGGCCGGTACTACATCGTCGTGGAATGGTTCGACGGTTCGGCGGCCGACTACTTCATCCCGTTCCCAGCCACCGAGGACACAGACCAAATGGGCACTTTGGTTGCCTTTGCCGATAATTCCCTCGGCATGACCCTGATCGGTGGCGTCGACGATCCGCTGAAGGGGCGGATTGCCAGCGTCACCCAACTGCAGCAGGAGGAATGGGAGGAATTGTCGGCGCTGCAGGAGTCGAGCGGCGTTGAGGTCCAACTGCTCAACTTTGGGCTGAACTATGACCTCTCAAGAGGCGATGGACCTGTCAGCTGGACCCTGTTCGGCGCCAACGTCGATTACGAAACGGCTTTGAGCTCGGACGCCACGGCCAGCGCGTATGCGGGGGTGCTCGCGGCCTACGGGGTCACGGGTGTGACACTGAAGGCCGGCGCCGGGGTGGAGGTCGTCTATGACTTGGGCTCCGGATTCCTGAGCACGGGTGCCGATGCCCTCGCGGCGGCCAAGGCGGGCATCTCGTTGACCGGAATCGAAGCACAAGGGCAAGTGGCTGTCGGTGCGACGGCCGGGGGCGGCCTCAACTACGCCGCTGAGGGCGTGGGCGTGAGCGGATCCGTCGCGGGCGAGGCTGGAGTCATCGCGGGCGCCCGCGGGAAGATCGGCTACGGTTTGAAAAACGGCAAGCTGCAGTTCGGCCACGAGGCCAAGGCCGGGGCCGGCTTCCAGGTTGGGATTGACACCGGCAGATCGAGTTGGACGCTGGGGTCACGATCTACAGCCCGGGCCTGTTTGCCAACAACATCCAGGCTAGCGTTGCCATACGCGACGGGAAGTTCACCTTGGCCGTATCGGGCGGCCTCGCGATGGGGATTGGCGGCGTCTCGTTCGGTTTTGCCATCACCATCGATGTGGACGAGTGGAAGTACCAAGGTCAGGCCATTGGGGGGTGCATCGCTTCGCTTTTCCAGGACTGCACCCCCGGCTGGGAGCTGCGGGCGCGCGATCAGCTGCGGGAGGCGCTGGCCATCGCGAATCCGATCGAGCGGGCCAAATACCTGAATGACAACATGGAATGGTTGGGCCTGGACCCCGACGATTTGCCGGGCGACTTGCGCCAGGCGTACAACGAGCACCTCGACCTCATGAGGACGTTTCAGCGGCTGCAGGACAACGTGACCGCGCTGGCCGCCCAAGAGGCCGAGCGGTACCAGCGGTTTCTGACCCTGCTGCGGGAAAACCCGGCGGAAGCCATGGCCGAGGCGTCCTGGTTTATGCGTCAGTTGGAGCTGTACGGGGGCTATTGGCTGGACCTGGGACTGAGGGAGGAGATCGACCGAGACTTGAAGGCGCTGAACCTAAGCCTGAAGGTAAATGCCAGCGGTACGGTCAGTTTCGAGTGGAAAGAGAGGTAACCGGGAGGACAGGGGCATGGCGTGGACGAAACGCACAGCCTGGCTGACGGTGGCGACGGCAATCATCGTGGTCTTGGCGCCTGCTCCCTGGTGGGCCGCGGCCAACGCGCAAACCCTGGCACTGTCCATGACCGGGCAGCCGCAAGAGTTCGAGATGAGATTCGAACCGGCTGTCATCGAGGGGTTTGACGGCGTACGGCTGGGGATGACCATGGCGGAAGTGGAGGCGCGGGTAGCCGAGCGCTATCCCGACGCACCCATCGAGTGGGCCATTGACCCGGTGAACCTGACGCCCGTCATCCACGTGATGTTGGAGGCTCTGGCGCCCGTGCCCGGCGCGCCCGCGGTCGGGCCGGCGACGATCACCTACGTGTTTGGCGCGCACACGCAGGAGCTGATGGCCATCAACGTCAACTGGTACGCGCTGGACGAACCGACGCCGGAGGAGCGGGCGGCCATCCTGGCGGTGGGCACGGCGTACGTGGCGGACCTGCTGGGGTACGTCTGGACTCCGCTGTCGGTGTTCCGCGGGGTGGTCACCGGTCCCAACGAAGTGGTGCTGATGTCGGCCCAGGATGTTGACGGCCGCGTGGTGGAAGTAAGGGCCAGCGGCGTGCCGCTGGACGTGCTCGTGCTGCCCGGCGAGGTGGAGGAACACCGGCCGGTGACGGGCGGCCCGGCGCGGTTGCGCATCTCCGTGGTCGCGTCGGCGGACAACCCGGATGTGCTCGCCATCCAACCGGGCGATTTCTAGGCTCGGGGCAGGCCGGCGGGCGCACCCCCGGGCGGCGATGTTCACTGCAGTGCTACAACAGGAGGTTTTGGAAAACGTGAAGCGGTTGGTCGGTTGGCTGGTCTTTCTGCTTGCATTTTTGGTGGCTATGTCGATGGGCTTGGCCGCCGTGGCGACGGCCCAAGAGGCGTCGACGGGGGCGGAGTCCGCCGAAGACTACCACCGCATCACCGGCTTCCGTTCGGCCCGCTTTGGCATGACGCCCGATGAAGTGCGGGCGGCCATCCAACACGACTTTGGGGTTTCCGAAGATGCCATCGTGCCCATGTTCAACCTGGAGCAGGGCACCCTCATTTTGGGCGTCGCGGTGCCCAGCCTCTCTCCTGGACCCGGACCAGCGCAAATCTACTACATTTTCGGGGCGAGCACGGGCCGGCTGATGTACATCAACGTGGTATGGGCGACGTCAGAGGAACCGACGGACCAGGAGCGGGAGCGCGTCGTCATCGCAGGTCTGCAGCTGGCCAACTACTTCCAGCGGCTGCGGTGGAAGCCGGAGGGCGCGGTAGCCAATGTATCGGTCAGGCCCGGGGAAGTGGTGGCCTTTGCGGGGGTGGACCCAGACAACGCGGGCGTACAGGTGATCATGCTGGGCGTACCCATGTTGGACGAGGAGGGCAATCTGGTGCCGCTGGAGGGGCCGTCGTTGCTGCAGGTGTCCTACGCGGCCCGGTTTGGCGAGCCCGACGTGACGGGGATTGAGCCGGGCTCCTTCTGAGACGCTCCTTGTAGACGGGTATCTCCCCAAGCGAGCGGGGCGCCCCGCCCGCTAGCTGATCCTCAGCGGGTGCGGGTGCCCCGTGTCGCGCAGGCGAGCCAGTTGCTCCCAGCAGACGCGCGCACCGCTCCCATGTCCTAGCTGCTCAAACCGCTCCGCAGCCGTGCGCAGGCAGTGCTCCGCCTCGGAGAGGTCGCCGCGGACGGCGGCAACGCAACCCTTGGCTTGCCAGCAGAGGGCGGCTCCCTCGCCGGCGCCCGTTTCTTCCGCCAAGCGCAAGCCGGCTGTTACGGCCTCGGCGGCTTTGTCCAACTGTCCGCTGGCGGCGTACGCCCGGGCGAGGAAGGCGTACACGAACTCACGGCGGGTGTACACTTGTCCCCGTTCGGAGGCATCCAGTGCGGCTTCTAAAGCCGCGGTGGCCGCGGGGAGGGAGATCTCGAGGTCGCCCGTCTTGTCCGCACCGGCTTCCACGAGTTCCAACACGGAGGCACCAAGCCACAGGGCGGCCAGCATTTCGTTGGCCGGGTCCTCGGCCTCCCTGGAGATGGGCAATGCCTCCCTGGCGAAGGCCGCCGCCTGTCGCCATTGTCCGCGCCAGTACTCCACCGTCGCGGCCACGATGAGGTACTTGCTGGTCAGGGACTGGTACCCTTGCGCGGCTTCCTCCTGTTTCATGTCCTCCAAGCAAGCCAGCGCCTTGTCAAACTCGCCGGCTGCTGCGTAGCAGGAGGCCAGTGCGCCGTGGACGGAGGTGCCGGGTTTCAGGATTTCCCCGGCCAGCGCTTCGCGAACCTTTGTCAGATGTACAATGGCGCGCCGCACGTCGCCGACGATGGCGTAGCCCGCGCCCTGCCAGACCTCCAGGGCAAAGGCGAGGCGCCTGTCTTTTGAGGCCAGGGGCGCCATTTCCGCAGTCAATGCCAAAGCTTCGCGGCAACGACCCTGGAGGACCAGGGAATCGATGTGCAGCATCCGGATGCGGGGCAGGAATTCAACGGCGCCGATCTCTTGGGCCAAGCGGGCGGCCGCCAAAAGGCGTTGGTCCCGCAAGGCTGCCGGCGACCAGCGGTCCAGCTTGATGGCCTGGAGCTCCAACTCCAGCCGCTCTCGGCGGCGATCATCGGTCGGCGGCAGTTGAGCGAGGCAGTGCAGTGCCGTATTGAGATAATCCAGCGCCGGGCGAAACGCATAGAGCCGCTCCGCGGCGGCGGCAGCCTTACGGGCCCAGTTTAACCCGTCTTCCCAGAGCTGGCCCTGCACCGCGTGGGTGACCAGGCTGGCTAGGCGGTGCGGATCGGCCGTCTCTGACGCGAGACTGGCTGCGTCCGGCGCCGTCAAGTCCTGGACCAGCGCCGCATGCGCCTGGCGATGGCGGTAAGCCAAGCGAGCCGGCGACATGTGGCCCACCACCACTTGGCGAAAGACGTCGTGGGTGAAGTCAATGTGGCCTTGCGGGGTTTCCATGATGATGCCCGCCCGCGCAAGCTTGTCGAGAACAGGTACGACGGTGGCCTCAGGAAAATGGGTCGCGCGGGCCAGTTGTTCCAGTGTCGCGCCGCGATCGAATACGGCCAGCGCTTCGGCCACTTCGGCCGCTTCCTCTCCCAGCCGGGCGAGGCGGGACAGCACCAGGTTTTGCATGGTAGGCGGCACCCCTACGGGCTCTGAGCCCGCGTCTTCCCCCCGCTCCCGCAGCATGGCAATGAGCTCGACGGTGTAGAGGGGATGCCCTTTGGTCTGGGCGTAGACGCGGCTCGCCTGGGCAGCCCCATGCTCGGGGAAGAGCCTATCGGTGAGGGCCAACGTGGCCTCGGGCGTCAGATTGCCCAAGGAGATGCGGGCGGCGCGCCCCTCCCGTTCGAGGCCCACCAGCGCCTGGTGCAAAACGGGTGATTCCTCGCCCTCCCGCACGGCCGCCACTGCCACAAGCCGCAGTTGGCTGGCCGGCCGGCGCAGGAGGTAGTCCAAGAGGGCGATGGTGAAGGGGTCTGCCCACTGCAGGTCGTCCAGCGCCAGCAGCACCGGCTGTGGGAGCAAGCTCAGGAAGCGGGCCACGGCGTGGAAAAGCCGCAGCTGGTCGTCGCCAGACCCCATGGGCAGGGGTGGGTACAGGTCAGGTCGCCTTTCGAAGATGTCGGGCACGATGCGCCCGAGTTCCCGCAACCAGACGTCGGGGAGTCCAGACCATACGTGTTGCGACGCGGCCTGCGCCGACCCCAGAGCGTCGGCCAGCGCGGCGTAGGGCACGTTGGCCATGGACTCGTAGGCCCGGCCCGCGAGGATCGTGGGAATGTCAGCCCCGTGCAGGGCGTCTTTGGCGAGCGCCTGCAAAATTTCGGACATCAACCGGGTCTTGCCGACGCCGGCCTCGCCCACCAGGAGAATAATGCGGCTTGGGCCTTGCAAGGCTGTGCGGCTGATAAGGGACCGGAGTTGGGCGTATTCGTCGTCGCGCCCCACCAGGGGCGGTACAGGGCCCGGCCCTGCCAGCGACATTTCTGGCCGTACACGCTGTACGGAGGGCTCAGACGCGGCAGAATCTCTCTCCCGACGGGGGTCGGGATGAAGATCGGTCACTGTTGCTGTCGCCCCAGCCGTGCCCCGGACGATTTCCATCAGAGCCAGGGTGGCCTCGTCGGGTGTTGTGCCTAGCTCTTCCTCTAGCACGCGGCGACAGCGCTCAAACTCGGCCAGGGCCCCAGACCGGTTTCCTTGCCGAAAGAGGGCCTCGATGAGTGCCCGGTAAAACGACTCGTGGACCGGGTCGACTTCCAGGCCCCGGCGCGCGCAGGCCGCCACCTGATCCCAGCGGCCGTCAGCGCGCTCGGCCGCGATGAGCCGGTCGCAGGCTGCCACTACCCGCACTTCCCAGCGGCGGCGCTCGGCCAGCAGCCACTCTTCATACAGTTCGCTGTCGGGGGAGAAGCCGTCGAGGAAGGGGCCCCTCCAGAGCGCGATCGCCTGGCGGTAGTGCTCCTTTTGGCGTGGATCCAGGGGCGCAGCGGGGTCCGTCTCCACCCCTTTTGTCCACTGCAGAAAGTCCCCGACATCCGTGGAAAACCCGGCGTCGGGGTTCCAGCCTAGCTGCGTCGCTGACCGGCGAATGCAGTCCAGCGGAACCTCCCCCCGCAGCCGGGAGATCATCGTGTTGAAATCCCGTCGCGCCGAATCCGAGGGCTGGTTGGTCCACAAAAGCCCGTGCAGATGCTCCCGCGGATACATCCGGTCGGGATTGGCCGCCAAATAGCACAGCAGGGCCAGCCCCTTGCGGGACTTTATGTGGACGGCTGCGGACCCACGCAGGAGCAGCGGTGGGCCCAGCAAAAGAAGGCGGTACTCCACAGCAATCCCCCTAAGGCCCGGAATCGCGGCATCCAGCGGCTAGAACGCAACCTTCATGGCCTTTTCGAACCGGTTCGGCTTGCAGGTTGGCTTCTTGTTGCCGCGCCCACACACGACCCACGCCGTTCCGCCAAACGGTGCCGTCGAGATGTAATCGCCCTGTAATCGCTGTGTAATCGAGAGGCGGCCACTATGTAGGCGGCTGGCGTTAGCCTTATGTTTATAAAGGCACTAGCCACTCGTAGTACCGCAGGGCAAACCGCCAACTTGGCCTGGGGGGTAGGGTGCACTTTTGGGGGCAGGGTTCGCACCTGGTCTCCGAAGTTGCACCATTGGCAAACGGCCGAGTGGAGGTTTGTCTATCCTCCCCATTTCCACAGCGACCGTAGTTTTTCCACTATTTTCGGTGCGAGAGGGCATGTCCCTGCCGGCGGCAGCGCGGCTTTCTCCCGGGTTGCCCGCCAGGTCCGGCGGGCAACCCGCACAGCATGGCCCTGACCCTGAATTCGTTGGGCCGTCGCCAAGCCGCTGTGTTCCCTAAGCTCCTACGGCAGGCGTCCCCTACTTCTTGAAGGCCTCCTCGAAGCCCCGGGCGGACGGCGGAAAGTCGATCTCCCGCACGAAGCGGGCCGCATCCCGCGCTCCGTACTCCCGGTCCATGCCGCTGTCTTCCCACTCCACCGACAGCGGGCCCGTGTAGCCGATATCGTTTAGGGCGCGCATGATCTCCTTGAAGTTGACGTGCCCGTGGCCCAAGGAGCGAAAGTCCCAACCGCGCCGGGGATCCCCGAAAGGCAGGTGCGATGCGAGTATGCCCCGCTTGCCGTCCAGCATGACAGCCACGTCTTTCATATGGACATGAAAGATCCGGTCCGGGAACTCCCGGATGAAGGCTGCCGGGTCCACGCCTTGCCAGAGCAGGTGGCTCGGGTCAAAGTTGAACCCAAACGCGGGGTGTCCATCGACAGCCTCCAGCGCCGCGTGGGCCGAGTAGAGGTCAAACGCGATCTCCGTGGGATGTACCTCCAGGGCAAAGCGGACTCCGTGGGCGTGAAATTCGTCCAAAATCGGTCCCCAGACCTCCGCGAAGCGGCGGTACCCGGCCTTGATCTGCTCCTCGGTCACCGGCGGGAAGGGATAAATCCATCGCCAGATGGACGACCCGGTGAAACCGGTGACGACACTAACCCCCAGGTGACGGGCAGCTCGCGGCGCCAGCTGCATCTGCTGGATGGCCCAAGCCCGCTTGGCTTCCGGGTCGCCGCGGTGCTGTTGGGGCACCCAGCCGTCGGAGCGCTCGTCGTTGGGGTCCAACACTAACTGACCGATGAGGTGGGAGCCAATGGCCCACACGCCCAGGCCGTGCTGGGCCAGCAATGCCCGGCGGCCGGCCGCGTAACTGGGGTCGGCAGCCGCCAGTCCGATGTCGAAGTGGTCGCCCCAGCACGCGAGCTCGAGCCCGTCGTAGCCGAACTCCCGGGCCTTTGGTGCGAGCTCCGCCAAAGGCAGATCTGCCCATTGCCCGGTAAAGAGGGTCACCGGACGCCGGTTGTTGCTGCTCGCCGTCCCGTTGTGCATGACAGTCCGCTCCTTTCGTTCAGAACTTGACCCACATAGCGCCCGCGCGAGCGCTCTCCACCGCTCTGTGAATGAAGCGCACGCCAACAGCCCCGTCTTCCACGGTCGGGAAGTCGAGATCCATGGGATCGGGTTCACGGGCGGCCGCTTTGGCGGCCACCGCGCGGGCAGCGCTGCGGTAAATGTTGGCGAAGGCTTCGATGAAAGCCTCAGGATGGCCGGCCGGCAGGCGTGAGAAGTGCGCGGCCACAGGGGACAAGTAAGGGGCGCCGCGCCGGTAGACTTTTGCCGGACCGGTGTTGGACCGGACGATCAGCGTGTCGGGATCGCGGTGCTGCCACTCGAGGGACGCCCGGCGCCCGTAAACGCGGATGCGCAGGTCGTTTTCCTCTCCGGTCGAGATCTGGGATACATACAGCACGCCCTTGACGTCTTGTTGCCACCGCACCAGCATGTTGGCGTCGTCGTCCAGCCGGCGTCCGGGGACGAAGGTCGTCAAGTCCGCACACAGCTCCTCGATATGGAGCCCGGTGATGTAGCGGGCCAGATGCTCCGCATGGGAGCCGATGTCACCGGTAGCCCCCCCGGCCCCGGCCTGCGCCGGGTCGGTGCGCCACGCCGCCTGTTTGCTTTCACCCTCCACGGGTTCGCTTAGCCACCCTTGCGGGTACTCGACGACAATTTTGCGGAGCTCCCCCAATTCGCCCCGGGCAACCAGTTCGCGAGCTTCCTTAACCATGGGATAGCCGGCATAGGTATAGGTGACGGCAAACACCAGGTCGCGTTCCCGGGTCAGCCGGACCAGCTCTTCGGCTTCCTCAACCGTATTGCAGAGCGGCTTGTCGCAGATGACGTGGAAACCCCGTTGGAGACATGCCCGCGCGATCTCGTAGTGCAGATGGTTGGGTGTGACGATGGCCACAAGCTCCATGCGCTGGTCGGCCGGCAAGGCGCTTTCTTGCTCGAGCATCTCTTGCCACGAACCGTAGACCCGCGACGGCGGCAGTCCCAGCGCGGCCCCTTGGGCGCGTGACTTGGCGGGATCGGACGAGAAGGCGCCTGCCACCAGCATCAGCTCTCCGTCGAGCGCGGCCGCCTTGCGGTGCACCTGGCCGATGAACGCCCCGGGCCCGCCGCCCACCATCCCGTAGCGCACGACGCGGCGTCCGGTTTCCACGATGATCACCTGCCTCTGGCGTTTTTCGAGCAGCGCCCGGCCGGTCCGGGCCCCGCCTCATCCAAAAGGTTCCAAGAAGAGGTTTCGTTCATGTTCCCCAAAGTCCTGCGCGCGACCGGCAAGATATGAAATCGATTGTATCCAGACCAGCACACGGATACATCGCGTAATCTTGGGGTTTTAGGAAGGATCTTGGGCTGTCGTGGAGAAGCAATCAGTAATCGATTATGACACCGCCGCTCTTGGCGCGAGGAGGCGGCCGCGATGCGCTTTGGAGTGAACACCTTCGTCTGGGAGTCGCCCCTGACGACGGCTCGCGTGGAAGCGTTGGCCGACAAGGCGGTGCAATTGGGCTTCGATGTGTTGGAGCTCGCCTGCGAAGACCCAGCGCTGTTGGACTTTCCACAGGTACGCGACGCGCTCGCTGCCCGCGGCCTAGAGCCCGTGGTGTGCGGCGCTTTCGGCCCCGGGCGCGACATTTCGAGCGACGATGCGTCCGCTCGCCAAGGTGGATTCGCCTACATCCGGCAACTGATCGATGCGGCGGCCGTTGTGGGCGCCCGCATCGTCTGCGGGCCGATGTATTCGCAGACCGGCAAGACCCGCCTGCTGCCCGACGACGCGCGCCGGGCCGAACGGCGACGGGCTGCGTCCGCACTGAGGGAGCTGGCCGACTACGCAGCCGAGCGCGGCGTGCGGTTGGCTCTGGAGCCTCTCAATCGCTTTGAAACCGACATGATCAACACGGTGCAGCAGGGGATGGACTTCCTCGCCGAGGTCGACCACGCCGCGGTCGGCCTGCACCTGGACACGTTTCACATGCACATCGAGGAAAAGTCGTCGGCCGACGCAGTGCGTTTGGCGGGTGACCGGCTGTTCCACTTCCACGCGTGCGAAAACGATCGCGGGATTCCCGGGACCGGCCAGGTAGCCTGGAAGTCGATCGCGTCGGCCCTCCGGGAAATCGGGTACCAGGGCGCGGTGGTTATCGAGTCCTTCACGCCCGCGGTACGTTCCATCGCCCAGGCCGTGTGCCTGTGGCGACCCATCGCTCCGGATCAGGACAGCATCGCCCGGGAAGGCTTGCGCTTCTTGCGCCAGCTGCTCGCGGACTGAAGGGGAAACCCACCGGCGGGGGCGGGGACGATGAAGGCTAACGGTTCCAGCGCGGAACGGGGCCGGAGGGACGGCCCGCCCATCCTCGAAATGCAGGGCATCACGAAACGGTTTCCGGGCGTCGTGGCGCTGGACGGCGTATCCTTTGACGTCCGGCCTGGCGAGGTCCACGCACTGGTCGGGGAAAACGGCGCGGGCAAGTCCACGCTCATGAAGATCCTTGGCGGTGTTTATGCCCCCGACGAAGGTACCCTGCTCCTTGACGGCCGACCCATCTCCTTTTCCCACCCTTGGGAAGCCCAACAGCAAGGGATAAGCATCATCTATCAGGAGTTCAACCTGCTGCCGTACCGCACCGTGGCGGAAAACATCTTTCTAGGGCGGGAGCCGATTCGCCGGGGGCTTGTCGACTATGCCCGCCTCCGCCGGGACTCGGCTCAGCTGTTGGCGCGGCTCGGCGTCGATCAATGGATCGAGCCGGACATGCTGGTCAAAGACTTGCCCGTAGCCCGCCAGCAACTGGTGGAAATCGCCAAGGCGCTCTCCTTCTCGTCCAAGGTCCTCGTCATGGACGAGCCGACGGCGGCGCTAACGGACCGTGAAGTGGAGTTGCTCATGGGTCTTGTGCGCCAGCTGCGGGACGAGGGGCTGGCCATCGTGTACATCTCTCACCGCTTCAAGGAAGTTTTCGAGGTGGCCGACCGCATCACGGTGCTCAAGGACGGCCGCAAGGTGGGCACCGTGGACGCAGCCGACGTGACGCCCGACGATCTTATCCGCATGATGATCGGCCGGCCGCTTGATGCGTATTACCCCGAATACGCCCGGCCGGAAGACATCGGTCCACCCCTATTGGAGATCAAGGGCGGCGGCAACGACGTTCTGGACGACATCAACCTGACGGTTCGGGCGGGCGAGATCGTGGGCGTAGCGGGCTTGCAAGGGTCTGGCCGCACGGAACTCCTGCGCGCCATCTTCGGTATCCAGCCTTTCACCCGCGGCACGGTGCGCCTGCGGGGTCAGGAGGTGCGTATCCGCTCGCCCCTGGACGCGGTGCGGCTGCGCATCGGGTTCTTGACGGAAAACCGCAAGGAAGAGGGACTCGCCTTGCTGCAGCCCGTGCGGGACAACATCTTGCTGGTGCACCGGGCGCTGCGTCCGCTGTTGGCCAAGGCGAACGGCGCGCCCTCAGTGGCGGAACTCGCAGGCCAGGTGGATTTACGGGCGGCCGGCCTGGACCAGGAAGTGCAGTACCTAAGCGGCGGCAACCAGCAAAAGGTCGTCTTGGCCAAGTGGCTGGCAGTGGATGCGGACGTCCTGTTGTTCAGCGACCCTACCCGCGGCATCGACGTCAACGCCAAGGCCAGTATCCACCGCCTCATCCGCTCGCTGGCCCAGTCCGGCAAAGCCATCTTGATGGCTAGTTCGGAGTTGCCCGAGATCATCGGCATGAGCGACAGGATCGTGGTCATGTGGGATGGCCGCATTCACGGCGAGCTGCCGGCGGGAGCTACGGAAGCCGAGATTATGGCCCTGGCCACGGGCCAGCGGGAAGGCAGGCGGTCAACATGAGCGCGCCGGTCAACCGGAAACCGAAGCGGGCCGGGCTGCCGCCTGCGTTCTTGTTCCTGGCCGGTGCCTTCGTCGGCGCCTGGGTGCTGGTCTCCCTGTTTGGGCGCGGGCAGTTTCTCACCGCAGCCAACATCACCAACATCTTCGTCCGTTCTGTGGCGCTGGGCATGGTGGCGGTCGGCCAGAGCTTCGCAATTCTGGGTGGTTCAATCGACTTGTCCGTTGCCCACCTGATCAGTGTTACCGCCGTGATGACCTCCTTTATCATGCAGGGAGACCCGGCCAACATTGCCCGGGCGATCGCGGTGGTTGTGGCCATCGGCCTCGGTGTTGGCCTTCTGAATGGGCTGATCATCACCAAGCTGCGGGTCAACTCCCTCATCGCGACGCTGGGGACGGGGCTGTTTATGCAGGGCCTCTTGAGCACCAGTTTCCAGAACTTTGCCGGGGCGGTGGCGCCGGAGTTTGAGGTGCTGGCCTACGGCACGTGGGGCCCCGTGCCCATCCCGGTTGTGATGCTGGCGGTGGTGGTCGCATTGGGCGCCTTGGTGATGCACCGTACGCGTTTTGGCGCTCACCTGTATGCGGTAGGAGGCAACGCCGAGGTGGCGCGCCTCTCCGGGCTGCGCACGGACCGGGTGTTGATCGTGGCCCACGTCATCACGAGCTTCAGCGCGGTGTTGACCGGCCTTTTCATCGCCGCCCGCCTGGGTGCGGGAGCGCCATGGGTCGGCCAGGACGGCGTGTACGACCTGGAGTCCATCGCGGCAGTCGTTGTGGGCGGAACGGCGCTGGCTGGCGGGCGGGGCGGGGTGCTGGGCACGCTGGCGGGCGTGCTTATATTCAGCATCATGGACGCGATGTTCAACCAGTTGGGCACTGGCGCCTTTCTTAAGCAGGTCTTCCGCGGCTTCATCATCATTGCCGCCGTGGCCAGCTATTCCTTCAGGTCGAAAGAGGAAGTCGGCTGACGGGGCGAGGGGCGATTGACCCGATGACGGACGAGCGACCGGCAACAGTGCAAAAGCCTTCTCCAAGCGCCGCTGGCCGGCGGTGGTGGGAGACGCTGCGGCGCGTGCCGCCCATCTTCGTGGTGCTCTTGGTCATCTGCGTCTGGATCAGCTTTCTCAACCCGCGGTTTGCCACGGTGCCTGGGATCATGTCGTTTCTGATGCGGGCTGCCCCGGCTGCGATCCTCGCAGCGGGCCAGCTCTTTGTCATCGTCTCGGGCGGCTTCGACCTGTCGGTGGGGTCCCTGATCACCTTGGTGGTGCTGGGGAGCTCCATGCTCATCGGCGGCGATCCGGCCAATACCCCGTGGGTGATCGCGGTGATGTTCCTCATCGGCATCGCCGTGGGTGTCTTCAATGGCGCTGTCACCAGTTGGCTCAAGGTCCCGTCGTTCATCACCACGTTGGGAATGCTCGTCACCCTGAAGGGATTTGCGCTGCTTTGGACCGGGGGCGCGCCCAGGGGCGCCTTGCCCAACAACTTCCGCGTGTTTGGGCGCAACCGTCTGAGCGGTGTCCCGCTCTTGGACGAGGTGCCGTATGCGGTCATCATCTTGCTCGTCGTGGCGGTGGTGGCCACATACCTCCTGCACCGCACGGGGTGGGGCAAGCAGTTGATCGCGCTCGGCGACAACCCGCGGGCGGCGCGCCTTTCGGGCGTTCCCACGGCAAAGGTGCGCATCTTGGCCTTCGTGGCGTCGGCCACGTCTGCCGTGATCGCTGGGATCCTGTTGGGTGGCTTCTCCGGCGTTTCCACCAACGTGGGAGACGGGCAGGAGTTGGGTGCCATTTCGGCGGCGGTGTTAGGCGGAGCCAAACTCTTAGGCGGCCGTGGCACGATGCCTGGCGCCATCGCCGGGGCACTGACCTTGCAGGCGCTGTTTACGCTGCTGAATCTCTTGGGCTGGCCCAAGCCCCTCCGGGACGGGCTGCAGGGGGTCATCATCATCGGGGCGGTGGCCTACACCGCATGGCGGGAGCGGCGGAGCTGATCGGACAGCCGCCGCCTGCCACTGGAGCGATACAAGCCAGACCACGGGAAAGGGGGGATGTGACGGCGGCAGAGGCCATCAGTACTGGAGGCGTCGGAGTCGTCAAGAGGACCGAAAGGAGGAACCCGCGGATGCAGCGCAAAGAGATGGTCGCCTTGGTCTTGGCCGCGGCATTGCTGTTGTCGGCTATGCCGCAGGCAGGTGTGGCGCAACGGGTTTCGGAGTTCTGGGACCCCGATGAGTTCGCCCGCCAGATGGCCTTGCTCGAGATGGAACCGGTCGGCCCGCCCGACAAGCCGTGGTTGCAGGCCTTGGATCCCACTTGGGTGGACACGTCGAAGTATAAGAAGGATCCGCCGTGGACCATCTGCTTCTCCAACGCGGGCCTGTTCAACCCGTGGCGTGTGGTCGGGTTCACCACCATGCAGGCCGCGGTGGAGGCCAATCCTCTGATCAAGGAGTTCATCGTGCTGGACGCGGAAGGCCGCGACGAAAAGCAGATCGCTGACATCGCGGACTTGGTGGCCAGCGGCGAGTGTGACCTGCTCATCGTGTCGCCCATGACCACCGCAGCCCTGACGCCTGCCGTGGAGCGCGCCGCCCAGCAGCTGCCGGTCATCGTCTTTGACCGGGGCGTCAACACCCGCGCACCGATTACCTTCATCAGCCCCATCGGCGGCTACGCCTTCGGCGCTCAGGGGGCCCGCTTCATCGCTGAGCAGCTGCCCAATGGCGGCAAGGTGCTGGCGCTGCGCATTTCGCCCGGCGTAGACGTGCTTGAGACCCGCTGGGCGGCTGCTGAGCGGATCTTTGCCGAGACGAACCTGGACATCATCGGCGTGGAGTTCACCAACGACGACCGGGCTGTGGCGAAGTCCATCGTGACCGACTACCTGTTGCGCTACGGGCAGATCGACGCGGTGTGGATGGACGCCGGCGCCACCACCGTCGCCGTGCTGGAAGCCTTCGAGGATCTCGGTTACGAGATTCCGATTTTTACCGGCGAGGATCAGCAGGACGTGCTGGTGAAGTGGTATGAGGAGGGCCTGACGGGTATCGCACCAACGTATCCCACCTTCCAGTGGCGCACCGCCGTCGAGGCGGCTGTCATGGTGCTGTCGGGCCAGCCCATTCCCGGGCCTGAGTGGAAGCTCCCGCAGCCGACCATCACCAACGAAACACTGGCCCAATACTTGCAGTACAACATGCCGCCGCAACATTATGCCTTGTGCGGCTGCGAGGACTTGCCGGGCTATCCGCAGCGCTGGGGCGGCCGGTAAGACCACACCCGGTATCCGTTCCGAAGGGCAAAGGTGAGGCAGGGGGCCGCCACGGCCCCCTCCTTCTTGAGCGCTCTCTCTTTTTTGTATACTTGTTTGATACACTGCAGGTTCAGATGCGGAGTTGATGCGCCTTGGTCACGATGAAGGACGTCGCCCGCCTGGCGGGGGTTTCGACGGCAACGGTGTCCCGGATTCTCAACGACCCCGAAGCTGGGAAACCAGAAACACGGCGCCGGGTGGCGGCGGCGGTGAAGAAGCTGGGATACGAGCCCAACGTGTCCGCGAGAAACCTGCGGATTCAGCGGACAGCCACCATCATTGTCGTGCTGCCCGACATCAACAACCCGTTCTTTTCCTTCATCGTCCGGGGTATTGAGGATGTGGCCCACGAGGAAGGGTTCTCGGTGTTGTTGTGCAACACCGACAACGACCTCGAGCGGGAGCTCGAGTACACCAAGATTATCGGGCGGCGGGGTGCCGACGGTGCCATCTTCTTGACGGCCCGGGTGAGCAGTCCCCATATCCTTACCACGGCCGAGCGGGTGCCGGTGGTGCTGGCGTGCGAATACATCGAGGGCGCGGTGTCGCAAGTGTCCATCGACAACGTGGCCGCGGCTATGGACGCGACGCGGCACCTTATCCAGCTCGGGCATAAGCGCATCGGCTACGTCAACGGCCCGCCGGACGTCGTCCTTTGCCGCGACCGGCTGCGCGGCTACACGCTGGCGCTGCAGCAGGCAGGACTGCCGTTTGAGGAGGAACTGATCGCTACCGGCACCTTTTACCTCGAGAGCGGCGTCGACGCCGCCCGCCGCCTCTTGAGCCTGGACCATCCGCCGACCGCTGTCTTTTGCGCCAACGATGAGATGGCCATCGGGTTCATCAAAGAGGCGTATGCCATGGGTAAGCAGGTGCCCGGCGATGTGGCCGTCGTCGGCTTTGACGATATCCGCTTTGCCGCCTTTCACCGGCCGGCGCTGACCACCGTCGCCCAGCCGATGTACGAGATTGGCCGGCGGGCGGCCCGCCTGCTCTTGGACCAGGTCGCGGGCAAGGCAAAGAGCCCTGAGAGTATCGTGCTGCCCCACCGTCTGGTGGTGAGGGAGAGCTGCGGAGCGGCAGCCCACCGCCGCTGAGCAGCCGCTGTCGGGTCGGATTTCATTACCCTTGCAGGGCGAGCCACAGCCCCAGCACTGACCCGAGGAGCAACAGCGGCACCGTCACGGCGCCGATCTTGAGGTACTGTACGCCGGAAACGCGCATACCCTTGCTGCCGACGATGGAGAGGGCGAGCATGGTCGCGAGGGACCCGATCACGGTGAGATTGGGGCCCAAGTTGGTGCCCAGGAGCGCGGCATAGACGCTGGCCATGCCGACTTGACCGTTGGCCACCGGCGCCGTCAGGCTGTCGGCGGCCACCAGCACCATGGGCAGGTTATTGATGAGGTTGGCACCGAGGGCAGTGGTCGCGGCGATGACCAGTAGGCCGCCAAAAGAGCCCGTGGCTCCTCCGCGGGCCAACACCGAAGAGAAGACTTCGGAGAGCCCCGAGTTCCCGACGCCCCGCAACACCAGGAACAGGGAAAAGACGAAGGGCATCAGGTCCCATGAGATCCCGCCGGCCAGCTCCCTGAGACGCACGTAGCCCCGGACGGCGCCATGCACCGTCAGCGCCAGGGCGCCAGCCAGCGCCACCTCCCAAAGCTCCCAGCCAAAGAACGGCGCTGCCGCGATGCCGGTCAACAGCAGCCCTAGAATGACAAGGCACTCGGTCAGCCGGCGCTGGGCGGTCGCCCTGCCTGCCGGATCGGAGCCCGCCGCCGTTTCGGCGGCCGGGTGCGCCAGCACGTTCACGGGGAAACGGGCCGGGATGTCCCGCCGGAACAGCCAGAGGAAGAGCAGCAGGTTGACGGCGATGGCCGCCAAGGCGGGTACGGCCATGACGGCTGCGAAGTGCCAGAACGGGATGTGGAACCGGTTCCAGACGATGAGGTTGGTCAAGTTGCTGACGGGCAAAAGCAGCGACGCCGTGTTGGCCACGTACGTGGTGGCGAGGACAAAGGGCAGCGGCGGCAAGCCGAGCACCTTGACGAGGCTGTAGACGATGGGTGCCAGGATGACCGCGGTCGTGTCGAGCGAAAACCAGATGGTGACCAGCACCCCGACCGCGTACAGCCCGGCGAAGAGCAGCCGGCCGTTGCCGCGGCTTAAGCGCGCGGTGTGCCGGGCAAGCCATAGAAACACCCCCGCCTGGTCGGCCACGAAGCCTACCACCAGCATACCGGCAAGGAAGACCAGAACGGGCGCGGTTTCAACCGCGAGGTTCCGGACGTCGCCGCCGTCCACGGCGCCGATCAGGAGCATAGCGATGGCCCCGGCCGCGGCGAACCACGCCTCGCGCATGCCCCGCGGCCGCCAGAGGACGAGAATGAGCGTTGCGATAAATATCAGCAGGGGGATGATCAGGGTCGTGCAGCCTCCGTCTCCGCGATCACTGTAACAAGGCCTCTGCAGCCGTTCAAGAGGGAACAACGAGAGCAACGGGGGTTGCCGCGGGGAGACGCAGGCGGACGCCGGGTGTCGTTGAGAACCGCCGGGTGCTGCCCGGAGCCGCGTGGGTGCCGCCGCGCGGAAGGCCGACGGAAATGTCTGCCACTGTGCAAAGGCTCCTTCAGGAAGGATTTGGTCCTGTTTGTATAGAACCATCGGTCAAAAGCGAACCCCGGCGCGGTGGGTGCTCCGGATGGGACCCGCCGGGCCGGGGTCTACAAGCAGCAAATTTTGAGAAACGAGGTGGAAAGGTTGCGGACGGTTCGGTGGGCGTCAATGATCGCGCTCATCCTGGGGATCACGTTGCTGTTTGGTTCCATCGCAGGGGCGCAAGTGCGGCAGCTGAGCGTCGTCACCGGCGGCACGGGCGGAGTGTACTACGTCCTTGGCGGCGCCTTGGCGGAACTGTTGACCCGGCGCGTGCCCAACGTCAATGCGGTCGCGGAAGTGACGTCCGCTTCCGTCGACAACCTGCTGCTCATCGACTCCAAGGAGGCTGACATCGCCTTTACGCTGGCCGACACGGCGTACCTCGCGGTGCGGGGCGAAGGGCCTTTCGCGGCCACCGGGCCGCTGCCGTTGCGGACGCTCGCGGCCATCTATCCGAACTTCAACCACCTGGTGACCGCTGCCGGATCCGGGATCACCAGCGTGGCCGACCTGCGGGGCAAGCGGGTTTCCACCGGGTCGCCCGGCAGCGGCACCGAGGTGACGGCGCTTCGCATCCTGCAGGCGTACGGCCTCGATCCTGACCGGGACGTGCGCCGGGAGCTTCTGGGCGCGGCCGAGTCGGCCGACGCGCTGCGGGACGGCCGCATCGACGCTTTCTTCTGGTCCGGCGGCTATCCGACCGGTGCCGTGAGCGACATCGCCAACTCGCCGCGGTTTGACATCTACATCGTGCCCATGGGCGACATCGTGCCCAAGCTGCTCGAGGAGCACGGGCCGTTTTATTCGGTATCCGTGTTTGAGGCCGGATGGTACTCGGGCGACGTCAAGGAGGACACGCCCACGGTCGGCGTGCCCAACCTCCTCATGGTGCATGCGGACATGAGCGAGGAGCTCGCGTACCAGATCACCAAGGCCATCTTTGAGTTCAAGCATGAGCTGGAGGCCGTGCACCCCGCGGCGGCCCAGTTCACGCTGGAGTCGGCGCCGACCTCCCAGGTGGCCGCGTATCATCCGGGCGCCGTCCGCTATTACAAGGAAGCGGGTGTCTGGCCGGGCGAGTAAAATCCGCCGGGTAACGGGCCTCGTTGGTGCTGGCAGTGCGCGGCTTGCATGACACACGGAAGCGCCGCAGCGGGGTGGCCGCCGCGGCGCTTCTGGTGTTGGCCCTAGGGCTGGGAGCCCTTTGGCCGCTGCCGGTTCTCGTGGTCGACGCTCGGGAAGAGGGCGCAGCCGGACCAGCGCCGGTGTACATGGCGCGGCTTGGCCCGGGGGAGACCTTTGGCATCCGGTATCGCCACTCCGTCTTCGGCGTCGCCGTCGAAGAGCGGCTCGCCCCCGTTCCCCGGGGCTTTCAGCTGGTCGAAGTGGTGTCCACAACGGACCGCATCGAGGACTACTACGCGTTCCCCGGCGGGCGCCTGCAGCCCATGCCGGGCTACTTCCGGCTCGCGCCGGGAGAGGAAACCGTTATCGACGCCCCGCTCCGCGTGCGCGCGACGCCTGTCGGCCAGCGTACGCTGGTGCTGGAGGACGGCGGTTGCGTGCCCCTGGGGGACTTGGGCGACATCGTGGAGCTGCGCTGGCGGCGGGTTTCCGTGGCCCGCTGGCTTTGGGAAACGGCGCACCAGGCGCTTTTTGGGAAGGATGTGCGACTCCCGTGTCCGGTTCCAGCCATCACGACGACGCCGAGCGCGTAAACGAACAGCAGCTCGGCGAAAAGCAACTGGACGAACAGCAAGTCGAGGAGTTGATTGAGGAGTACGAGGGGGCGACCCGCAAGCTCCAGGGAGCGGCGCGCTGGGCCGTGTGGGTCATCGCCGTCGCCATGGCGGTGTTTCACCTGTGGGCCGCGTTGGCGTATATGCCCGCCCAGCAGCTGCGGGCGGTACACCTGACCTTTGGGCTCTGCCTCGTCTTTCTGTTGTATCCCGGCGTGGGGCGCTGGGATCGGAAGCGGCTCCCCGTCTGGGACATCGCGCTGGCCGTCGTAAGCATAGCGGCCGTCGGCTACATGGTGCTCAACTTCCAGCAGGTGGCCTACCGCATCGTGCGGCCGACGGACACGGACATCCTGTGGGGCGTCATCACCATCATCCTGGTGCTGGAGGCGTCCCGCCGCACGACGGGCCTCGTGCTGCCCTTAGTGGCCCTCGCGTTTATCGTGTACGCGTTTGTCGGCCCGTACCTGCCGGGCTTGTGGCAGCACCGGGGCTACACCTTCAGCCGCCTCATCGGGCAGCTTTACCTCTCCACGGAAGGCATTTTCGGCGTGCCGCTGGGCGTATCCGCCACGTTCATCATCTTGTTTACCCTCTACGGTGCGATCTTGGACGCCTCCGGCGCCGGCAAGTTCTTCGTGGACTTGTCGCTGTCGCTCACGGGCGGCCGGCGGTCGGGCGCGGGCCGGGCGGTGACGGTCGGTTCGTTCCTTTTGGGCGGGCCGTCGGGCAGCGGCGTCGCCACGGCGGTGACCCTGGGCGCCGTTACCTGGCCTATGCTGCGCCAGGCGGGCTACAACCCGGTGACGGCCGGGGCGATCCTGTCGGCGGGCGGCATCGGCGCCGTCATCTCCCCGCCCATCATGGGCGCGGCGTCGTTCCTGATCGCCGAAATTTTGGGCGTGTCGTACCTTGAGGTCATCAAGTACGTCGTCGTGCCGACGCTCCTGTACTACATCTGTATTTTGATCACCATCGAGGTGGACTCGGCCCGGCTGCGCACGCGGCAGGTCAACATCGAGTCGAAACCCGTCGGCGAGCTTTTGCGGGGCTACTGGTTCCACCTCACGTCGCTGGTGGCCATCGTCGTATTCCTGATGATGGGCTATACGGCCACGTACGCGGTCATCTGGTCCATGGTGCTCGCCGTGGCGGTCAGCTTCTTCCGGCGCGACACGGCCCTGTGGCCCAAGAAGCTCCTGGATGCCCTGGAGGTCGGTGCCCGGCAGGCGCTGTCGGTGGTGGCCACGACGGCCGTGGCCGGGATCATGGTGGGCGTCGTCAACTTGACCGGCCTGGGCCTTAAGTTTTCCTCCATCATCATCGGCCTGGCCGACGGAAACCTGCTGATGACGCTCATCCTGGCCGCGATCGTGCTGCTCATCCTTGGCCTTGCGCTGCCCATCACGGCGTCGTACATCGTCGCGGCGGTCATCGTGGCGCCGGCTCTCGTGCAGATGGGGGTGCCCGAGCCCGCGGCGCACATGTTCATCTTCTACTACTCGGTCCTGTCGGAGGTGTCGCCGCCGACGGCTCTCGCGTGCTTCGCGGTATCGGCCATCACCGGCGGCAACCCGTACAGGATCATGTGGACCACGTGGCGTTACGCCTTGCCGGCCTTCATCGTGCCCTTTATGTTTACCCTGACGCCGGAGGGCGTCTCGCTGCTCCTGATCGGCGATGCCTGGACCATCCTCCTGGGCGTGGCCACGTCGATCCTGGGCGTCATCGCCCTGGCCACGGGCTTGGGCGGCTGGATGCTGCGACCGACCACGTGGTGGGAGCGGGCGGCGCTCATCGCCAGCGGGTTGCTGCTCACGTACTCCAACCCGTGGAGCGACCTCGCGGGGATCGCGCTCCTGGTCGGCGTGTACCTCTGGCAGCGGCGGACGCCTGACTTGCCGGTGAGCGCCCAAGGCGCGGCGGGGGCGGCCGGTTAAAGCCTTAGCGTTAGCGGCGGGCGGCGGGCTCGGGGATGCGCACGGTGGCGGGGGGCATTCCCCGGCCGAGCACCCGGAACAAAAGGTCGGCGATCGGCCCCGTGGTCAGGACGATGACCGCGGTGCCGACGCCCACCGGGCCTCCCAGGGCCCAGCCCGTCAGGGCGGCGATGAACTCCACCAGGAGGCGCACCCGCCCGACGGTGAGCGGCAGCCGCTGGCTTAAAACGAGGCAGAGGCCGTCCCGGGTGCCGGTGCCAAACCCGACCCGGGTGTACAGCACGGACCCAAGGGCGAGGCAAAAGACCCCCGCGGCCAAGTAGAGGACTTTGGCCCACAAAGGGCCGGGGTCCGGGATACCGAGCCAGAGATACAGGTCGACGCAGGTCCCGATGACGATCGTGTTCGCGATCGTCCCCCAGCGCACCGACCAGGCGCCGCCCAGCAAGAGCGTCACCACGAGGACGCCGCAGGCGACGGCGATGTTGGCTTGGCCGATGGTGATGCCGAGCCGCTCCGCGACGGCCACGTGGAGAACGTCCCAGGAGGCCGCGCCAAAACCGGTCTTGACCGTCAGGGCGATGCCAAAGGCCAGGACGGCGCAACCTAGAATAAATGCAAAGGCGCGGGCCGCCCAAGGCGGCCCGCCCTCTTGTTGCGGTTTCGTATCGCTCACGTTGTCAGGTCACTCGCTTTGCCGCGCCGGTTGCACCGCTCGCTTTACTAGGATCAGTATGCTGTCCAGCCGCCGTCGGCGACAAGCACAGCGCCGTTGACGAAGCTCGCCTCGTCGGACGCGAGGAAGACGGCCGCGGCCGCGATCTCCTCGGGCTGCCCGATGCGCGGGTTGAGCGCCATGCCCATACCCGCCTTTTCCGCCCCAAAGGGGGACGGTGCCGTAATCGTCGCCGCGATGTTGGTGGCGACGGCGCCCGGGGCGATGGCGTTGCACCGGATGCCGCTGGTGGCGTACTGAAACGCCACGTTCTTGGTCAGGCCGATGACCGCGTGCTTAGACGTCGTATACGCCGCCCCGGCCCGGGAGCCCTGCAGCCCGCCGATGGAGGCGATGTTGATAATCGCGCCCTTGCCCTTTTCCATAAAGATGGGCAACGCCTTGCGGATGGCCCGCATGGGCCCGGTCGTGTTGACCGCCAGCACCCGGTCCCACAGCTCGTCGGTGAGCTCGTGGGCGGGCACCATGTTGTCCATGATCCCGGCGTTGTTGACGAGGACGTCCAGCGTGCCGTACTGCTCCACCGCGGTGTCGATCATGCGCTGGACGTCATCTTCGAGCGCCACGTTGCACTTGACCGCCACCGCTTCGCCGCCGGCCGCACGGATTTCCTGGACGACCCGCTCCAAACCCTCTACGTTGAGGTCGGCGGCGACGACCTTGGCTCCTTCGCGGGCGAACGACTTGGCGATCTGCTCGCCCATCCCCGACGCTGCACCGGTCACGACGGCCACTTTTCCTGCCAACCGCATGATCGACCCTCCTTGGCTCATCCGAGCTTATTGAGAATGTGCTCTTGGAGGATGTCCTCCAAGCTTGTGCTTCCCCGCTCCTCCAGCTCGTAGCGGACCCGGGTCGCCGGCTTGTTGAGCTTGAGCAGGCGGCCAAGGTCGATGGGCGTGCCGATGATGACCGCGTCGGCGGGCGTAGAGTTCAAGGTCGCCTCGAGTTCTTTCATCTGCGTTTCGCCGTAGCCCATCGCGGGCACTAAGTTCTCCAGCTGGCCGTAGTGAGCGTACACCTTTTGCAGTGAGCCGACCGCGTACGGCCGGGGGTCTACGAGTTCGCAGCCGAGCTGGCGCGCGGCCAGGACGCCGGCGCCGTAGGCCATGCCGCCGTGGGTGAGGGTGGGCCCGTCCTCTACGACGACGACCCGCTTGCCGCGCACGGTGTCCGGCTCGTCCACCGTGATGGGCGAGTCGGCTTCGATGACGACGGCCCGCGGGTTGACGCGCTCCGCGGCCGCGCGCACCGAGGCCACGTGGCGCGGGTCGGCCGAATCGACCTTGTTGATCACGATGACGTCGGCCATGCGGAAGTTGGTTTCACCCGGGTGGTACGTCGTCTCATGGCCCGGGCGGTGCGGGTCGGCCACGGTGATCAAGAGGTCCGGCTTGTAGAAAGGAAAGTCGTTGTTGCCGCCGTCCCAGAGGATGACGTCGGCTTCGGCTTGGGCCTGCTCGAGGATGCGCCCGTAGTCGACGCCGGCGTACACCACGTTCCCCCGGTCGATGTGGGGCTCGTACTCTTCCCGCTCTTCGATGGTGCAGCGGTGCTTTTCCAGGTCGTCGTGAGCGGCAAAGCGCTGCACCGCCTGCTGGGCGAGGTCGCCGTAAGGCATCGGATGGCGCACGACGACGACGCGCACGCCCCGGCGGGTGAGGATTTCCGCCACTTTGCGCGTCGTTTGGCTCTTGCCCGAACCCGTGCGCACGGCGCACACGGCTACCACCGGCACCCGGGCTTTGAGCATCGTGCTTGCGGGCCCAAGGAGCCGGAAATCAGCTCCGCTGGCCATGGCGATGGACGCCCGGTTCATCACGTACTCGTGGGATACGTCGCTGTAGGCAAATACGACTTCGTCCACGGCCTCGCGCCGGATGAGACCGGGCAGGTCCTCCTCGGCCACGATGGGAATCCCGTCCGGATACAGCGAACCCGCCAGCTCCGCAGGGTAGACCCGGCCTTCGATGTCGGGAATCTGCGTGGCGGTAAACGCTACGACCCGGTAGGCGGGGTTGTCGCGGTAGACGACGTTGAAGTTGTGGAAGTCCCGGCCGGCCGCTCCCATGATGACGACTCGGCGGGGAGTGCCGGTCTGCGCCTCAAGCATCGACGCGGTGCGCTCCTTTCGACGCCCAAGCGGCTAAAGTGCTGCGTAGAGCCTCTACGTAAGTCTTTGACCAAAGGAACCTACGTCCTGCCGCGCTTGCGATGTCCGCAGGCCTTTGGGCGAAAGGATTTCGGTTTCCGGGTGGGAAGAAACAAGCGTCACCAGGCGTGCGGCTCCCCGGCGCACGCCATGGACCATGAGGCAGTGCGGCAGACGATACGAGAGGAGTGAGCGTTTTGGCCATCAGTTTTCCGCCGCCGCCGGTGGAGCAGTATTTCCGCACGTTTCGCATCGGGACATTCACGGTGGACCGGGACGAACGACGGCTCATCTTCAGCACCAACCTAAGCGGCAAGGTCAACCTGTGGGCGCTCGATCTGGACCGGCAGAGCCCGTTTCCGTACCCGCTGACGACGCTGGACCAAAACTGCGCCAGCGTCTACGCGGATCCCAAGGGTCGCTGGCTCATCGCCGCCTTTGACCGCGACGGCGACGAAAACTGGCAGGTTTACGCGCTTCCGCCCGCCGGCGGCGATCCCGTGCCGCTCCTTTCGGCCCCCGGCGAGAAGTTTTTCCTCGCGCACTTGTCCGAAGACGGCCGCTGGCTGTACTATTACACCTCCCGGGGCAACCCGCAGTTTCTCAACTCGCACCGCCTGGACCTGGAAACCGGCGCGGACGAACTCCTGCACACGGGCGAGGGGAGCACGACGTTTCTTGCCGCGGTATCGCCGGAGGGCGATGCCTTCACGACGCTCCAGATGTTCTCCAACACGGTCAACCGCGCCTACCTGCACCGCGGGGGCGAGCGGCTGCCGCTTTTCCGCACCGACAAGCCCCACAGCGTCCTGGGCCAGGAGTTTGTCGACAGCGACACGCTGTACTTTGCCACCGACGAGGGCGAGGACTTTCACTACCTCGCCCGCTTTGACGCGCGCACCGGCGAGATCACCCGGATTGTGTACCGCGAAGGCGAGGACATCCGGGCGCCGTGGCTGCACCGGGAGGGCAACGCCCTCTACATCCTCGCCCACAAAGGCGTGGAGGACCGGCTGTACCGGTACGACATCGGCACGGGCGACCTTGAGGAGATTCCCCTGCCCTACGCCAACGTGGACCACGTGCACGTAGGCAGAAGCGGCACCTTGTACGTGCTTGGGCGCAGCGCCAACGTGCCGACGAATATCAGCTTCCGCCGGCCGGGCGGCGAGTGGGTGCCGCTCACCGACAACCGGGTGCTGGGCGTCGCACCCGAGGAGCTGCGGGACGCCGAGGTGGTGCGGTACGCCTCCTTTGACGGCCTCGAGATCGAGGCGCTCCTGTATCGTCCCTTGCCCGAGCGGGACAACGGGCACACCGTCGTCTGGCCCCACGGCGGCCCGCAGGCGGCCGAGCGCAAGGCGTACCGGAGCCTCTTTCAGGTGCTTGTCGCGGCCGGCTACACGGTCTTCGCTCCCAACTTCCGCGGCAGCCTCGGTTACGGCACGCGCTTCCTCAAGATGGTGGAGCGGGACTGGGGCCACGGGCCGCGCCTTGATATGGTGGCCGGCGTCGAGTGGCTCCTGCAGCAGGCAATCGCCCACCGGGACCGCTTGTTCGTTATGGGCGGCAGCTTCGGCGGGTACATGACGCTGCTGCTGCACGGCCGTCACCCCGAGTACTGGCGGGCGTGCGTCGACATCTTCGGCCCGTCCAACTTGTTTACGTTCATCAACTCGGTGCCCGATTTCTGGCGTCCCCTCATGGAGCAATGGCTCGGCCACCCGGAGCGGGACAAGGAGAAGCTCACCGAGGACAGCCCCATCACGTACTTGCGCAACATGACGAAACCGATGCTGGTCATCCAGGGCGCCAACGATCCCCGGGTCGTCAAGGCCGAGTCTGACCAGATCGTGGAGGCTTTGCGGGCGCAAGGCACCGAGGTCGAGTACATGGTGCTCGACGATGAGGGGCACGGTTTTAGCCGGGTGGAGAACGAGATCAAAGTGTACCGGCGGGTGCTGGAGTTCCTCGCGCGGCACCACGCCCCGGAGGGAGAGGGAGCATAGGAGTGGGCGTGCAGCGGGACCGGGCGCCCGGGACTTGGGCCATCGCCACCGCGTACGTCGGCACCGTCGTCGGGGCCGGGTTTGCGTCGGGCCAGGAAACGCTGCAGTTTTTCACGGCGTACGGCCGGTGGGGGCTGGCGGGGCTGCTGGTCGCCGTCGTCCTGTTCGCAGGGTTCGGCGTGCGGGTGCTCCTGCTTGGGCGGCAGCTCGGCGCGGCTTCCCACCGGCCGATCGTCGCGTGGGCGGTCGGCCCGCGCCTTGCGCCCGTGGTCGATGGGGTCATGATGTTCTTCCTGCTGGGTACCGCGGCCACCATGGTGTCGGGCGCCGCTGCCGCCATGGTGGAGCAGTACGGATGGCCGAGATGGGCCGGAGCGTTTTTCATGGCCGCGGCCAGCACGCTGACGGTACTCACCGGCCTGCGGGGCGTCGTCAACGCCCTGGCGTTTTTCGCGCCGCTGCTCATCACGGCGGTGCTGGGCATTGCGGTCTATTCGCTGGCGACCGGTCCGGGGTTGGCCGGGGCATTTGCATGGCAGGGGGCGGTGGAGCTCGCCCCGGTGCCCTGGTGGTGGCTGGCCGGCGCCCTCTACGTCGCCTACAACATGGTCCTGGCCGTCCCGATCCTTGGCCCCTTGGGCGCGGCGGGCAAAGATCGCGCTGCCGTCGCCGGCGGCGGTGTCCTGGGCGGGGCCTTGCTTGGTCTTGGTGCCGCGGCGATCCACCTCACGGTGGCGTCCTTCATGCCCGCCGCCGGGGAGCTGGACATCCCCATGCTGTATGCGGCCAGGAGTTTGCCGGCGTGGGTGCCCCTGGCCTACAGCGTCTTGCTGCTGGGCGAGGTATACACCACCGCGGTGGCCATGCTCTATGGCTTTGCCGCCCGCCTGGGCGAAGCCGGGGGCGGCCGCTTCCGGGCCGCCGTCGTGGCGGGCGGCGCGGCGGCGTTTTTGGGCGGAGTTTTCCCCTTCGCGCGGGTGGTCGGGACGCTGTACCCGCTGATGGGGGCGCTGGGAGTGCTGCTCCTTTTGGCGTTCCTGCGCCCGCCCGGCCCGGCGGCCCGGCGGTGAACGGGTCG
>CALFSR010000166.1 GCA_937916565.1 uncultured Bacillota bacterium | reverse complement strand
GGCCGCGCCGCGGGCGCACGCTGGGCCGAGGGTCTCCGAATCGTTCCTGCAGGCTAGCCGATATACGCGACCGCGTCGATCTCGACGCGCACGTCCCGGGGAAGCCGGCTCACTTCCACCGCTACCCGGGCCGGGGGCTCACCGGGGAAAAAGCGGGCGTACACTTCATTGACCGTCGCAAAGTCGTTCATGTCCTTAAGGTACACGGTCGCCCGCACCACATCGGCCATGGTGGCCCCCGCGGCCTCAAGGACCGCCTGCACGTTCTTAAGCACCCGCTCCGTCTGCGCCACGATATCCCCTTCCACCACCTGCCCCGTTTCCGGGTCAAAAGGCACTTGGCCCGAGACGAAGACGAAGCCGCCGGCCTTGATGGCTTGGGAGTAGGGGCCGATGGCCTTGGGGGCGCGGTCGCTATGTACGGCTTGACGCTTCATGGATGTCCTCCTCTGTGCCGGCACGCCGGATGTTCCGCCGGGATTCACCCGCTGTTTCGACGAGCCCGGCGCGGCTTCCTGGCGCGTAAAGGGGGATGCGCCCACCAGCCGGCCGCGGACGACCCCGGCGGCCCTACGGGCGTGCCAGCGTCACGCCAGCACCTGGGCGAGGGCGGCCACCAGCAGGGCGACAAGGGCGATGAGGCGATTGGGCGACGAGGCGGCCGCGCCGGGAGGGGCCGGATCTCCGGGCGCAAGCCCGGCGGCGGACGTTTCAAGGGCCGTGACCCGTTCGTGGGTGGCCGGGTGGCTCGAGAGGTACGCGGCGGCGCCGCGGGACGGCGGCGAGCCGTCGAGAATCCGCAATGCCTGCGGCAAGCCTAAAGGATCAAACCCGGCCGCCGCGGCCCAGCGCTGTCCGATGCGGTCGGCTTCCGCTTCCTGGCTGCGGCTGTAACCCAGGGACAGGAGGTAGCGCCCGATATCCGCCAACAGGCCCCGGGCCCCGTCGCCGCCGATGAGGGTGCCGGCGATCTGCTCCAGGCTGGCCATGAGCGACATCTGTTCCAGCGAGTGGCTGTAGACGGTGTGCACGAGTTCGTGGGCCAGCACACCGGCCAGCTGATCGTCGTCCAAGGCCGCCACCAGACCCGTCGTGGCGTACACGTACCCCCCGGGCAAGGCAAAGGCCGCCGGTTCGTCGTCATCCAAAACGGTGAGCGTGTAGGTGAGGTTGTCCCGCAGGGCGAGAGCGACGGGCACGAGCCGGTCAAACACCGCGGCGGCCCGGCCCTCCTCGACCGGAGGACCGTACTCCTCCCCGGCCACGATCTCCTGGTGCAGCTCGTGGCCGAGTTCCGCTTCCGCGGCCCGTCCGGCCAGAAGAAGCGGGTTATCGAGAACCGAGCGGTCCGGATCGCCAGCCGCGGCTTGGGTCGCCGCAGGCGGCGGGACGGTGCTCCCGCTGGCCCCGGCTTGCACCGGGCACATGACGAAACCGGCCAATACGATGGCGGCCGCGATCACCATCAGCAATCGCCGTGCATGGGTCATGCCGGTCGCTTCGGTTCCCGGCGGGCGGTCCCCTGCGCCGGCGACGATGCCAAATGCTGATGAAGGGTGTTTCCAGGATGCCAAGTAGAGGAGATGGCCGCCGGGCCGTTGAATTAGGGCGGGTGCGATAGGCAAGCGTGCGGGAGGTCGGGCATGTCAACGGTATACTGGCTGCTGCTCATTGTGGGCGGCGTGATCCTGCTGTCCATCGTGCTGCCTTCGTTTGTGGGCGGTGCGTGGAGCCCGACCAGCATGCGGCGGGTTCGTGCCATGCTTGAGATGGCGAAACTGGCCCCCGGCGAAACCCTCTACGACTTGGGGGCGGGCGACGGCCGCATCATCATCACCGCGGCGCGGGAGTTTGGCGCGCGGGCCGTCGGGATCGAAATCGACCCGCTGCGAGCGGCCCTGTGCAACTGGCGCGTCTTTTTGGGCCGGCTCGGCGACCGGGTGCGGGTCGAACGGGCAAACTTCTTTGATGTAAACCTCCGGGATGCGGACGTGGTCACCTTCTTCCTGTCCCAAGGCGCGGCCGACAAGCTCAAGGACAAGTTCTCGGCGGAGTTGCGGCCCGGGGCGCGGATCGTCTCGCACCGGCGCCCGCTGCCGGGATGGCGCCCGGCCGCCGTCGATGAGCGCTTTGGCCTCTACCTCTACGTCACGGGAGAGTCCCACGCCACCGACACATAGACTGCAGCCCTAGGAGTGGATGTTCGCCGTTGCAGGTGCCGAAGCGGCGGCTGTGGCCGCAAGTCCTGTTGGCTTTGTGCCTCACGGCCCTGGCCACGGGCCTCGTGCTGCGCATGACGTGGCAGGAAGGATCCTGGCGGGCCCTCGCGTCCTTTGACATCCGCTGGCTGCTGGTGGCACTGGGCCTCATGCTTGCGGCGTGGGCGGCGGACGTGCTGCGGCTGCAGGCAATGGGCCTCGGCATGGGCTATCGCATCCCGGCCTGGGTCGCCCTCCGCACGAACCTCCTTGGCTACTTTCTCGCGGCCATCACGCCCTTTGCTATCGGGGGTGGGCCCCTGCAAATTTACTCCCTCTACCGGGCCGGCCTGCCGGTCGGGCACGCGGCCGCGGCGGTCATGGGCAGCGGTTTCATCGCCCACCTCAGCCTGGCGGTGCTTGGCCTGCTGTTTGTCTTTGGCCTTGGCCTTGAGGTCAGCGCGGACCCGGTTATCGACAGCGTGGTGCGCTGGACGCTGCTCGCGTACACCATCGGGCTCTTTGCGCTGACCGTGCTGCTGTGGCAAGTGCACCGCGCCCGGCGGGTCATCGGGGCCATCACCCTTGGCGTGCTGCGCATCTTCATGGAAACCGGGCGGGCCCACGCCCGGGCTGCCGCCGTCGACGCGGCGGTGGTGGAGCTGAGCCGCGGCTTGCGCATGGTGGTGGGCCGCTGGGGCGGCTGGGCGCTGGCGGGCGCGGCCGCGTACCAAGTCTACTTCCTCTGCCTCTTTTCGACGGTCCCCGCCCTCGGC
>CALFSR010000165.1 GCA_937916565.1 uncultured Bacillota bacterium | reverse complement strand
CAATCGTTTCGTTGATGACGGTCAAGGCGCGGACTACAACGCCGCCGACGCCCCGCTCTGGTTCGTCTATGCCGTTTGGAAGTATGCCATGGCGACCGGTGACGACGACACCGTGGGGCGGGAGTTGTTGCCGGCCGCGGAGGACGTCTGCCGCCATTACCTCCGGGGCACCCGCTACGGCATCGGCTGCCGGCCGGACGGCCTCGTGGACGTCACCGGCGAGGGTGTGCCGCTGACGTGGATGGACGCCCAGGTGGACGGTTGGGTCGTGACGCCCCGCCGGGGGGCGCCGGTGGAGATCAACGCGCTGTGGTATAACGCCCTTCGGTCGGTGGAAAGCCTAGCGCGGAAGCTCAAGGCTCCCGGCGCCAGCGAGTGGCGAGGGCTGGCGTTAGCGGTGCAGCGCAGCTTCACGGAGCGGTTCCCATTGCCGCAAGGCTGGCTCCGGGACTTCGTGCCGCCCGCGGGTGCTCCGGCCATGGCGACCGGTGCAGGGGAGGAGTTGCGTCCCAACCAGCTCCTGGCCGTGGCGCTGCCGTTCCCGGTGCTCGGGCGTGCCGCGGGAGGACGGATCGTGTCCGAGACGGCGCGCCGGCTGTTGACGCCGGTCGGGCTCCGGACTTTGGCGCCGGAAGAGCCCGGATACCGCGGCGTATACGCCGGGGATCAGTGGCGGCGGGACGCGGCGTACCACCAGGGTACCGTCTGGCCGTGGCTTCTGGGGCCATTTGCCAGCGCGCTCCTGCGATGCCGCGGTCGGGGCGGCGCGGCCAGGGAAGAGGTGCGCCGGCTGCTTGACCCTCTGCGCCGCCACCTCGTCGCCGAAGGGGCCTTGGGCCACGTATCCGAGATTTTCGACGGCGACCCGCCGTACCGGGCGCGGGGTTGTTTCGCCCAAGCGTGGAGCGGGGCCGAGATGCTGCGGGTGCTCTGGGAAGAACTGGGGGATGGCCATGCTGGCCGGGGAGATCATGTCCGCGGAGGTGCCGGCCGCGAAGCCGGAGACGTCCTTGGCTGACGTCGCGTCGCTGATGGTGGCCCACAAAGTGGACGGCGTGCCCATCACCGACCGGGAGGGGCACTTGCTCGGCCTCATCACCGCGACGGACTTCCTTCGCTTATTGCTACCAAACCGGGTGCGGTTTCTCGACGTCGATCTTTACCTTGGCCCTCGGCGCCTGCACCAGGAGCTGCTCAAGGAGATCGCAGGCTTGCGGGCGGCCGACATCATGACCCGCGCCGTGCACACCGTCGATCCGGCGGCGCCGCTCGAGAAGGTGATCGGGCTCATGGGAGAGCACGGCGTACGCCACTTGCCGGTGGTGGACGGTGCGCGCCTTGTGGGCATCATCCACCGCATGGACGTCGTGCGGCTGTTTGGCCGCTGGATGTCCCAGGAGGAGGCGGACGGGTGAAACGGCATATTTTGATGCTTTCTTGGGAGTACCCGCCCAAGGTCGTCGGCGGGCTCGCCCGCCACGTAGCGTACTTGAGCCGGGCGCTGGCCGATCTGGGACATCGTGTGACGGTGTTGACCCAGGAGGCGGCCGGCGCCCCCGCCTTTGAACTTGACCGCGGGGTAGAGGTGCACCGGCTGCCCGTCACCGGTCCGGCTCCCATGGATTTTCCCGGCTGGGTCATGCGGCTCAACCTGGAGATGATCGAACGGGCGCTGCACCTCTTCGCGTGCGGCGCCCGATTTGACATCGTCCACGCCCACGACTGGCTGGCGGCCTACGCCGGCAAGGCGCTCAAGCACGGGTTGGCCGTGCCGCTGCTGGCCACCGTGCACGCGACCGAGCACGGCCGCAACAACGGCCTGCACAACGACTTGCAGCGCCACATCGGCGCCGTGGAATGGTGGCTTACGTACGAGGCGTGGCGGGTCATCTGCTGCAGCCGCTTTATGGAGGACGAGGTGCGGCGGGTGTTCCAGCTCCCCGCAGATAAAGTTCGGGTCGTCCCCAACGGAGTGACGCCGCCGACCGGGGAGGGCCGTCCGGACGATGCTGCCTTCCGCGCCCGGTTCGCCGCGCCGGATGAAGCGCTCGTGTTCTTCCTGGGCCGGCTTGTGGGCGAAAAGGGCGTCCACGTGCTGCTGGACGCCGTTCCTATTATCTTGGAGGGCCATCCCGCGACCCGGTTTGTCATTGCCGGCGAGGGCCCGGCCAGGCCGGATCTTGAGGCCCGGGCGGAGCGGCTCGGCATCCGCGGGCACGTGGCCTTTTACGGCTACGCGGGCGACGCGGAACGGGACCGCTTCCTCCGGGCCGCGCAGGTGGCGGTGTTTCCCAGCTTGTATGAGCCGTTCGGTATCGTCGCGCTCGAGGCGATGGCCGCGGGTACGCCCGTGGTGGCGACCGCGACCGGTGGCTTTCAGGAGATTATCCGGCATGGCCAAACCGGGCTCCTGGCCGAGCCGGGCAGCCCCGAATCGCTGGCGCGGCAGGTGCTCGCGCTGCTCCATGCTCCGAACCTCGCCGACCGTCTGCGGCGCAGCGCGCAGCGCCATGTGGCGGAGCATTACGCCTGGGACCAAATCGCATCCCGCACCGCGGCCGTCTACGAGGAAGTGCTGGCCGAGCACGCACGGTGCCCGTGGGAAGCGGCTGCCGCGCGCCGCAGGGCCGAGCAGGAGCGGCTGCGGGAGCTATGGGGAGGGCTCGTGGCGGCGCGGCCCGCCCCGGTGCCGCCCGGCCGTTACGCGGAAACCCGCGACGGCGCGGCCACGCCCGCGGCGGCCCCTGCCGCCAGCTCTCCGCC